>NZ_CP073579.1:1014426-1352568 GCF_018199995.1 Photobacterium sp. GJ3 | reverse complement strand
CGGCCAGTTTTTCATTCCATGCCGCTTCTTTCGCTTCGCCTGCTTCTTTCGCATCCCACTGTGCGTAAACGTCTGCAGGCACTTCGAACGGACCGTGCTGCCAGCCCAGGAATTCACGGGCTGCTGCGATTTCGTCGTGACCCAGCGGGGCACCGTGGCAGTCGTGAGAGCCGGCTTTATTCGGAGAGCCGAAACCAATGATGGTTTTGGTGCAAATCAGGGTTGGGCGTGGATCGGCTTTTGCCGCTTCAATCGCCGCGTTGATGGCTGCTGCGTCGTGGCCGTCTACCGCTGGAATGACATGCCAGCCGTAGGCTTCAAAACGCTTCGGTGTATCGTCAGAGAACCAGCCTTCCACATGACCGTCGATGGAGATGCCGTTGTCATCCCAGAAGGCGATTAGTTTGCCCAGGCCCAGCGTCCCTGCCAGAGAGCACGCTTCGTGAGAAATCCCTTCCATCAGGCAGCCGTCGCCCAGGAATGCATAGGTGTAGTGGTCAACGATGTCGTGGCCGTCACGGTTAAACTGTGCTGCCAGAGACTTCTCCGCAATCGCCATACCCACCGCATTGGTGATGCCCTGGCCCAGTGGACCTGTGGTGGTTTCGATGCCCGGCGCGTAGCCGTACTCCGGGTGACCCGGTGTTTTGGAGTGCAGCTGACGGAAGTTTTTCAGATCGTCAATCGACAGCGCGTAGCCAGACAGATGCAGCAGGGAGTAAATCAGCATGGAGCCGTGGCCGTTGGACAGCACGAAGCGGTCACGGTCAGCCCAGTTCGGGTTTTGCGGGTTGTGGTTCAGGTGGTCACGCCACAGAACCTCAGCGATGTCCGCCATGCCCATCGGTGCGCCCGGGTGGCCGGAATTCGCCTGTTGTACACCGTCCATGCTCAGGGCACGGATTGCATTCGCCAGTACTTTACGTTCCATAATTAATTCTTCTTACTCAATACAGGTTAGTCATAAAACGATTGAGAGCAGCGATGTGCTGCTCTCAGAAATTGTCGCGGGATTACAGACGCGCTTCGATCATGGTTTCCAGTTTACCCTGGTCGATGGCGAAGTTACGGATCCCTTCCGCCAGCTTCTCAATTGCCATTGGGTCCTGATTGTGATCCCACAGGAACTCAGCGTGAGTCATCGGTGCCGGGCGTTCTTCAGAAGCCACGTCAGCAGACAGCTTCTGAACGACGTCGCCTTGTGCTTCAGAGAGCTCTTGCAGCAGCTGCGGGCTGATGGTCAGGCGGTCACAGCCAGCCAGCTCCAGGATTTCACCCGTGTTACGGAAGCTTGCGCCCATGACCACGGTGTTGTAGCCCAGTGCTTTGTAGTAGTTGTAGATCTTGGTGACAGAAATCACGCCCGGATCTTCAGAGGCTTCGAAGTCACGGCCTTCTTTCGCTTTGTACCAGTCCATGATGCGGCCAACGAACGGAGAAATCAGGAACACACCGGCTTCAGCACAGGCACGCGCCTGAGCGAATGAGAACAGCAGGGTCAGGTTACAGTTGATGCCTTCTTTTTCCAGCACTTCTGCTGCGCGGATCCCTTCCCAGGTCGATGCCAGTTTAATCAGGATACGGTCGTTGCTGATGCCAGCATCGTTGTACATTTTGATCAGCTTGCGAGCTTTTGCAACACTGGCTTGCGTGTCGTAAGACAGGCGTGCGTCAACTTCAGTGGAGATACGGCCAGGCACCACGTTCAGGATTTCTTTCCCGATGTTCACAGCCAGCTTGTCGCCCGCGTCTTCGATTTGTTGTGCTTTGTCGTTGCTCTGTGCTTTGGCATACGCAATGGCATCGTCGATGAGCGGCGCATACTGTTCGATTTCAGCAGCTTTCAGAATCAGGGACGGGTTGGTGGTCGCGTCTTGCGGTTGATATTTCTTAATTGCTTCGATGTCGCCGGTGTCGGCAACAACAGTCGTCAGGGCGCGCAGTTGTTCAAGTTTCGTGCTCATATCTCTCGACCTTTGCTGAATTAATGCAAGCTTTAAGTTTAGCCAGTTGACTGCTCTTGTCAGGATCCGTTCGCACCTGATCCAACAGGTATGAACATATGGATGGCTGTAGAGCAATTGATGTCCCGATAATTGAATTTTTCAGGCTAAAAGTCAATCGCAAAGCCAGGGTTTGGCACTGATTAAGATAAAAATAAGCCTGCAAAAAATCGGATTGGATTTGAGCCTTTGAGCAGTCGTTACTGATGTGAACATATGATTGGTTGGGTGTGTATATGAACGACGTGAGAGTAGCCCGGTCGGGGAGAGCACGAGACGAATGGTATTGTCATGGCGCTCTTGATGGATGCTTATTGTTCAACGAATTGATGTTCTCTGATCTCAGTACAAAAACGGTGTAAATCGTCCGACAGGCGGGAAAGCTCCGATTCTGTGGGCATTTCGCCGCTCTTAAGACGTTTTTCTACTACACTGGCCGCCTGAGTCAGCGTGTGTGCGCACAAGCTGGCGGAAGCCCCTTTCAGAGTATGGCTGAGTAAAATACCCTGTTCAATATCGCCCTGGGCAAGTGCCAGACGGAGTTGATGATCATAATCATGGTGATCATCAGCGAATATGGTGAGGAAATGTGCAATCATGTCCGGGTCATGATCCAGAATTTCCATCAGTTCATCCATGTCCATTTCTTTGTACTGAGGTACAGGCGCTGAGGTTGTTTGCTCCGTGGCTGTTTTTGTCTGCTCCGGAGGCTGAAGTATGGCATCGCTCAGGATAGAATCCTGACTCTGCGGGATGTTTTGGTTGAGTGCACGGTGACGCAGCGAGGCCATATAATCAATGCGATGACGGAAGCGTTGCAGCGCATCCAGCAGCTTTCTTTCATCCAGCGGCTTAGTGATTACACAGTCAACGCCAGCATTCATCATGTTCTTCTGTGTTTCTTCGAACGCATCAGCGGTACAGGCAAAAATCGGGACGATGCGGTAGGGCTCCGGCAAAGCGCGGATGCGACGGGTGGATTCAAGGCCATCCATGACGGGCATGTGGTTGTCCATCAGCACCAGATCAAAGGATTGATGCTGAATCATGTCCAGCGCATCCAGACCGTTTTCGGCTGTATATGTCAGGAATCCCCATTGTTTGAGGAAGCTTTCCATAATCAGCACATTCAGGTGATTATCTTCGACCACAAGTACATGTAACCCCGCAAACGCTTGTCGATCGACCTCAATGTTCTCAATCAGCTCTTCTTGCGGCACACCTTGCTCAAGGCAGAGTGTGACGGTGACGACGGTGCCCTGATCCGGTTCACTGGTCAAAACGACGTCCCCGTCCATCAGTTGAGCGAGCTGACGCACGATACTCAGTCCCAAACCAGTGCCGCCATAGCGTCGGCTGGTGGAGGCTTCTGCCTGAGCAAAAGGGTCAAATATGTGGGCCACACGTTCCGGGGCAATCCCGATGCCGGTATCATCGGTCACAATGGTTAATTGCTGTTTTTCACCACCGGGTAAATGCGATAAAGACATCCGGACTCTGACGCTGCCCTGATCGGTGAATTTAATGGCATTGCTGATCAGGTTAAACAGGATCTGCCGGATGCGGGATTTGTCTGCATAAAACCAGGTTTCCTGAACAAAACCGCAATCAATATTGAAGGTCAGGCCTTTTTCTTTCGCCAGTGAGTAATATGTACTCTCAATCGCGCCGACTAAATCGGTAAAGCAAAAATGAGTTTTATCCAGCTTGAGCTTGCCTTGCTCGATTTTAGAGAAATCCAGAATATCATTCAGAAGCGCCATCATATGCTTTCCGGAATCCAGCAGGGTAAGTAAGTGCTGTCGCTGCTCTTGGGTCAGGTCGGTTTTCAGAAGAAGCTGAGACAGGCCCAGCATGCCATTCATGGGCGTTCGGATTTCATGAGACAGATTGGCCAGAAAAGCCGACTTGGCTTTATCGGCAGCTTTGGCTTTTTCGAGGGTCTGATTGAGCCGGCGGGTATCCGCCGAAATCTTGTCAATGCCCTGATTCAACGCATCGTGCAGCACCTGAAATTCATAGGGCCCTGAAAACTTTCACTGCGCTGATAATTGCCCAGTCGGAATTGAGATGCAAAACGTGTCAGTTTAGCAATGGGATCGGTAATGCGTTTGGTCAGGGTGATGGCAAGCAACAGGATAAACAGGCTGATCATGGCAAGCGCCAGCATGAAGAAATGATGGAGCTCATCGATCACACTGATGGCACTGTCCTGAGAGGTGACAGTGATCAATGACCAGACAGGCATGCCTTCTGCATCTTTGGTTTGCGAGGGAACCACTGCGGCAATCATGGCCTGATCCGAATTATCCTGGTAGTAAGTCAGCCCAGCGACAAAGGGCATGAAAGAGGCCATTTCACCAGAACCAGCCACCAGATTTGCCTGAAAGAATTGCTGAAACTCAGTGAGTGCTGCGGGTGAATCATTACTGCTCAGTAGCAGATTACCGTCAATGTCGGTCAGGTAAACATTATCGGTTCTGCTGACTTCCTGGCCCAACTGTGCCAATTGCTGTTTGATGTCATCCATTCTGTATTCAATCAGCAGGTAGCCATCCGGTTGGTTGCGAATCTTTCGGGCAAGATAGGCTGTGGCCACTTCTCCTTTGACTTTGGGGTGAGAGATGTAGTGGTCGTTTTGAGCCTGATTTAACGCGGTTTCAATCAGTGCTAAATCCGGGGCATCAATTTCATCAATGGAAAGCCCTTGCGTGGAGCTGGCACCAAGATAAAACTGGCCGTCTTTTTTTCGGATCTGATGCATGGCAGAAAAAGAAGTGTCCGTGATCCCGAAATTTCGGAAAAATTGACTGATTTGCTCAGGTGGACGGGAAAAAATCGGAGAATGACTGAGCAGGTCCAGGTTTTTCAGTCGCAGCGCATAAGTCTGATCCAGACTTTGGGCAGAGATGTTATTGCGCGCGTTAATGCCGTTGGCAATTCGGTCCAATGCGACGTCGTTTAGTTTTTCGCCGCTAATCCAGCCGTAAATATAGGCTGGCAGTATGCCCACACTCAGCATGCTGACCAGTAATATTGGCTTGATTCGGTTGGGGACAATCCTTATCACCACTAGACCTCAGTATTCTGTTCATTCGATAAAAGCATACTTACAAACACAGACTATGCCAAAAGAGTTAGCACGTGATGAAGCCTTCCGCTGCCATTTCATTTGTATTTTGAGTGGTCTGCTGTAGTTTCAGGCAGCAGACGGGAACCAGAATACAGATGATGGCGCTTCGGATCAGGAAAGTAACTGCTCCAGCGTGAGTGGTGAGCGCATCAGGCCCAGTTGCTGTGCCGGGGTCATACCATTTCGGTCTTGCCGGCAGAGGTTATGCCAGGCGCGATAAATATCCAGCAACGGAATTAATCCGCCGGGTCTGGCTTTGCGTCTTGGCTCATCAACCAACTGAGAAAATTGCTGATAAAAACGTTGCTGATAGTCATCAACCGCACGGTGAGACGCTATCTGGAGCCATCTGGCTTCATTGTCGCGCTCTCCCCGCAGATGACAGATGCCTTTGCTGACCTGATCGTTGCGGGTAAAGGCCCAGCGATCCCGCCACCAGCCCAGCAGGACAATATCAATCCGCCCGGCAGCCTGATCTGTCGGCCAGGCCGGATCTTCCTCAACATAAATGGGCTCAATGGTTTCTGCCTGAATTCTGTCGTAAAAAACGGACAGGCAGGCTGAACGCAACAGGGGTTCCTGCGGCATAAAAAGCATCAATTGTGTGTCTTCACTGATCAGTTCATTCAATTGAAGGAAGTGCGCATAAGCGGCATATTGTGGCCGGATCAGCTTTCCTTTCGCGGGAAAATGGTTCAGCCCTTTGGCACTGATCGGATCTTCCAGGTGAGGCCTGGACAGAACTTCCCGGTATTTTGCATCCACCTGTGCCAGCAATCCTTGCGGTGGGGGCGGCTGAACGGACACCGTTGCGCGGATTGGTTTGGCCATAAAGCGTGCATCCGGATTGAACGGGTCATGAATAGCGACTGCGTTGCCAGCTTCTTCTGGATGATAATTGATGTGCTGGCTGAGCACGTAGCCGGAATGGGCTTCACAACTGGCCAGCCAACTCACGCCATTGTCGGCATTGGGTTGAAGCGGGCTCAGGGTGCATGCCAGCGCCAGCTGGGGTCTGTGTTGCAGCAAGCGGGCATCAAAAACAGATAATTGTCGGCGACAACGGCTGGCAATGTGATTGAGCTGATCGTAAAACGTTTTCGGGTTCATGCTCAGGCGACGGCAAATATCCCGGATGGGATGACCGGTGAACAAGAGTGCCAGGAGTTTTTGCTGAACCAGATGTTTGGGATTAAAACCCGACCAGCGATCCACAAAGGTCGTCTGGCAGGCCTTGCAACGATAGCGCTGGCGGTCACCGCTGTAACCAAATGCATGATACAGGTGGCGGTGTGTCAGGACGGCAAGCCCAAGATTTTCGCAGTTGAGATTGTTACAGGCCGGGAGCCCGCAACTGTGCTGAAGTTTGAGGTATCGCCATTCAGCAATGACGCTGTGGTTGTTGATCAGCGGCGGGAATGCGCCACATTCTCTGCAAATAAAGGAAGGTCGGTTCGGGTTCGTGAGCTGGATGATGTAATCGTCCGGATTCCGGGAGCCAAAATTTCGGCAATGCACCGTTTTGCAGTGATTAAACTGCCATGCGCCACTGGCTGGTGGTAGTGTTGCAACGTCTGTTTGGCTGATCATCATGCTGCTTCTCCTTCAGAACCGGTTCACGTATCAGGTGAAGCGATCTCAGAACCTGATCGAAAAAAGGTGCCGAATCATAACTGCTTATGATGATCCAGCACCCATTAGTACGCTCAAACGGTCAGACTTCACGATTGCCGCCCGGTTTAACCCGCTTCAAATTGTGTAAGACGCCACATATTACAGAATGTTGAGCTGCGGCATGTTCGTCTGAGGTTTGAACTGACTAATTCCTTCGAAATCAACGCATCAGATTTTGATGGCTGTTTCCAGTGCAACCTGCATCATGGCATGGAAAGACTTCTGACGATCTTCAGAGCTCAAGTGCTCGCCACGGGTAATGTGGTCAGAAACTGTCAGCATGGTCAGTGCTTTCGCACCCAGTTCAGCTGCAACGCCGTAAATACCGGCAGCTTCCATATCCACACCCAGAATGTTCAGCTTGTTCATTTTGTCGAACAGATCAGCTTCAGGGCTGTAGAACAGGTCTGCAGAGAAAACGTTACCGACACGAACGGGCACATTTTGCTCACGAGCTTCATTCACAGCGGTTTCCAGCAGGTGATAATCTGCAATCGCCGCAAAATCGTGGTTGTTGAAGCGGATACGGTTCACTTTAGAATCGGTTGACGCGCCCATGGCAATCACGATATCCATCAGTTTGATGTCATCGCTGACCGTACCGCAGCTACCGATACGGATGATGTTTTTGACGCCGAAATCTTTGATCAGCTCATGCACATAAATGGAGCAGGACGGGATGCCCATACCATGACCCATGACAGAGAGCTTCTGGCCTTTGTAGGTGCCGGTGTAACCGAACATATTCCGGACATTACACACTTCTTTGACGTCTTCCAGGTAAGTTTCGGCGATCAGTTTCGCGCGCAGCGGATCACCTGGCATCAGGACAGTTTCTGCGAAATCACCAAATTCAGCATTGATATGCGGGGTTGCCATAGCGGACTCCTGACAAGTTATTTGAAAAAATTATGAAAAGAAACGTTCAACCACGGCCTGATAGGCAATGCCACCGAGGTACACACCAACAATACCCATAATCCCCGGCAGTACCGGTGGTGCAGGCAGTGGCAGTTTCACGGCGCTGAAGAACAGGCCAACAATTAATCCTGCGACTGTTGCAAGCAGAATTTCGCTCATGTGTTTTACCCTCTGTGTCGTACTCTGTGGCACTTCTCATCTGAAAAAAATCAACGCAGCGGTGGCAGAAACGAAAAAGCCAAAAGGCTGTCGCTGAATCAGAGGGCCAGTCTAGGGAAGACCCCTCAGAGAACTTTTGAAATTGATCACATTTTATTGATTGTTTGGATGATATTCCAGATTAACTTACCAAATGTGTTGAAAGCTTGAGGTGAATCGTTTGCTTTTTCATCAGAACGCTGCTTATTCAACAAGGTTTGTATCCATGCCAAAAAAGTATCAAATCATAGGTTTATTGCATTTTTATACAAAATTTCAGCATTTGAGAACGTGGATCAATGAAAAAAATGCCATGGTAGAAACAGAACGTGATGTAATCGTTTTCATTTGCTGGGGGGGTCTGAATGTGACCGGGATGAAAAAAACAGAAGTATCTGTTTGTTTTTTCGGTGAATTAGTTGGCGATTGCGTGGTTTTGGACTAAAGCTTTATACGGAATAGATGGCTTTAGTTTGTGATAATTTTTTCTTCGAAGGATCGTAACCATGAAAAAAGTAATGATGTCAGTGGCACTCACGATGCTGAGTTTACCTGCCAGTGCTGAAATTCTGGGGTTATCTGCTGGTGTCCATGCCGGTGCATCCCGGCTTGAGTATGATGGAAATTCAGACTACGGCTATGAATATGGCGTGAATTTAAATTACCAGCTGACGTCTATTTTGAGTGCCAATGCAGGGCTGGCAATCGGCAGTGCAGAAGTGGATTCAGATTTATCTGCGGCAAAAAATGACATTGATTACACGACCATTCCGTTGACACTTCAGGCTGATATTCCGTTACTGATTGGCAGTATTTATGCCAGAGCGGGTGGAAACTATTACGACGTGGATCGTAAATTTGCCGGGACGACATTCAAAGATGATGGTTGGGGATTCGCCGGTGGTGCGGGGTTTGTATTGGGTATTATTCCGTTGCTGGATGTGACGCTTGGCTATGAATACCGCGATATGGGCGACGTCGATAACAATGCGATCTTGCTGAGTGTCGGATTTGGTCTTTGAGGCGACCTGACGAACAGCGTTGACTGTCAACCGCAGCGAGATCAACAACGGCCTGGCACATCTTGGTTACAATCATCAAATAGTGGGGCTTTGCTGCGGAGGCGTATATGACGAATTTTGAACATTATCAGAAAACCTGCCGGGCTGTGTTTCTTGCGCTGCGGGAAACACGGGCCGTTGAGGACTTCTGTCAGGAACAAGCGATACGCACTGATTTCCGGGCTTATATTTTGCGCGGACTGTCGCGACTTTTGCCCCTGCGTCAAAATACCTTTCGCCATGCAATTCAGCCTTGGCTGGAGCAGGCTTTCCTTGCATTGCCGCAAACGGAGCTGCCGGTTGTTCAACTGCTCAGTGATGAAAACTATCCCTACCCGTGTCGGGTCGATATTCAGGGTAGCTATCTGCCTTGCTGGGTCTGGGGAGCGTCGAAACAGCTGATGGTGATCAGCGTGATTGAGCCCCGGACCGGTCAATTTGGCCCCCCAGAAGTGTTCCGGCGGATCGCTTAGTCGATCGCCAGCGATGGCTGGATGCACAAGTGATTGATGGCGAGGATGACTGTATTGAAGAGGGACTGGTGCAATTGAAACAGGCTCAAGGTCCGGCCGGACAGTCTGATGAACCGTCGGTGATCGATGCCATTCGCTACCCCAGCCAGCGGACATTAAATCCTGTACTCAGTGTTGCACTGATTACCGTGGTTGTGGTGGTGTTTACCTGGATTGTCTCGAATCACATCGGGTTCTGATGGTGCTGCGTCCGGACCTCGGGCTTCACTTTCACGACGAATTCGTTACTATGTCGCCCGAGTGATCCCAGAGATGAGCGAAGCATGCATAACCTGTCTTTATTGTCTGATTCCGAAAAGAACCGTGTCGAGCTGGATAAGCAGGCCGCCTATGCCGTCTGGCAACTGAAAAACGGCAAGGCCGGCCCTGAGATATTTCTGAAAGAAGCGGAAAATATCGCCGACGATGACGAACGAGATTTTTACCATCAGTCGGTTGAGACCTACAAGCGACTGATGGGGATGGCCTGAATCGGTGCCTACCGGAAGGCTTTTTTCAGTGATTTGTTCAACCGGAGCGGCAAGACTTCGCTGGCTGTGATCGCGCCGCAAACGACAAAGGCCATCGCCAGTAAAGTCTGACTGCTCAGGGGCTCAGAAAAGAAGGGGAAAGCCAGAGCAGCAGCCAGAACGGGGGTGAATGCGCCCAACGCTGCGCTGACTTCTGCACCCAGCCTGGAAATTGCCATGGCATAGCACAGGCTGGACACCATTCCGACTCCGATTCCCTGGACCAGAAAATGATACAGAATCTCCTGAGAACCAGCCGATGTCAGGTTGAAGGTGATCGTGCCGCTCAAGGCACCGAGACCCAACAATAGACAGCCTGAGATTGCAATCACCGCAGCACCTTCCATCGCCGTTAATCCGGAAACCCGCATCGCGATGGTGTACCAGGCCCAGCTCAGGCTGGCAAACAGCAGAATACTGTACCCTTTCAACAGGTTTGGCTGGCCGTTGATCAGCGACTTATACACAAAGCAGGCAACGCCAACCGCGATCAGGCACAACCCCAACCGGCGGGCAGCAGAGATCGATTCCCGATAGCAAAACGCCGCAATCCCCGAAACGAAAAGCGGCAAGATGCCCGGAATCAAAGACGCGCCGTCTGCGACCGGGACTGCCTGCAATCCCCATCCGGCAATCAGAAAGTAAGGTAACCCTGCTCCCCAGGCAATCAGGGCCAGATAACGTTTGGGCGTTGCGAATATTGCGCGGAATCTGCTTCTGCAGCACCAGCCGAAGAGCAGGGCGGCTGGCACAAATCGCAGCAAAGCGATGTCGGCGGTGGTCAGGCTGGAGTGGCTGGCTGCGCGTAACGACAGAAAGAAGCTTGACCAGATCAACAGGGTGACCAGCATGGCTGACAATCCGGTCAGCAGAGTGGAGGCAGACTTTTGCATCTGAAGTGTCCTTGAAATGAGATAGCAAAAGTATCGGGAAAATAGCGTGATAAATGTTGGCAAAGATGACTTCAATTCATTGTCATCTTGGTTATTTTTACCAATAATTCCGCAAAAGATGCATCATTTGATTGATACACGCCTGAAACGTTTCTGATGAAACCGGGGCGGTGGACAGGGAAGCAGGCAGGATGGATAAAAAAGACAAACAAATATTGGTCGAAATTCAGCGCGATGCCCGTCAGAGCACGGCAGAGATTGCCGATAAAGTCGGTTTGTCAGTGTCTCCGTGCGCCCGACGTATTAAGAAGCTGGAAAATGATGGCATTATAGCCGGTTATCAGGCCTCACTTGATCGGCAAAAGCTGGGGCTGATGATGACTTTTTTTGTGAATGTCAGCCTGAACAATCACAGAGATCAGCCCATCGATGCCTTTGAACAGGTGATGACAGAAATGCCTGAAGTGATCAGCGCGCATGTCATTTCCGGGGCGCATGACTACTTACTGGAGGTTGTCGCCAGAGATTTACCGCATTACGAATCTTTTATCCGACAGCTGCAACGGCTGACTATGGTGAAAGATATCCATACGAATTTAGCGATCCGCACGGTGAAAACAGGTCAGCAGCTGCCCATCTGAATGATTGAAAGTCCAAGAAAAATGGTCTCTTCAGGGAATCTTAAGAATTCACAGGCAGAGTACGGCAATGGTGAAGCCGGACTGACTGTGGCGGGTGGGTTTGAGAGAAAATCACATTATGACAAGATGATGACCGTCAGGATTGGAGCAAACTCAAATCTAAGCGAGAAATTGCTTTCCTCACAGCAAAAATTTACTAATTTGTCCGACTTTAGATGAAAAGGAACATTATGAAGCCTGGTAACACTGGGGTGGTACGCATCGTGAAAGCCGCCGGCTATTCAATGCAAGGTCTGAAAGCTGCTTGGCAACACGAGGCCGCCATTCGTCAGGAAATTGTCTTACTCGTCGTGCTAACGGCGGTTTCATTTTTTCTGCCCGTGAGCTTTGTAGAGCATATTTTGCTTATAGCCAGTCTGTTCCTGGTGGTGATTGTTGAATTGCTGAATTCTGCCATTGAAGCAGTCGTTGACCGGATTGGTAACGAATTTCATGAGCTGAGCGGACGGGCGAAAGACATCGGGTCTGCAGCCGTTTTCGTTGCTCTGATGCTGACAGGCGGGATCTGGCTGGCGATCATCTTGAAGCTGTTCTGGTAATCCGTCGAAATCCGGATGCCATTGATTCGGATGTTGTGTCATGCAAACGCTCAAACGTGTCACCGGGGTGATGTTTCCTGTCATCCTGTTTTCTCTTCTTGCTTTATGTTTACTGAGCCTGTCCCGATTGTTGCTGACAATCTGGCAGGCCGATCATATTACGGGTTGGCAGGATTGGTTGATGATCCTCGCTCAGGGCGTCCGGATTGATATTTCAACACTGTGCTGGTTGCTGATTCTGCCCTCATTGCTTCTTGCGCTGATGCCGGTCACAGGCGTTCTGGGCCGATGCTGGTTATTTGTTTTCAGAATCTGGCTTGTCGCTGGGCTGTGGGTTCTGGTGTATATGGAACTGGCGACCCCGACTTTTATTACAGAATATAATCTGCGTCCAAACCGATTGTTCATCGAATATCTTGTTTACCCGAAAGAAGTGTTCAGTATGCTTTGGGTCGGCTACAAAGCTGAACTTGCGCTGGGATTGCTGGGAACATTGCTGACGCTGGTACTGGGTTGGAAACTGAGCGGCTATGCGGTGCGTGATCTGACGGCACCGAAGTGGTACTGGCGGCCGGTTCTGGCATTGGCAGTTGTTGCTCTGGGTGTGATGGGCGCGCGCTCAACGTTTCAGCACCGGCCGCTGAACCCGGCGATGGTGGCGTTTTCAACCGATCCGCTGCTCAATGATCTCACGCTGAACTCCGCATATTCGGTGATTTTTGCAGCCAAGAATATGGCATCAGAAAAAAATGCCGAAGAATTTTATGGTCAGATGCCGCTGGAAGAAATTATTCAGACGGTGCGCCAGGCTTCAGGTCGTGAGGCAGAGTTTATTTCAGATGAGATTCCGACGCTGAATACGATTTCGCCGACGTTTTCCGGGAAGAAGAATCTGGTCATTTTGCTGCAGGAAAGCCTTGGTGCACGTTTTGTCGGTGGGCTGGGTGGCTTACCGCTGACGCCAAATCTGGATCAGCTGATGCAGGAAGGCTGGAACTTTACCCAGGTGTACGCTACAGGCACGCGTTCAGTGCGCGGGATTGAGGCGATGACAACCGGGTTTACGCCGACACCTTCCCGCGCGGTGGTGAAGCTGAGTAAGAGCCAGACCGGCTTTTATACCATCGCAGATCTGCTGGCGCGACAGGGTTACCATACGCAGTTCATTTATGGTGGTGAAAGTCACTTCGATAACATGAAGTCTTTCTTCCTCGGTAATGGGTTTGAGGTAATTGTTGACCTGCCGGACTTTGTGAATCCGAAGTTTGTCGGCTCCTGGGGTGCATCGGATCAGGATCTGTACACCATGGCAGATCTGCAATTCACCAAACTGCATCAATCGGGTCAGCCTTTTTTCAGCCTGGTCTTTACCAGTAGTAACCACTCACCCTATGAGTTCCCGGATGGTGAGATTGAACTCTATGAGCAACCTGAACATACCCGAAATAATGCGGTGAAATATTCAGACAAAGCTTTGGGTGAGTTCTTTGCCAAAGCCAAGCAATCGGATTACTGGAAAGATACGGTTTTCATTGTGATCGCTGATCATGATGCCCGTGCAGAAGGCAACGTGCCTGTCCCCGTCGATCGTTTTCATATTCCGGCGCTGATTCTGGGCAGCGACATTCAGCCGCGTCAGGATGACCGTCTGGCCAGTAATATTGATATGGCACCGACGCTGTTGTCACTGATCGGTGCGGACAATACTTCGCCGATGATTGGCCATGACCTGACCAAACCGCTTGCGCCTGAGTTCCAGCGGGCCATGATGCAGTTTGATAAGAACTTCGGTTATCTGACCCGTGACAAGCTGGTGGTGCTGCAGCCGGGCAAAGCCCCGATGGGTTATCAGTATGATTTTGATTCGAGACAATTAAGCGTCACCGAGGTGAGCGAACTTGAATCTAAGCGTGCTTTAGCGCATGCCTTGCTGGGGGGCAAACTCTACCGGGAAGGGCGGTATAAATTGCCGGATGCGAGCGAACATCAGCTTGCCAATGCGGACTAACTTATTCCTGAATCAAAGCCGCTGCGAAACAGCGGCTTTTTTACAATAAAAAAACCGCCCTTCACTCAGGCGGCTTGGTCGATATTTGGCAGTGAATAATTTTGGGATGTTTCTTCAGTTGCCAATCAGAATTGGTAGGATGCCGATAGCTTGATGTTACGGCCCGGCTCCAGATCTGCTGTATCGAGCCCACGTGCTGTGCCGGAACGGGATGCGTGCGAGACATAAGCCTCATCAAGCAGGTTATCTACGCCGAATGTCAGGACGAAACCATCGATCTGACGCGGCGCCCACTGCGCGTAAATATTGTGCACATCATAGCTGTCTTTGACGGGTGTGCCTGGCAGGACGTTATCCTCTTCCAGCACAAACTGCCCGCGGTAACCCAGGTACAGGTCGAAATCGTACAGGCTGTAATCCAGCGTCAGGCCAATGCTGTCGCCGACATCGCTGCTGCGGCCATTTGCCGCAAGAATCGGCGCATGGTTGGTGGTGTTTTCATTGTCAGATTTCGAATAAGACAGCTTCGCTGTCAATGCATCGTAGCCATAGAAGAAACTGGCTTCAAATCCTTCGATTTCGGCATCACCATTGTTAAAGAAGACGTATTGGCCGGCACTGTATTCACTGGCCAGATAATCATCCAGCTGTGTTTTGAAGACAGTGATCGTCGAACCATAACTGCTCAGTCCCTGATTGTACTGCCAGCGGAAGCCCCCTTGTGTGTTCTGACCCGTTTGGGCTTTGATATCGTCAGCCAGATAGGCAATATCCTGATAGTTGATGAAGGTTTCCAGCAATGGCGGCGCTTTAAACAGTGACCGCGTGCTGGCGAAGAGTGTCAGGTTGTCGGTCACGTCATAATCGGCAGCCAGCGCCCAACTGATGTCATCAAAGGTTTGATCGCTGGTTACCGCATCCCGATCCACGGTGTCAAAGCGCACGCCGGGCGTCACCCTGAACGCATCGGTGACCTGAATCTTATCTTCCAGGTACAGCGCCCAGCTGGTCAGGGTTTCTTCATTGCCCGGCTGGCTGCCATATTTGTTCTTACTGTCCTGAATGTTGCCTTCACCGCCATAACTCAGGGTGTGCGCCATGCCGCCGAGGTTCACTTCAGAGACTGCCAGAATCGTGGTACCTGTATTGATGTTTTCAGCGGTGTTGACACTTTGACGGTTCGGCGGCCAGGGTGTGAGCGCAGACTCATCCCGGGTCAGTTTGATTCGGTTTTGATAAACAGTCACAGAGAGGTCCAGCGCATCGCCCTGATTCAGATGATATCGGGCGCTGAATGTGTCGCGATCATAATTGGTCGGTGCCAGCTGGTCTTGTGTCAGGCCATTGTTGGCCGTGGTCGACATGTCCGGTCGTGGATTGTAATCGCCTTCATCCCGGTACCGGTCATAGGTGAATTGCAAACGCTGGTTGGCTGCTGGCTCCCAGCCGAGTTTCAGCATGATGTCATCTACGGTGCCTTCGTAGCCCAGTGTTTCATCACCATTGCCGTCTTTAAAATTGTTGCGATCAATCTGGTAGGCATAGAGCAGCGCATCCAGTGCGTCGGTGAGCTGACCGTACAGGGAGACCGACCCCTGAGTGAAGTCATTGCTGCCATACCCGGCAAACAGGCGGATGCCGTACTGTTCACCCGGACGCAGCAGATCTTTTGCGGATTTGGTTTCAAACATCACAGAACCGCCCAGTCCCCCGTTCAGAACGGAGTTCGCACCCACCTGCACATCCACGGCTTTGATAATATCCGGGTTCAGCGTCAGGTTACCGATGTGGTGGAACATGTTGGCATACTGGGACGCACCATCCAGACGAATGTCCAGATCCGTTTCACCGATGCCGCGAATGTTGATCCGCTGATTCACGGAGTGGGTGCCACCGACATCAACGCCCGGAATATCCCGCAGCAGATCCGACAGATGGTCCGCCTGACGGACGGAAATGTCTTCATCGGTCATAAATTCCGATGAGCTGGAAACTTTTGCTCCCCAGACCACCATCTCGTCAAGGTGTTGTTTTTCTTCCTCAGCGTGAACGGTGAATGGCAGGGTCAGTGTTGAAGCAATGGCAAGCGAAAGGGCGGAACGTCGCAAGGGCGACACATTGAAAGTGTGATGATTGAACATGTGAGCTTAATCCTACCTGAAAAGAAATCCGTGTTGTCTGTGTCTTATTGTTATGAATGATATTGATTCGTATTCATGATATTTTGATTCCGGTTCGCTGAGAAGGCCAGACAGTTATGCGAAATCGTCTAACTGTTATTCGTAAAAATCACCGGGGATGGGCATTGAAATTGATCGGGCAGAGGAAACAGGCAAAGGAAAGTGCGCCACACCGGACGAAACGTGTCGTAATGGCGAAGCTGATACAAAATGGTGGCCAGGGGGATCGCGTATCTTCTGATAACCGGCAACAGAATGAAACTTTGCTGGAAGGTACATTTCACTACAGTCAGTTCCGCAATGGTCTGATTGTACAGGCCGGTACTTTTTACGAGATTGCTCAAGCCGATGTGCTGGCAAAAGCGGGTCCGTGTGTTTGTGTGACGCTGTTGCTGTCCGGTTGTATTGGTTTTGGTTATGACGGTCAGGATCATCTGCTGGATGCCTCGAAAGGCGCGAAGGCGATGGCTGTCAATCTGGCCCGGGAGTGTGCCTTCAGAAGACACATTGAAACCAGCCAGACAAAAATCAGAAAAGTGAATCTGCTGTTGCGTCCGGAATGGTTTGAAAAAAGTCACCTTCAGTTGCCTGAATCGGTTCGGCAATATCTCCAAACCCATCTTGCGACCTGGTGCTGGGAGCCGGATTCGCAACAATTGGCCTGGTGCGAAGAAATGCTGGTTGCCGAAACCATCGCGGATCCTTGGGTACGTGAATTGATGCTGGAATCACGCGCTCAGTTAATTATGCTGGATCTTTGCCGGCAACTGGCCGCCTGTGCGCCTGAAACTTTTGGGTGTGAAGCCCAGTCTTTACTTCGGGTGCCAGATTCATTGTCGGGGGTGGTGGCTTATCTCGAATCGAACTTGCACCATGATATACGCTTACAAGAGGTTGCGACTGCCACAGCGATGAGCGTCAGTGTGTTGCAACGGCGATTTAAGCAGGAATTGGGGTTTACGGTTTTGGATTATGTCCGCAACCGGCGGCTGGAAAAAGCGCGGGAACTGATGCGGCAGGAAAATTTGTCGGTATGTGAAGCCGCATATTTTTGCCGTTACAATCATCCGTCGAACTTTATCACCGCTTTTAAACGGAAATTTGGGATGACGCCGGGTGAATGTGGTGTTGGCTCTGAACCGACCACACGGACCGGATGAGCGAGCAGGGGGAAACATGACGGCTGTCTGGATCATTGCCATTATTTTTGGCGCACTGATTGTGCAGCAGTATCTTCGTCTTCAGGCGAAGCAGCAGGAAAAGGACAGACTGGCGAGCCGGGAAGCCGAGGCATTGC
Organism: Photobacterium sp. GJ3; assembly: GCF_018199995.1. Classification (NCBI taxonomy): domain Bacteria; kingdom Pseudomonadati; phylum Pseudomonadota; class Gammaproteobacteria; order Vibrionales; family Vibrionaceae; genus Photobacterium; species Photobacterium sp. GJ3. The sequence goes on along the minus strand of NZ_CP073579.1, from coordinate 1,334,918 downwards.
GAGAAGAAATGGCCGAGCTGAAAGCTCGCGTGTCTGTGCTGGAGAAAATTATCACCGACAAAGGGTATCAGGTGAAGGAAGACATTGAGGGGCTCTGATACCAATCGCAGTCAATCATTGGTCATCCTAGCTTGTTCAAATGCTATGTCTGATCACTGACTGACTTTGATTGGTATGAGGCCAGAACGCGCAGGCTCAGACCACGTCAACCTGAATCCCTTTTTCCTCAAAGTCATGCAGACTGCTCGCAGGCAGGTTGCGGTCTGTAATGATCTTATCGAAACTTTCAATATCCAGTGCGTGAAAGGTGGCGACTTTGCCATATTTGGATGCGTCGGTGACCAGATAATTGGTCTTGGCGGCGTTGATGATGGCCCGCTTGACCATAACTTTGTCTTCGTTCGGCGTTGAAATGCCGCGTTGATTCCATGACGATGTCGAAATAAAAGCCAGATCAATATTCATCTCCCGCAGCAATGATGCGGCTTTATCTCCCACGCAGGATTGATTCTGCCGATCCACTTTTCCGCCCGTATGGTAGAGCGCACAGTCAGAATGTGCGATCAGAAAAGCAGCAATCGCAAAGTCATTGGTGATCACCGTGAGGTCGTCCCGTTGTGCCAGCTGATGCGCAATTTCCAGAATCGTTGTGCCAGCATCAAGGTAGATCGTGCTGTGAGGCCGGATCAGTGTGGCCGCATGCTGCCCAATTTTGACCTTTTCATCATGCTGATGGGCCATTTTGTCATCGTGAGGCAGCTCAAGATGAATGGATTCCGATAATTGCACCCCCCCTGAAACAGACATGACCCGCCCATCAGCTTCCAGTTTGGCAATATCCCGCCGAACTGTCATATGCGACACATCCAGCTGTTCGGTCAGCTCATGAATACTGATGACTTGGTGATTGCTCAGGATAGCCAGAATGGCCCGTTGACGCTCTGCAGGAATCATATGGTTTTTTCGCTCACACTGAAGAATACCGACAAGAGCAGTTTACCATGCTCTCTACTTGTTTTGTGAAAAAATGTTATGTCCGATGTGATGTTATGTGAATCGTATCTAGCTGAATAAACAAGATAAAGTGTGCTTTCCTGTGAATTTCGCTTGTTTTTTACACGTCATGCCAGTCTATCTATGTTAAATTTTGTGACGTAGGTGACAGAACGATGACAGTTCTATCACTAGAATCACAAACATGAACATTAATTCACAAAATATAACATTAAGGTGAGTACCATGCGTGAAATGCAGGCCGTTGCAGTGATTGGACTGGGCTCCATGGGAATGGGTGTCGCCAAGTCGTGCCTCCGTGCCGGGCTAGACGTTTACGGTGTTGATTTGAATGATGCCGCCCGTCAGACCCTGGCGGAGGCGGGCGCAAAAGGCACTTCAGCGCAGTGTACAGATTTCGCAGATCAACTGGATGCCGTGATTTTGCTGGTGGTGAATGCCCGTCAGGTTCAGGCCGTGTTGTTTGAATCGGGTCTGGCGGCAGCTTTGAAACCGGGAACGCCAGTGATGGTGTGTGCCACCATTTCTGCACAGGATGCGAAAGCGATTGAACAGGCGCTGGCGCAATTTGATTTACCGATGCTGGATGCCCCGATTTCCGGTGGCGCAGCCAAAGCGGCGTCAGGCGAGCTGACGGTAATGGCTTCCGGTGCTGCGTCTGTCTTTGAACGCTTGGATCCTGTGCTGAATGCTGTCGCGGCCCGTGTGTACAACGTGGGTCCAGACATCGGAAAAGGGTCCACGGTCAAAATTATTCATCAGTTGTTAGCTGGCGTCCACATCGCGGTCGGTGCGGAAGCGATGGCGATGGCAGCCAGAGCAGAGATCCCGCTGGATCTGATGTATGACGTGGTCACACATGCCGCAGGGAATTCATGGATGTTTGAAAACCGCATGAAACATGTCGTGGATGGCGATTACACCCCAACGTCCATGGTGGATATTTTTGTGAAAGATCTGGGCCTGGTCGCAGACAGTGCCAAAGCCATGAACTTTCCACTGCCACTGGCCAGCACGGCGCTCACCATGTTTACCGAAGCCAGCAATGCCGGCCACGGGCAGGAAGATGACAGCGCGGTGATTAAGATTTTTTCAGGGATCGAATTGCCTGAAAAAGACCCGAGCAAGAAAGGAGCTTAAATCATGTTACTTGGAGTGATTGCCGACGATTTTACCGGGGCAACAGATATTGCCGGATTTCTGGTTGAAAACGGCATGAAAACCATTCAGCTCAATGGTGTACCGACGCAGACGCTGACGATGGATGCGGATGCTGTGGTGATCAGCCTCAAATCCCGGTCGTGTCCGGCCGAAGAAGCCGTTGCGGATTCTGTGGCAGCGTTGCGCTGGTTGCAGGCGGCAGGGTGTCAGCAGTTCTATTTCAAATACTGTTCGACCTTTGACAGTACCGCACAAGGCAATATTGGTCCGGTGACTGATGCACTGATGGCAGAACTGGGGACAAGCTTTACCGTCATTTGTCCGGCTTTGCCGGTGAACGGCAGAACCGTGTGCCATGGACATTTGTTCGTGAACGGCGAGTTGCTGAGTGAATCCGGGATGCGTCACCACCCGGTGACGCCAATGACCGATGCCAATCTGATGCGTCTGATGGATGCGCAGTCAAACGGCAAGAGCGGGCTGGTGAATTATGCCGTGCTCGATCAAGGGTCAGCGGCCGTCGAAGCAGCATTCCGGGAACTGCAACGCCAGGGCATCCGTTATGCCGTGGTCGATACACTCAGTGATCAGCATTTACAGACCATTGGCGCGGCGTGCAAAGATCTGAAACTGGTGACCGGCGGTTCAGGGCTGGCAGCCGGCATTGCCCGGCATTGGGTGAGTGCCGCAGACAAAGCGACAGCGCAGGCCTTGTCTGCCGGACGGCCACAGGCAGGAAAGACGGTCGTATTGTCCGGTTCCTGCTCTGTGATGACGAACCAGCAAGTCGGCCATTATCTGGCGATTGCACCGCATTTTGCACTGGATGTGAACGCCTGTCTGACCGACAGCCACTACAGCCAGACGGTGTGTGAATGGGTGCTGGCCAACCTCGACAGTGAGTACGCACCTCTGGTGTATGCCACGGCCAATCCGGAATTACTCAAAGCCATTCAGGCGGAGTTTGGCGCACAGGCATCCAGCCGTGCGGTCGAACAGTTTTTCAGTCAGCTTGCCCACGCGTTGCGTGAGCACGGTGTTCGCAATTTCATTGTGGCAGGCGGCGAAACCTCCGGTGTCGTCACGCAAAGTCTTGGGGTGAAGGGTTTCCATATTGGTCCGCAAATCGCACCGGGTGTGCCCTGGGTGAAAGCGATCGATCAGGATCTGTCACTGGCACTCAAATCAGGCAATTTCGGGGACAAATCATTTTTTCAGAAGGCACAAGGATATTTTCATGACTGAACAAGCGTTAAGAGAAGAGATGGTGACGCTTGCACGCTCCATGTTTGAGCGAGGCTATGCCACCGGCGGTGCCGGGAATCTGTCACTGAAACTGCCGGACGGTAATTTCCTGGCCACACCCACGGGTTCATCGTTCGGTCGTCTGGTGGCTGAACGCCTGTCGGTGGTGGATATTGAGGGAAACCATGTGTCTGGCGATCGCCCATCGAAAGAAATTGCCTTTCATCTGGCGATTTACCGGAATAATTCAGCCTGCAATGCCATTGTGCATCTGCATTCTACTTATCTGACGGCGCTGTCCTGTCTGGAAGGGCTGGACCCGGAGAATGCAATCCGGCCATTCACGCCTTACTACGTGATGCGTGTCGGACAGTTACCCGTGATTCCTTACCTGCGACCGGGGGATCCGCAGATTGCCATCGAACTGGCGAACCGGGCTGCGGATTACCGTGCCTTTCTGCTCGCTAACCACGGGCCTGTCGTGACCGGCACCGATTTGTGTGATGCCGTCGATAATGCAGAAGAGCTGGAAGAAACCGCCAAGCTGGCATTGATGCTGGATGGCAAAGCGATCCGGTATCTCACCGATGCAGAAGTCAGTGATTTGAAAGGGAGAGGCAAGTAATGGCGAAGTTTGCTGCAAACCTCACGATGCTGTTTACGGAAGTGCCGTTTCTGGCGCGGTTTGAACAAGCCCGACAGGCTGGATTTCAGGCTGTGGAATATCTGTTTCCTTATGACTATGAAGCGGATCAGCTGGCAGAGCAGCTGCAGTTCCATCAGCTCGAGCAGGCTTTGTTCAACATGCCGCCGGGCGACTGGGCTGGCGGTGAGCGGGGCATTGCCGCCCTGCCGGACCGGGTGGTTGAATTCGAGCAAAGTGTAGAAACCGCACTGCATTACGCGCAGGCCCTGCAGTGTAAAAAAGTGCACGCCATGGCGGGGATTGTGAATCCAGCGTTCAGTCTTGAAGCGCATCGTGAAACCTTTATCCGGAACCTGCGCTATGCAGCGGATCGTTTTGCGGCGCATGGGATCAGCGTGATGATCGAACCGCTGAACAGCCGGGATGTGCCGGAGTACTTTGTTGCCCATCAACGTGACGCCGTCACGCTGATTCAGGCGATCGATCGCCCAAACGTTAAGCTTCAGTTTGATGCGTACCATGCCCAGATCATGGACGGGGATCTGACGGTCCTGATTCAGGATCTGGCTGATCATATCGGGCATGTACAGATTGCCTCTGTCCCGGCGCGTCATGAACCTTTTGGCGGTGAAATCAATTATCCCTACCTGTTTGAAGTCTTGGACAAGTCGGGCTATCAGGGCTGGATAGGCTGTGAATACAACCCACAACAAGGCACACAAGAAGGCCTGAGCTGGGTGACCCCCTATCTGTGAACGGAAATTATAAGACAACACTTTCGACAAGAGACGTAAGAAAGATAGAAGAGTAAGGATGACCCTCATGAATATAACAATTACCGGTGGGGCGGGCTTTCTCGGAGCCATGCTGACCCACGCATTACTGCACCGCTACAAAGAGATAGCGCAGATCCGCATTGTGGATCGGGTTGAACCAGACCTGAGCCCGTACGACAGCCGGGTGACGGCTGTGGTTGCAGATATAACCAATCCGGCGGAGATGGATCGTCTGATTGACGCCCGGACGACCCATGTTTTCCACCTGGCTGCAATTGTTTCCAGCCATGCGGAAGAAGACTTTGACCTTGGGATGAAAGTGAATCTGCTCGCCACGCAGTTACTGCTGGAGCGATGCCGTCAGGTGAATCCATCCATCCGGTTTGTCTTTTCCAGTTCTCTGGCTGTGTTTGGTGGTGAGCTGCCAGCGCTGATCGAGCCGATGACGGCGACACAGCCGAGCTCATCTTACGGGACGCAGAAAGCGGTTGGTGAGTTGCTGGTCAATGATTATGGCCGCAAAGGTTTCGTCGACGCGCTCACCGTGCGTTTGCCGACGATCTGTATCCGTCCTGGCACGCCAAACAAAGCCGCGTCTTCTTTTGTCAGCGGTATCATCCGTGAACCGCTGAAAGGAGAGCGTTCGAACTGCCCGGTCGATCCGTCGCTGCCGCTGTGGATTTCCAGCCCGGAAACCGTGATTGAAAATATCATTCACGCCAGCCAGTTGCCTGCGGATCAGATTCAGGGTTACCGAACGCTGAATCTGCCTGGTATTCAGGTGACGCCAGCGGAGATGATCACGGCAATGACGCATATCGCAGGCGAGAAGTTTGCCCAGCGCGTCAGCTTCGAGACAGACGAAGCCGTGTCCAGCATCGTCAGCAGTTGGCCGAAAGCGTTCAACAATGCTGCAGAACTGTCATTGGGATTTCAGGCGGATAAGGATTTCCGCACGGTACTTGAAGGCTATCTGGCCAAGTATCCGGTTTGTGAAGAGGAGGCTTGCTAATGTTACCTATTTCTGTGATTGGCTTAATCATTGCTGTTTTTGTTTTAATTTTTCTGGTGCTGAGAACCCGGGTTCATGTGCTGATTGCGATGCTGGCCGCGGCCTGTATTGCGGGCCTGATTGGTGGGCTGAGTGTGGATGAAACCATGTCTGCCATCAGTCAAGGCTTTGGAGGCACGCTGGGCGGGATCGGCATTGTGATCGGTCTGGGTGTGATGATGGGGGCTATTCTGGAGACCTCCGGCGCGGGTGAGTCTATCGCGTACCATTTCATCAAATGGCTGGGCAAGAAAAAGGAAGAAATGGCGCTTGCGATTACCGGTTATATCGTCAGTATTCCGGTCTTCGTGGATAGTGCGCTGATTATCCTGTTCCCGATTGCGAAGTCACTGTCGAAAACCTCTGGTCGTTCCATTCTGACACTGACGGTCGCACTGGCGGGTGGCTTGGTGGTGGCGCACCACTGTATCCCGCCGACGCCGGGTCCGCTGGGTGTCGCGAGCATTTTTGGTGTCGATATTGCCTCGATGCTGGGCTTGGGACTGGTGATCGCGCTGCCTTCAATTTACGGCATCGTGATGTATGCCCGCTGGCTGGAGAAACACTTTCCTGAGTATGCGACGCCTGTGTCGCTGCCAAAAGATGCCGACGATCTCAAGCAAGTCCACGATGAGTATATGGCTTCAAAAGCGTCGAAAGATCTGCCATCTCTGACGAAATCAGTCATGCCGATTGCGGTGCCCATCCTGCTGATTCTGGTGAAATCACTGGCCAGCCTGATGGAGAAGCAACTGGGCTTTGAGGGGCTGTCTGAAAGCATGATCGGCCAGGTGATCAACTTTGTCGGCCATCCGGTCATTGCATTGTCGATCAGTACCCTGATGGCGGTGTACACCCTGACCCCTTATCTGGATAAAGAAACCACGACCCGCAAACTGGAAGAGGGGATTTCAACCTCAGGCATTATTCTGCTGGTGACTGGTGCGGGTGGTGCTCTGGGCAGTGTGTTGCGTGAATCCGGTGCAGGCACTGAGATCGCGAATCAGATTGCGGCGCTGTCGATTTCACCCATCATGATCCCGTTCATTATTGCCACGCTGGTGCGCGTGATTCAGGGCAGCGGAACGGTGTCCATGATTACGGCAGCCTCGATTTCAGCGCCGGTGCTTGCAGAGATGGAAGGCATCAATATGCTCTTTGCGGCTTCGGCAGCGACCATGGGCAGCCTGTTTGCCGGTTACTTCAATGACAGTCTGTTCCACATCGTGAACCGTCTGATGGGTGTGACTGAAGTTCGCAAGCAACTGGTGATCTGGACGGTGCCGACCACGATCGCATGGTCGGTGGGCGGTTCGCTGGTGATGATTCTGAACCTGATTTTCGGCAGCAACGGCAGCCTGTTTGATCCGGTTCTGCCACTGCTGTTCCTGGCGGGCTGTATTTACTTCGTAAAGTCGCAAAGTAAACCTGCGGCAGAGGCTGCTGCCAATCATTAATACCAATCAAAGTCAGTCAGTGATCAGAAATAGCGTAGGAAAAATGTTTGAGAACAAGGCGGATTTTTTAGATAAGTCGTGATTCTACAATCAAAAAACCTAACGCAGTTATTGAGCATTTTAACAAACTAGGATGACCAATGATTGACTGCGATTGGTATAAGCGGCTTCAGTGTATCTCTGCGGTCTGAAATTAAGTGACATTTGCCCCCGGTCTCCGGGGGCTTCTTAATGGCAAAAGATCGCTTAACGGCCAGCCTCGACCATTTCCATGATTTTTTTCGCTTTTTCAAAGTGATCGAGCTGATGGGTCTGAATCCACCAGGTTGCAGCCTCCATCAGGCATGCTGGGTCATCGTTCTTGTTGGCGAAAAACGCATAAAACGACACCCCGACGTTGTCGCCTTTCTGACTGATCTTCTTCTGGCAGACCTGAATAATTTTCTGACGCAATGAATCGCGCATTTTTGTTCCTTTTTTAATTGATGTGAGTTACCCGTCTGAACGACTGTGTTGTTGCCTGAATGCTCTGGGTGTGACGCCAGACCAGGCTTTGAAACGCGTGCTGAAATTCGCCGGAGTGGGATATCCGACGATTTCTCCGATTTGCTGAACAGACCATTGTGAGGAACGCAGTAACCGGCCAGCATATTCCATCCGCATGCGGGTGAGTTGTGCCATCGGACTGCGGCCGAGATATTGCTGACAAAGCCGGTGCAGATGAGGTTCTGAGCAGGGATACAAGGCTGCCAGTTGCTTCACATCCCACGCTTTGTGCAGTTGCCGCTGGGCGCGGTCAAAAACCCGCTTGAGTCTGAGGTGCTGGTGGGGCAGGTTCGTGGCTTGTGTGTTGTGCAGCATCAGAATGATTTGCTGTATGGCATGCGCCATGACGGCACCACTCAAATCAATCGGCAACGCCAGACTTCTCAGCAAGGTTTGAATGACGGCGTACATCACATCCGCCGCGGGCGTGAAGGCGTACGTAATCGACTGAGTATCCAGCACAGGCCACTGGATTGAAGGATCCAGAAACAGCCAGGCGAGTTGCCAGCCATCTTCTTCAATGCCAAAAGCGTTCTCTGTACCGGCAGGCACGATCATGACCGACCCCGGTTCCAGTATCCACCGGCTCCCTTGGCTATCGAGCCAGCCTTTGCCCTGCACCGTGCAGAGCAGCATATGTTGCTGCGGCTGCTTCCGGAACACTGAAAATTGTTCACGGCAGTTGGCGAGGCCACATTGAACGATGCCGTGTTCTTCCATCAACAGAACTTTGGTGTGATCAATCAACTCCTGCTGCGTTTTATCTGAAATCAGATAATGTTCCTGTTTGTCCTGCATCTGGATAGTTTGGCAAAAGTTTTGGATGGGGGAGCAGAATACCGGAAACGAGGACTGGGATTAAACTGTGCTGATTCCCACAGAAGGAGATTTGTGATGCAGCTGGCATCTCGTCATCTTGATCGCGCGTTTTGGCAGAAACTGATTCACATTGGCTTGCCTATTTCTTTGCAGGCGATGCTGTTTTCGTTATTAGGCGTGATCGACATTTTTATGGTCAGCCAGCTCGGGGAGCAGGCGACGGCTGCCGTGGGCGTTGGAAACCGGATTTTCTTCTTCAATTTGCTGATGATTGCCGGTATCAGTGGCGCGGTAAACATACTCGCTTCGCAATATGTTGGTGCGGGGAATCTGGATGGCGTCAAGCGCACGCTGGCCCAATCATGGCTGATGTGTGTTCTCTCGGTACTGCCATTTATTGCCCTGTATGGGCTGATGCCAGCGACCATTGTCGGCTGGGTGGCGTCGGAGCCAGACTATGTTCACATGGCTGCGGATTATCTGTGGGTCACTGGCCCCAGTTTTCTGCTGACGGCCATCGTTGTCCCGCTTGAAGCTGTGTTGCGTGCTTCGGGTCACGCCAGGTTGCCAACCTATGCCAGCATCGTGGCCGTGATTGTCAATATTGTGCTGAATGCTTTGCTGATCTTCGGCCTGTTCGGCTTTCCGGAAATGGGGGTTCTCGGGGCGGGATTAGGCACGGCGATCTCCCGGCTGGTACAAACCCTGATCCTTTTTTATCTGGCGTTGCGCAGCCATCGTGCATTGTTTCCGAACCGGACGCACTGGATGCAAGCCTGGCAAAAATCGCACCTGAAGCGTTATCTGAAGATTGCGATGCCGATGATGATTCACGATACCGGCTGGGCCGCAGGGATTGTGGTCTACAACATTCTTGTGGGTCAGCTCGGGGTGAGTGAACTGGCAATGATTGCCTTGTTAGCGCCGGTTGAAAGTGTGCTGATGTCGGCCTTTCTGGGGGCAGCCGTTGGGGCGTCGATTATCCTCGGTCATGAACTCGGTGCCGAGAATTATCAGCGCGCTGAACAGACGGCCTGGGGGTATGTGCTCATCAGCTGTGGTGTGGCATTGCTGATTGCCATCGGATGCTGGCTGGCGCAGCCACTTTTGACACAGCTGATGCGCCTGAGCCCGCTGGAAAACAGTACGCTGGCCGTTCATGTTTGTCTGGTGATGGCGTTCGGAATGGTTCTGAAAGTCTTCAATATGGTTGGTATCGGCGGTGTTCTGAAAAGCGGTGGAGATATCAACTACACCATTTTTATCGACCTGTCGGCCCAATGGCTGATAGGGATCCCGTTGGCTTACTATACCGGGCTGGTACTGGGCTGGTCTCTGGATTGGGTGATGGCCGCAATTTTGCTCGAAGAGGTGGTGAAAATTGGTCTGACGTCGCAGCGGATTCAGTCGAAAAAATGGATGAACAACTTGGTCCGGGAGCCTCAGCCTGCCTTTGAGACAGGCCGCATTTAAAGGGGCATGATACCAATCGCAGTCAATCACGGGTCATCCCAGCTGGTTCAAGTGTTTGATCACGGACTGACTTTGATTGGTATAACAAGGCAACCAATGAAAACGGCCGCCGCAACTACTTCACCACATCGGTCTTGTTATCCAGAATATCCACCGAGAAAGGGAATCGGATGTGACCGATGAGTTGGTTGAGGGAGGCGCCGCTTCCACCAATGCAAGGCGAGGAGCTGCCATCGAGATACAGCTGACCAGCTTTGTTGCCAAACCTGAGATCAAAACTGTAGCAATGGCCGGTTTGCCACATCTTATTGTCGTCGTCTTTCAGGTAGAGTTTATCCAGGGCGTAATGATTGACCCATTCCTCTTCGATGATGGGCTCATCAATAATGGCATCTAAGCGGCTGAGCTCGCTGTTGGTGGTTGTCACATTGCTGACATAGAGCACATCGAACGAAGGAACATCATTGAGTCCTTCGCTTCTGAACTGCTCGGAATCCCGCTGACCCCCGATCAGGTTTTTCGTATTTTCAGCAAATCGCATACACCGCAATTCAAAGTAGATCGGGTCCTGCGCTTGCCACGCTTTCGGAAACGCGAGCATGTTTTCAAAGCCTTTGACCGGACATGTTTCGGGCTTTGCATACTGTTGATCCAGAGATTTCTGACACTGCCTGAGATTGGTCTGAAGGGCTTTTTCGACTTTCGGCTCATGTCGCTCGGGTGTACTGGCCATCCATTGCGTATAAACCTGATTCCCCAGAGACAGGCATTCCAGTTGATCCCCCTGTTTTTGGCGATAGAACATCAGATCGCTGATGAGCCATAACCCCTGATTGAAGACGGTATCGGAAGCCTGACGCATCTCATACAGATCGCAACCTTCCTGATAAAACTGATTCAGGATCTGCGCCGCCCGATCAGTTTGCTGATTTTTGTAGGCTGCAAGGGCTTCCCCCCGAATCTCGTTGAGTGCTTCTGTGGTGCAATCTGCCCATGCCTGCCCCGAACAAAGGAAGAGGCTGATGGCCAGAAATTTGTATGTAAGACGGTGGCTGCGCATAGAAAAAGCTCATCAATGACGGTGTGGATGGTTTGTTACTTTATCCCTGCACCGCCATCATGGCGAAGCCGGGTGTGAAATTTTCGCACAGGATCAATGTGATGACGTAATGAAGGCACTGTTTGCCCAATATTCACTTGCAACTGGGTTGCGGTGTATTTCGTACGGGTTGCTGATCTGGCGAGCTCAGGCAACAGGTTAGACCGCATTCTTTTGGCCAGTACACCAGAACGAATGACTGTTATTTTGACGCCCCCAACCTGACAATTCACAGTCTCGCCCGTCAGTTTCACTGAAAAACACCCCTCAAAAACCGTCACACCGCAACCCCCTTTGGGTGGTAAAATCCGCGCAATGTGTTTGATATGTAGACATTTTGTTCAGGGGCACTGTGAGTATTGATGACGATTCGGTAAACAGAAGATATCCCAATGCGGCCTTTCAGCCGTTGGAGGAATGCACCATCCTGCCCCCGCCACCGCCGGTACGGGAAGATCCGGCTCCGGTGGCAGAATTTGAATATTGCTTCGAGCTGTCCTGCGCCATGCAGTCGCTGCACAAGCACAACAATTGCGCGTTCTTTCTCGGTAAGACTCAGGAAGAAGGCAGGCTCATGAACTGGCAGGAAAAGCCCGTTGAACAGGGTTTCCGATTGACTACGACCGTCGTGATCAATGAACCCAAACGTCTGTATGCGGCCCGAGCCTGTGAATCGCTGGGCGTGACTCCGCCTGAACCTGTGAGCGTTCATCCTGCGGATTCCGGGGTCGTGCAGGAAGCATTCATGGCCGTCATGCCCGCCGTAGAAATTGAAGGGCTGTTAGGGCATCCCAGCCATGGTTATTTCTACCACTTCTGTGATGGAAAGCTGATGCAGGAATATCAACTCCTCGGTGACAGGCGTTGGGCATTCCGTGCCACACATTCTACCCATGACCAGCTCAGTGACGATTTTTATCAGGGGCACCTGAGTGCGATTTTGCTGCCCTGGAAACGGGCCGGGACCTTGATGACGGATCAGTACCTGATTTACCTTCGAGAGCGGATCACCCGTCAGGATCTGGATCATTTCAGTGAAGACTGGTTGTTACAGCACGGTGTGAAAATCGACCTCGATGCATTGTTGGATGCCATTCAACAACCTGTCCTTGAGCGAACCGCGGTCGCTAACGAACAAGTTGCGGCGTCCACCCGCCAAACTCATACCGTCCAGCGGGATCCGGCGACAGGGGAACGGGAAACTTGGGATGAGATCGCTCAGCAATATGGTTTGACCGCCCGTGAACTGCTGGATTTCAATTCGCTTTATGAAGCAGATCCGCTAGCACTGAGTGTCGGAGATCAGTTAACGGTACAGTCACCGGATGCCCCTGATGCGCCCAAACCCGTTCGAGAGCGGCCGCCAGAGCAGCCAAAAGATTTTAATCAGGCATTAAACAGCTATTACCCCTATGACAGCCAATGCCTTGAAGACACGACGATCCATCCGCTCCGTGAAGCACATCTGGCGCATGATATTCCGGTCGTTCGCGTGAAATCGATCGTCACACCGGTGTTTGCCAAGTCGTGCAATGTTCCCGAAGGCAGTACAGATGCAGGCTCTGAGCCCGAATCGCTCTCCAATTTCAGTTGGACATTTCAAATCATGGGGAGTGCGCATGCCGCGACATTACTCATGCCTCCGCCCGCACCACCACCGGGTGTGGACTCAGGGAAAGGGACGGGAAGAAACGTTGGCGCGGTAGAGAAAGCCAATAGAAATGCCGCAATTGGACTGACCCGATTATTTGGAAAACTCGACAATGCATTGGATAATTACGAACTCTATCTGTTCAATGGGATCGGGGTCATCGGCAATGTCTTCATGATGCCCCATAGAGTCTGGCACCATGACGATACACAGTACACCGAGGAAGAATTACGCAATCTGGAAAGTGTGCAAAGCCGGATCCGCATCAGCCTGACCGACCCGGCACCGGGTGAGCAGTACCCGACTGTTCATGCATGGCACATGAACTTTGCCCGTATCCCGGTGTTTCAGGTGGATTTTCACGAAGACAATCAAAGTTTCTCTGTGGCTTTGGGGAAAGAGGGGCCACGAATGACCTGGCTCCCGACAGCCACCGGGGCTCCCGAATGGCAGCTCACGCCGGGGCACGAGGATGGCTACGAACCGGAAGATATTCGCACCACACCCATTGCGGATGAGTGGTTTCCAACCGTGGAAACCTACCCGGCCGATGCAGAAACGCACTGGAGCGACGCTGTGCTGGTGTTCCCGCTGGATTCGGGGATCCCGCCGATTTATACTGTTATCAAGAAAGCTGTCAATAGAGTTAAAATTCTTGAAGTGGGCACATATGGCGAACTTTCTCCGAGGAGCGCTAAGGATGGACTAGATATTGATCATATACCATCAAAAGCAGCTTTGATTCGAGCAGCAGAGAAGCTTGTAGGTCGCTCTCTGTCTAAAGAAGAGAAAACAGAAATTGTTAAAAGTGCAGCAGCTGTTGCCATCCCTAATGAAATTCATAAAAAATGTAGTGAAACCTACGGTGGACGTAACCAAGCAAAAAAACAGATTGAAGATGCCGATAATTTAGAGCAAGCTGTAAACTCAAATTTTGATGCCCTCAAAACTTGTCTATCTGAACAAGGTTACTCAAAAGAAGAGCTTGAGCAAGCCCGTAAGGAATTACATACCATAAACAAACGAAATGGTTGGTATTGATGATGAATAATTACTTCGATTTTTTAGGGAAAACTTATGAAGAGCTGATCAAAGATTCGAGCTTTACATCCTTAATTGGGGGTAATGTTCCTTCTAAAATTGATGGCTATAATGATGATTTTTATATAGAGTTATTTAACCGTGGTTTGGAGTTTCAATTTTCGAGTAATGATAATAAGCTAAATTTAATTATTGCGTATAATCCGGAATATTTCGAATGCGGATTGACTGGTATAAGTCGTCGAAAAGAAATATATGATCTAATTGGCTTCCCATCCGAATCTATGCCAGAAAAAGTTGTGCCTGTTTTAGGGCGGGTTGGTTCTTGGGATAAGTTTTTAATATCTGAGAAAAAATATTTCCAAGTGGTTTATCATATTGGTTCAGATAAGGTTAAATGTATACATTACCAAACAACACATTAGAAATGTTCATTAAGGTTTTTCTGTGTTACTGAAAGTTTATCAAAATAAACCAGTATTTTCATATACTGGTTTATATATCTTATTGACTTCATCAAAATTGATGAGAAGAAAGATTGTATTGAAGCTGGCATTTCAGACACAGACTTAGAATAGAAAACCGACGATCTTACGTGCAGCCGAAGAGCTGGATATGACACAGGCAGAGCTGAATGATTTTGTGAATTCCCGCCCGGATTATTTCCAGATCGAAGAAGAAGGTCCAAATTTGAGCCACAGGAATGAAAAGCCGGGGGTCGATGAAATTGATGAAATTTTAGATGATATGGTATCGTTTTTAGAGGACAGGAAATAAGATGAGATATATCGACAGTCCTGAATTTAAATTCTTTCAGGCAATAAAACGTGGGCAATTAGAAAGTGCAGAAAATTTACTGAATCAGGGTGTGAATGTTCATCATGTTACAGAAAATGATAGATGGACTTATCTTCATAAAGTCTTAACAAGTACAAGTGTTGATAGACTAAGCCCAAGTGAATCTATCAAGTATCTTATTGATAAAGGATTGGACGTCAATGCAATTGATAGCTATGGCTATACACCGCTGATTTATGCCGTGCGGCAAAGAAATGTCCCGGCAATGCGGCTCTTGCTGGACAACGGTGCAAAAGAGACTCTTGAACACCGGGGGATAGACTCCCAGAATGCCTTAGATATGGCATTTGACAGTCATCCTTTTGAGTTCAATGTGGTGAAAGTTCTCTTAGAGTATGGTGCCGACCCGGATGCAGCCGCACCCGGAGGAAAATCTGTCCGTGAAGCAATGGATATCATTGCGGGCATTGATCCAGCCATTAACGCACTGATTGCTAAGTATTGATTTGAAAATAAACGTATGCTGAATTCCCGCCATCTGGCGGGAATTGTTTGATTGGGTAAACTTTCCCACAGCCCCAATCCCGCTGGATTCGGGGATCCCGCCGATTTATATTGTTTTCAAGAAATCTGACAACAGAGTTAAAATTCTTGAAGTGGGCATATATGGCGGACTTTCTCCGAGAAGCGCTAAGGATGGGCTAGATATTATTCATATACAATCAAAACTTGTCTATCTGAACAAGGTTACTCAAAAGAAGAGCTTGAGCAAGCCCGTAACGAATTACATATCATAAACAAACGAAATGGTTGGTATTGATGATGAATAATTACTTCGATTTTTTAGGAAAAACTTATGAAGAGCTGATCAAAGATTCGAGCTTTACATCCTTAATTGGGGGTAATGTTCCTTCTAAAATTGATGGCTATAATGATGAGTTTTATATAGAGTTATTTAATCGTGGTTTGGAATTCCAGTTTACGAGGAATGATAATAAGCTAAAGCTGATTGTTGCGTATAATCCGGAATATTTCGAGTGCGGATTGACTGGTATAAGTTGTCGAAAAGAAATATATGATCTAATTGGCTCTCCATCCGAATCTATGCCAGAAAAAGTTGTGCCTGTTTTAGGGCGGGTTGGTTCTTGGGATAAGTTTTTAATATCTGAGAGAAAATATTTCCAAGTGGTTTACCATATTGGTTCAGATAAGGTTAAATGTATACATTACCAAACAACACATTAGAAATGTTCATTAAGGTTTTTCTGTGTTACTGAAAGTTTATCAAAATAAACCAGTATTTTCATATACTGGTTTATATATCTTATTGACTTCATCAAAATTGATGAGAAGAAAGATTGTATTGAAGCTGGCATTTCAGACACAGACTTAGAATAGAAAACCGACGATCTTACGTGCAGCCGAAGAGCTGGATATGACACAGGCAGAGCTGAATGATTTTGTGAATTCCCGCCCGGATTATTTCCAGATCGAAGAAGAAGGTCCAAATTTGAGCCACAGGAATGAAAAGCCGGGGGTCGATGAAATTGATGAAATTTTAGATGATATGGTATCGTTTTTAGAGGACAGGAAATAAGATGAGATATATCGACAGTCCTGAATTTAAATTCTTTCAGGCAATAAAACGTGGGCAATTAGAAAGTGCAGAAAATTTACTGAATCAGGGTGTGAATGTTCATCATGTTACAGAAAATGATAGATGGACTTATCTTCATAAAGTCTTAACAAGTACAAGTGTTGATAGACTAAGCCCAAGTGAATCTATCAAGTATCTTATTGATAAAGGATTGGACGTCAATGCAATTGATAGCTATGGCTATACACCGCTGATTTATGCCGTGCGGCAAAGAAATGTCCCGGCAATGCGGCTCTTGCTGGACAACGGTGCAAAAGAGACTCTTGAACACCGGGGGATAGACTCCCAGAATGCCTTAGATATGGCATTTGACAGTCATCCTTTTGAGTTCAATGTGGTGAAAGTTCTCTTAGAGTATGGTGCCGACCCGGATGCAGCCGCACCCGGAGGAAAATCTGTCCGTGAAGCAATGGATATCATTGCGGGCATTGATCCAGCCATTAACGCACTGATTGCTAAGTATTGATTTGAAAATAAACGTATGCTGAATTCCCGCCATCTGGCGGGAATTGTTTGATTGGGTAAACTTTCCCACAGCCCCAATCCCGCTGGATTCGGGGATCCCGCCGATTTATCTGGTGTTCAGCAAAGCTAAGTTTGGTGAGTCTGACAGTAAAAACTATAAAAAGACTTTTTTTGACGCCTATCCTGATACCAAGGGAAAAGTGGTAGTCCATCACGCTGTCGAGCAACAAGTACAAAAGCGTTACCCTGATTTAGTAACTGATTCAGAGTTACACTCATTGGATAATTTACGCGGGATACCGAAAGAAAAAAATTCTAGCATCCATTTAAGTAAAATTCGAAAAGAATGGAACCGCTTTTATAGGGCTCATCCAGCACCAAGTAAAGAAGATTTACTTACCCAAGCTGAAAAAATTGATAATATGTTTGGCGAGCAATTTAATCCTCCACTTGACAAAAAAGAATAGGATAAAAAATGAATTTCTTTTATATCGAACCTGAAGTGGCTGGTGAGCTAGGTCCTACTACGGTTATGGACAATAGCATGCACCCTCCAGTAGTCAATCTACTCGAGTATCGATTTGAATCTTGGTTAGGCGATTCTATTCTAGAATCCTTTCCTTGTTTTGTCGTCACCCGCCCTTTGGCTGATGCATTAACTACTAACAAATTCAGCGGATTCACTATTGATAGCGTTATGATATCAATTTCAGATGAATTTGAAGAATTACAACCTGGAATTAACCTTCCAAATTTTGTTTGGTTAAAAATAACAGGTCAATCTGGCAGAGATGATTTTGGCCTTGCTGATGATTTTCGCTTAGTTGTTAGTGATAATGTCTTACATGTGCTAAAAAGCTTCAACTTGGATAATGCAGATATTGAAGACTTTTGATAAAAATACTTTCACTGACTATAACAGGTCAGAATTTGTCGAAATGCTTAATATTATTTACCGAGCAGATACCAGCTCCGAAGCGGAGCTGGACAAATTAGTGGATCATTTTGAGGGTATATCCCAACATCCATATGGTTCAGATTTGATCTATTATCCCGAGAATCCAGCAGACGCTACGCCTGAAGCGATTACAGAGATAGTCCAAAAATGGCGAAGGTCGCAAGGTTTACCCGGCTTTAAAGATCAGTCAGTTACAGCCCATAACAAAACAGTCGAAAAACTACCGCAAACCGCAAAACATTCAAGTCCGCTTCATGTGGCACGATGTGATGTTGAGCAGTTGTTCAGGCGAGAGTGAGCAACAGGTCGCAACACATTTTTTTGCGTACACCACAACAGGACACCGTGATGACATCAAAATTTGATTACTATGAAGTGGTGAAAGTAAGCTCGAAAAGACCTGAATTATCTGAAATCAATGGCTTCGATGGCGCTATATTAGGCTTTGCTGAAGATGATGATGGTATTTTTTGGTATGCCGTAGATATTTTGACAACTGGTGAATGCTGGGATGTTATGGAGAATGAGTTAATATCTACTGGGAAGATGATGTCAAGAGAAGACTTTTATACTGGAGAGTCAATTTCCGTCAGCGTCACGCAAGATGGCGAAGGTAAATTGAAACAATAACCGCAACATCACCAACGTAAATCAATCAAAAATCTAAAAAAACCGCAAAACATACAAATACGCTTCATGTGGCACGATGTAATGTTGAGCGGTTTTCTTTTGTGGCAAGAGGAGACATTAGATGACCATGTCTGTGAATTAGGAATGATAACTCAGAAAAAGATAGTGAAGATTATCCTGCTCGAGCTCCCATTGTATTGCATCACTCTTGGCCTAAGATTTATCCGCACCGTCATGCATTTTGAAATGCTTCATCATGTTGGCAAGGTTCAATCGAATGGATAAGCATAAGAAATTGAAAACCTGATCTTTTCTTCGATGAACTATCCATATGAAAAATGGCTTGAATGATGAGAAAACTTAATGATTACAAAGAACTCGAATTTCTAACCGTACTGAAAACGGTTTACTCTGATGACCGAGATGATGCGCTTCTCGAGGATGTTGTTTACTATTTTAACAGTGAAATAACCCATCCAGAGGGAAGTGCGTTGTTGACACATCCATCATTGGTAGGTATTGAAGAGTCACCTGAAGCAGTGATCGCAGAACTCAAACGCTGGTACGCTGAACAAGGGTTGCCTTGCTTCAAACTTGAATAACTTGTCTGCAAAGGCCACTTGGGCATATCTGTGATTGCCTCAATGTGGCCTGCTATCTTTTCCTATTTTACCTTTCTTCTTGATTTTGAGTGTCACAATAGTTCCGTACCCAAGTGGCAGATTGAAGTCAGTATCAACTTGATGAAAAAGTGCCTTTAAAAACTGGCACTATGGGCATAAATTCGGTGTAGAAAACCGCCGTATCCTGCGTGCTGCTGAGGAACTGGGGATGACTCAGGCAGAGCTGAATGATTTTGTGAATTCCCGTCCGGATTACTTCCAGATCGAAGAAGAAGGTCCAAATTTGAGTCACAGGAATGAAAAGCCGGGAACGGATGGGCTGAACATTATTAAAAGCGATATGAAGAAATTTTTGAGAAAAAGGAATAGCCAATGAGTTTCGAACTTTTTGAAGCATTAGATGAAGGCGATATTGCGAAAGCAAAGCAACTTATTTCCCAAGGTGATGATATACACCATATAACAAATGATGATCAATGGACGTATCTGCACCAAGTTTTGATTGGATTAGGAGATAAATCCCCACCTGAATCAATCCAATTTCTCATTGCTCAAGGATTGGACGTCAATGCAATTGATAGCTATGGCTATACACCGCTGATTTATGCCGTGCGGCAAAGAAATGTCCCGGCAATGCGGCTCTTGCTGGACAACGGTGCAAAAGAGACTCTTGAACACCGGGGGATAGACTCCCAGAATGCCTTAGATATGGCATTTGACAGTCATCCTTTTGAGTTCAATGTGGTGAAAGTTCTCTTAGAGTATGGTGCCGACCCGGATGCAGCCGCACCCGGAGGAAAATCTGTCCGTGAAGCAATGGATATCATTGCGGGCATTGATCCAGCCATTAAAGCACTGATTGATCAATATTAGTCTGTAATTTCATTGCGGTGTGTTTGATATGAGTGGTTGTTCAGGCGAGATCAGGCAACAGGTTACACCGCATTCTTTTTGCCGCACACCAAAGCGAATGCTAAACCATGAACGCCATGGTTACTTCGGCAGTCTCTTTGACGGATTCAGCATATTCTTCATATTCGGCAACGAGCTGATTAATCAGAATATCCACGAGTAACAAAGCGCTCACTTTGGATGCAAATGCACCACCAGTTAAAGGCCCTTCAGGTCTGGCTGCAACTAACACTTCATCAGAGGTGACCGATAGTGGGCTATGGCGAATGTTCGTTAAGCTCACCACGGGCGATTGTTGTTTCTTTGCTCTGCTCGCTGCATAGACAACATCTTTTGTGGAGCCTGAGCTGGAAATCGCAAACCATAAATCACTCGGTTTAGATTTGATTGCTCGCATGGCTGCAATATGTGTGTCCTCAAACATGGTGGAGCGTTTACCAATTCGGGTTAAGCGGAACGATAAATAGCGACCGACGATGCTTGAGGCTCCCACACCAACGCAATGGATGTTTTCCGCTTGATGAATCAGCTGGCAAATTCGATCAATCTGTTTACGGTCAATTAACGCACCCGTATCTTGCAAACTTGTCATCGCACTTTGGGTTGCTTCATCAATCCGGTCACCGTCCTCTTTTGGTACATCGCTGGTTTTGGTCGATTTCGGCTGGCTAATCTCGATCGCCAGTGCCATTCGAAAATCAGAGTAACCTTTAAAACCTAAATCTCGACACAAGCGGATCACTGTCGCTTCACTGGTCATGGTATCTCTTGCGAGTTCAGTAATGGTGAGGTACTGGGCACTATCAGCATGCGAGACAATAAAATCAGCCACCGTCTTTAACTTAGGGCTGTAACCTTCCATGCCGTAGCGGAGGCGAGAGAGTAGATTAACTTGAGGTTGTGCGTTCATAGTGCTCTTGATTCCCTAACTGACGCTGGGAGTATAACGTAAATTGAAACAACAAGAACCCAGCGTTCGCTGGGTTCTTGTCTCCATCATTTGTTATAACTGATACTTCTCTATGATCTGATTCTTGTAGATTTCAGCCTGCGTGCCGTAAATCAACTGAATCCCATTTCCTGAGCGAATCACGCCTTTTGCATGGAGTGTTTTCCAGACCTCATCGCTCGCAGGCAGCGCACTGTTTATCACTGAGATACGAAGGCGAGTGATACAGGCATCAATCGACGCAATGTTCTCCGGACCACCCAAGTTCGCCACGATTTCATCAATCAAACCGTTCTCTTTACCGTTGTAATCTTTGCGTGTGTAGAGCTTGTTTTCAGCATCGTTACGACCCGGCGTTGCGAAGTTAAACTTGCGAATCATAAAGCGAAACACGAAGTAGTAAATCACGGAGTAAAGTGGGCCAAGGATGAGAATCCATTGGTAAGATGTCTTCGCCGTACCTTGCAACAAGCCAAAGAAAGTAAAGTCGATGATACCGCGAGAGAAGGTAATCCCTACCGCGACATCAAGCATGTGCATGAGCATGTAAGCCACGCCTTCTAACACAGCGTGTACGGCGTACAATACTGGCGCAACGAATAAGAAAGTAAACTCTAGTGGCTCAGTGATACCTGTCAGGAATGACGTCAATGCAGCCGAGAACAGGATGCCTTTTACTTTAGCTTTGTTCTTATCATCAGCACAGTGGTACATCGCTAAGGCTGCCGCAGGCAGACCAAACATCATGGGTAAGAAGCCGCCTGTCATTGTACGTGTTGCTTCTGAGCTAAAATGCGCTGTTGATGGGTCTGCGAGTTGAGCGAAGAAAATTTTCTGCCCGCCTGCAACCATTTCCCCCGCGACTTCTTGTAGGCCGCCCAGTTCGGTGTACCAGAACAATGGGTAGATCGCATGGTGTAAACCAAATACGTTCAGCAGGCGCATCAGTGAGCCATAGAAGAAAGTGCCGATGTAACCCATGGCAGAGAAGGCTTCACCTGCAAAAACGATAGATTTAAAAATTGGTGGCCAAATGAATGGGAACAAAAATGCTAGTGGGATAAAAAACAGCATGGTCATGACTGGTACGAGGCGGTTGCCACTAAAAAACGCCAGGTAGTCAGGTAAGGTGACGTTCGAGAAACGGTTCGTAATAAACGCTGATAACAGACCACATGTGATACCCCGAACACGCCTGTTTGTAGGGTAAAGATTCCGAGCTCTTTCGTATACAAAGAGGCTAAACCCACCGCTTCATCGGCGTTGGCACCTGCCGCAATGAGTGCTTCAACATTGGTTGTCTCTGGCGTGAAACCCTGAAAACCGAGGACTGCTCCGATCACGGTATGGAAGAGCAAAAAGCCCAGTACTGCAGAAAGTGCCGCGGTTTCTTTATTATTGTTTGCCATCCCAATTGCAACACCAACCGCGAATAACAAGGGTAAATTGACAAACACAAACAGACCTGCCTGGAAACACAGCACCAAAAATTGGTTCGCCAGAGTTCCCGGCGCGAGGAAGGTCAGGTTGTAGGTTTCAATCAGTGGCCCACTGGTAAATGCGCCACCGACCCCAAGTAAAATACCCGCCATGGGTAATACAGCAATCGGTAGCATGAATGCCCGCCCGATTTTTTGTAGTACAGAAAAGATACTGTTCATGTACCCTCCAAACCCTTTGAATGATGAATGTTGTTTTTTTAACTGCGATGCAGCCTCCCTGAATCGAGCCAATTATCAATACGGTGAAAATTTTCTTCAAACGTTATGAATGAAATCTGTGATCAATGTGAAGAATATTTTCTTTGTGGTTGATGAAGATTTTTTTTAAAAGTATAACTGCCTCATCAAACAAGTTTGAAAATAAAAGCATGGTAAGAGGCAAGTCATGAAGAACTGGGATATCACTGAAATGGCCCAACAGTTGGCGAACACGATTGTCGTTTCGATTCAACCCGTTGAAGGAAGCCCGCTCGATACGACTGAGTTTGTTGTTGCGATGGCCCGAGCTGCTGAGATGGCTGGCGCACCTGCATTAAGAATTGAAAGCATCGAACGCGTGACTGCGGTAGCGAAAGCGGTATCCATTCCGATCATTGGCATCGTCAAGCGCGATCTCCCAGACAGCCCAGTGCGTATCACCCCTTTTGTGGATGATGTCAAAGCTCTGGAAGCCGCTGGGGCCGCGATTATTGCTTTTGATGCTACCGATAGAGTCAGACCCGAAAGTCGCCAAGAAATTGCAGAAGCAATTGTGCATTCCGGCTGTATTGGCATGGCCGATTGCGCAGCGTTTGAGGATGGCTCTTGGGCTCACTCTCAAGGGATTGAGTTAATCGGTTCTACGCTTTCGGGATACACTGGCGAGATGACACCTGAAGATCCAGATATTGAGCTCGTGACTCAGTTTTCTCGAGCAGGCTATCTCACGATGGCAGAAGGGCGCTTCAATTCTCCAGCGCTATGCAAACAAGCGATCGAAGCGGGTGCACTTGCAGTGACTGTTGGTTCCGCACTCACGCGTCTGGAAGTCGCAACGTCGTGGTATCTTGATGCCGCTGCCAGCACAAAGAATCGCTAAGCCAATGGCGTTGCGGTATGGATGGTTCGGTACTTTACCCCTGCTCCCATTCAGGCGAAGCCGGGTGTGAAATTTTCGGTCAGGATCAATGTGATGACGCGAGATGATGCCTGACCGGATGTTTAAGAAATCTTATATCGCCCGGCATGTGCTGCTTTCATCTGTTTTTTCCTGCTCCAGCGAGCGATGAGCAGGAAGGGGAACGTCAGCAAGAGATTCACGGCCAGTGCTGCAATCACGCCAAAGAGGATGCCATGGACGGTGAGCGGAATGCCCGGCTTAAAGTTTTCTAATGTGGTTTCCAGTTGCTCTATCCGTGATGGGTGGAACATATAGAGCGTTTTTGCCATCAAATCGCCCTGACGGAAAACGGCCAGCCCGTGTTGCAGTGCCTGATAGCGGATCACCGTGGCCTGTTTTTGACGGGCATCGGCCTGAACACTGGGTTCATCGTTGGTCAGGTGGCGTTCGATCATCGCCTGAGTGCTGGCATAGCCAAATTGATGCGCAGTGGCTTCGTACCCATCGACCTGCCATTTGGTCGCATCATACAGACCGGAAAGGTATTGCTGATAATGCTCGGCGAGCAGCGGTAATTGCAATGCTGCCAGCAGCGCAGCACCAAAAATCAGTTTATCGAGCAGTCTTCCAATCAAGGTTATTTCTCCTGAGTCGGGCAGATAGCAGCAAGCCTGCACCGGAAAATTTCTGATGCATCAAATTATCTGGTGAACGAAATCAGGTATATAGCCATGGCAAAATTGGCTGATGTTTTGCGCAGATTTTCGGAGCTGATCAAACTTGACGGGGTTTGATGACGAATCCGCGTTCTATCCCCGACTGAAATCCGATCTTTTCATAAAGCTGATGTGCCACTGTGCGGGTTTCACCCGACAGCAACATCACCTTATAGCAATCCAATTCCCAGGCAAGCGCCAGTGCTTTTTCAATGACTTTCTGGCTCAGGCCACGACGCCGGTATTGATCGGCGGTGATGACATGCTCAATGACACCAAAGGGCTTTGCGCCATTCGTCAGGGTGGGAACGAGCCCTAACTGACAGGTTGATGCCAGCGTACCGTCGATGTCGGCAACAATGATGCGAGTGTTTGGCTGGGTCAGCAAGGCTTCCCAGTGTGCTTCGGCAACGGGTGCTGTGAGTGGCGGGTCGTGCGGACGCAATTCCCGGTACAGTCGCAACAGACCTTCCAAATCTTGTAGGCGGGCGCTTCTGATGGTTTCCATGCACTGTTCTCTTGTTAGGGGATTGGCTTTTCAGTCACGCTTTGGTGTTCTGGTGAACGGCGCACAGACCTTTCCAGTCTTCCAGATCCTGCGCGGGTTTCTCCTGACGGAAGCGGCCATAGAGCGCAATGCCGGTCTGATCTTCCAGAATATCGACCTGAACGCCTTTTTCGCGCAGCATGGGTTCGTTGCCGGCAGCGTTGGTGACATCGCCGACAACGACCCGGCTGAATCCGCGCATATACAGCAGCGTGGCGCACACATCACATGGACTCAGGCTGGTAAACAGAGTCGTTTTGCTGAAATCAATCCGGCCTGCATCGCGAATGGCAGAGGTTTCACCGTGGTTATATGGGTGGTCTTCCTGAACCAGCGTATTGTGGCCTTTGCCGACGATACGCCGGGTCTGATTATCAATGATCACCGCGCCAATCGGGCAGCCGCCCTCGTCGTAACTTTTTTGTGCCAGCAGCACAGCAATGCGCATGAAATCCGCATCGGACAGCTTCTGCAGAAAAGCATCGTCAGCCAGTACCGGCAGGCTGGAGGTTGGCATATGGGCGATGGCAGTCAAGGCGTGCTGACTGACGGTTGTTTGGCTGTGAAGGAGGGTTTCCATCGAGTGTCTGTCCTGAATCATGAATACTGAGCCAAGTATAACGGTTGCCAGCACTTTGCCGTGCAGGCAACTGATTGTTTTTCATCCTTTTGAAAAGGATCACACCGCGGCTTTGTCCAAATGACTCTCTGATTCGTGTCGGCTGAAATCCAGGAATGCACGAACGGTTTTACTGACCGCACGTTGTTCAGACCAGACCATCTGGGTCGTGACGGGAAGTGGTGCTGCTGCATGGAGCCTGATGAGAGACTGAGCGCTATCCAGTGTGATGACGGATTTCGGCAACATGGCCAGCCCCATGCCGGCGGACACACAGCCTAAAATCGCCTGGAATGAGCCAAACTCCTGAATACTCAGATGCCCCAGCTGCTGGGTTTCAAGCCACGATTGAAAACGCTGGCGATAGTTGCACCCATCTTTGAAGACCAGCATCGACATGTCTCTGCAGGCTGAAGCCGTGAGGGGAAAGGAGAGTTCAGCCGGTGAAATCAGCACGAGCTCTTCATGAAAGAGGGGATATGTCATGAGTCCCAGCGAGCTGATGTGCGGGTTGTCAGCCACAAAACCAATGTCAGCTTCGCCCTTTCGCAGCATCTCCAGCGCGTGCTGAGTGGTGGTTGTGGTCAGCTTGAGGGAAATGGCTGGAAAGCTCTGATGGAATGCTGTCAACAAGGACGGTAGCCGGACCGCTGCGGTCGTCTCCATCGACACCAAGTGAAGCGGGCCTGCGGGAGTATCGGATTTCAGTGCACCTTCCGCGGCTTCAAGTAATGCAAACACCTGCTTCGCATACTCGAGCAGAATTTGACCTTCTGCCGTGATTTGAAGGCGGCGTTTTTCCCGGCTGAACAAGGCTACTCCCAGGCTATGTTCCAGTTCTTTCAGTCGCGTTGTGACATTCGAAGGGACGCAGTGCAATCGTTCCGCAGCCTGATGGACAGACCCGGCTTCGGCAACAGCTTTGAAAACTTTCAGGGCAGCGCTGTTCATGTTCAATTGTTCATTTTTTATGAATAAGTTCATTTATATTAATCACTTTTATTCATGTTCGCGAATCTGATGTAATCAGCACATAGCTTTTCCGGAGCCCCGTGGCACAAACTGCGTCATAAGGACGTTATCAAGGTGAGATATTTCAAACACTTTTATGCACTTGCGTTACTTTGCGTCGGTATGGGATTGGGACGATTTTTGTTGACCCCTTTGGTTCCGGTGTTGATGAACGAAGGACGCTTTACCCTGGGCTCGCTTTCTCTGATGGCGAGTGCAAATTACCTGGGTTATCTGGCGGGCAGCCTGCTGGGATCGTCTCGCGCGCTCGCCCATGCCATCAGGCCGGAACGCGTTGTCATAGGGTGTACGTTCACGACAGCGGTGACATTGTTTGCGATGGGCAATGCTGAGTCTGAAGCGGTTGCCATGGTGTTGCGTTTTTTCGCCGGTATGGCCAGTGCCGGTCTGATGGTGTTCGGGGCGCTTGTGATATTTCAGGCACCGCACATGAAATCAGTCGCGCCGTTGTTCTTTGCTGGTGTGGGGGCCGGGATCGTGCTTGGGAATGAATGGGTGAATCTGGCCGTTTTTGCTGAACTTTCATCCGTGTGGGTCTGGCGGGGAGCGGGTTTGTTTTCGCTGGTCGTGTGTGGATTGTTGATCTTCAGGCAGCCAGGCGAGCTCAGTCAGCCTGATGCAGCGGCAACGCGGCCGCCAGGAGTCCCCTCGATGCGCTGGTGGATGCTGGTGCTGATTTACGGGATGGCTGGTTTTGGATACATCATCGCGGCGACTTATTTACCGCTGCTGGCAAAGCAGACGAGCTTCTTCCCACAGCATGTGTGGACGTTATTTGGCATCGCCGCACTCCCTGCGGGCTTGTATTGGATGCGGTTGGCGCATCGAATCGGCTATCAAAAAACGCTGATCCTGAACTTGCTGATTCAGGCCGTCTCAACGTTGTTGCTGGCTCTTGGCAGTCCGCTTGGATTGGTTTTTGCCGCGCTGGGGATGGGCTCGTCTTTTATGGGGACGGTCGCTTTAGTGATGTCTTTAGCCAGACAAGTCGTGGCCCCCGGAGCGATACAGCTGATGGCTTTGGTGACGTTCAGTTACGGGATTGGGCAGGTGCTCGGTCCTTTGGTGGTGCTGCGGTTTAGTGTGCAGGAAACCTGCTTTTTCGCGGCAATGACACTGGCCGTTGCGAGTGTACTGGTCCAATTATCAATGGAGGAAAAACATGCCATACGTGAATATTAAAATTACCAATGAAGGCGCCACACCCGCGCAGAAAGAACAGCTGATCTCAGGTGTGACGCAGCTGCTGGTGGATGTGCTGGGCAAAAACCCCAACACAACCGTTGTGGTGATTGATGAAGTGGCGACCGATAACTGGGGAATCGGCGGGATTCCGGTGACGACGCTCAGACAACAAAGCTCAGCGTAAAATCATCAATCCTGATGACCTGTCAATTTGTGCGTTGAAGCGACGCGTTGCCATGTGCGTTTCACTGATTTCATCCTCAAGCGTACTGAAACGACTTTCGCCACTCACTGGGTGTGACATTGAATCGGCGCTTAAATTGTGCCCGCAAAGCACTGGCGGAAGGGAATCCAACCTGACTGGCAATCGTCTCCATGGGCTGTGTGGTTGATTCAAGTAATTCCTGACAGCGCTGAAGCCGTTCCGAGAGTAACCACTCACCCACAGAAAGGCCGGCAGCTTTATGAAATTGCCGGGTAAAGGTGCGTCGGGTCATCATGACGCGATCGGCCAGACTATCGAGATCATGAGCTTGATGCAGATGATTGCGCAGAAATTCGAACAGGGCATTCATCCGTGCATCTTGCGTGGTCGCGGGTACGGGGCGCTCAATAAACTGTGCCTGACCGCCATCCCGGTGCGGCGGGATCACCATGCGACGTGCGACTTTATTTGCAATCGCACTGCCATACCGTTGTCGGAGCAGGTGCAGGCAGCAGTCGAGTCCGGCAGCCGTCCCTGCTGAAGTGACCATGTTACCGTCTTCCACGTAGAGTGAATTGGTATCGAGGGTGATGCCGGGAAAACGCTGAATGAAATCCTGCTCGAACTCCCAGTGAGTCGATGCCCGTTTTTCGCCGAGCAGACCGGCATAGGCCAGTACATAGGTGCCGAGGCAAAAGCCGACGATTTGTGCGCCACGCGCATGCGCAGATTGCAAAGCTGCCAGTAGCGGAGCCGGAGGTTGTTCAGCCGGGTTTCGCCAGTAGGGAATCACGATGATATCGGCGTCTTCCAGGCCTTCGAGCCCGTGCGCTGTTTCCAGGGTTAACCCATGGCTGGATTGAATCGGGCCGGGTTCACCGGCACAGATTCGCAGGTTGAACAGCTTCATGTCCGGCAGAATGTCATCAAAAATGATGCAGGGTACAGACAGGTGGAACTGGCTGAACCGGTGAAATGCCACGACAGCGACTGTGGGTAAAGGCATGTGTTTTGACCTTGGCATGAAACTTCCCTGTTGATGCGCAGAGTGCCCTGCTGGCAGGGCATCCGCATGGTTTTTATTCGTGGAACGTGTAGGATTCTCCGTCTTCCGGGATCCGCACCCGGTCGGTCATCTGATGGGTGATCAGGTAATCGCGCAGTGCCTGACGCGATAATACGGCATGATTGACGGCCTCCATATGGCTGGCAATGATGGTGGCTTTGGGCGCAGCCTCATAGACCGCGCGGACGTCTTCTTTGTTCATGATAATGGCGCCCAGTCCATCGATCTGTGCATCGCCGCTGTTCAGGATAATCACATCAGGCTGATAACGCTCAATGCTCTGTTGTACGTGATGATTCCAGACGGTATCACCGGCAATGTACAGTGTCTTTTCGTCAGGATGCCGAAACACAACACCGCAGACTTCACCCATGCGATCACCAATGGCAGACATCAGATCGTCGCTGCCATGCTGGCCATCTGTCTGACTCAAGGTGATGCCTTCATAGTCGGTGTTGTCGGCCATGACCCGGATGTTGGTAAAACCTGAGGTACGAATAACGTCGGCATCGGCCTGATGCTGGGCGAAAATCAGCATGTCTTTCGGGATCACCTGTTTTGCCGTTTCATCCCAGTGGTCCGGGTGCGTATGGGTGACAATCACAGCATCAACCTCCAGCAGGGTTTCCAGAGAACAGGGCAGTTCGACCAGCGGATTACGAAGATGGCTGTTAGGGGTGCCTTCGAAGCCCGGATAGGTGCCTTGACTGGCCAGCATCGGATCAATCAGAAACTGTTTCCCGGCATATTGAATGATGAGGGTTGCGTTACGCACTTGGGTGAATTTCATCGCTGACTCCTTGAACAGTGGTTAAACAGACTTCGTTACTGAAGTCCGTTGATTATCCTGGTGTCAGCATCAAAGCGTGAGTGGCCCGCGGGACAGATCTCACCGAAATTGGGACAAGTTGAACGTCAGCGCAGCCGGGCTGCCCAATTTCCCTGATGGGCAAGTTCACAGCTTTCCTCGGTGTCGTAGCGGATATGGTTGGCTGCTTTGTTCAACTTGATCCCCGCAGCCTGAAGTTGTTGCTCAATCAGCGAGTTCAGTGCTGATTTTCCGTCGGTCGCCACAAAGTCAGACAGCTGTTCATTGGTGTCGAACACGCAAACAATACGCAGACTGGCTGGAAAGTTATCGTAATTCACCAGATGGGTAAGCCATTGAAAACCAGGGTAGGTTTCCATCGCTTCATTGCAGACGTCAGTCAGTAATTGTCTGAGCTGGTTTTCAGTGTTTTTATCAGTTTTTCGCATGTTGATTCAGAGGACCATAATCATCAAAGCCAATACGGTAACGCTTTTCCAGAGCCTGTCAATCCGGGTTGATGGTTGAGGTAGCATTTCCTGAATACCGAATTGAATTTCAACACGCGAATTCAACTCTCATAGACGCCGCCTATCCCAACTATCCATCTTTTCGATTATCCAGTGTTCATGCATTTGAGTAAGCTTTCCTCATGTTAAATCAGATGGTTAAGATGCAGATGAATCACAAGAAAGCTTTAGTCGTTGAAGGTGGCGCGATGCGCGGTATTTTTGCCAGTGGCGTGCTGGATGCCTTCATGGAGGATGAATTCAACCCATACGATATGGTGGTTGGTGTTTCTGCCGGGGCTTCAAATTTGCTGGGCTATCTGGCGCATCAGCCAAAGCGCAGTTACCGGGTGATCACCCAACTGGCAACGGATAAGCGCTTTTTTAACCCGGCCCGTTTTCTGCGGGGTGGGAATCTACTGGATGTGAAATGGCTGGTGGAAGAGTCCATGCGACTTTACCCGTTGGATTCGGGCAAACTGTTCGGAAAAACGAAATTCATTGCGGCGGCGACCAACATCCAGACAGGTCAGGCAGATTATTATCATGTGAACCCTGACAACATCAGTGATGTGATCGAAGCGACAAGTGCCCTGCCATTGGCGTATAAAGCCACGCCATGTTTTTCCGGCGGCTGCTATACCGATGGCGGTGTTGCCGATTCCATTCCGGTTCGCGAGGCTTATCGCCGCGGTGCGCGGGATATTACGGTCATTCTGTCTCATCCGCTGAGTTATCAGATGAAACCGACCAGACATCCCTGGATATTACAAAAGCTCTTTGCACGGCAACCGCAGATTGCTGAAGCCATGCTCAAGCGTGCAGAAAACTACAATGCATCACTGGCATTTATCCGGAATCCGCCGGAAGATGCGACGATTCGAGTGATCGCACCGCCAGAGAACTTTAGCGTCAAACGCCTGAGTATGCGGAAATCCACTTTGGATGAAGGCTACCAGATGGGACTCACAGAAGGGATGCTGCATATCCATCGCCGTTTATCTCTCAATGGCTCACATGATAAAGAGTGCCACTTTTGTATGTCACAGCGTTGAAAAGTGCTGAATCACCCAAAAAGTGATTCTCCCTGAATACCACACTGGCAATTTTCATTGGGATGATTTTTAATCGTGCAGAAATTACCCATGTTGAAAGATGGCCTGAGGGGGGATCATGAATACTTTAGTTTCAGTCGCTTGGCTTGCAGAAAGGCAATCTCAGGCGCAGCTTGTGATTTTAGATGCGACGATGGAAAGTATCAGCGGAGATAACTCGGGGATGACCACGCGAAAATACATTCCGGGGGCACTGTTATTTGACTTGCACGGCCAGTTTTCTGATCTGACGTCTCCCTTGCCGCACGCAGCGCCGTGCCCGGATGCTTTTCGGAAAGCAGTGAACCAACTGGGCATTCAGCCGGACGATACCGTGGTGATTTATGATGCCAAAGGCATTTACTCAGCCCCGCGAGCCTGGTGGTTATTTCGGTTGATGGGACATGAGCGCGTCTTTGTTCTCGATGGCGGATTACCTCAGTGGCAATTGGCGGGTCTGCCGGTTGCAGATGTGCCTTCGGCCCCCAAACCGGGCAACCGCTGGCAAGGGGAACAACGGCGCCACTGGATTGCGGACTGGCAAAATGTGGCGCGATGGGTAGGACAACCGGGGTTTCATCTGATCGATGTTCGTGCCGCGGATCGCTTTTCAGGGTTGAAGCCAGAACCTCGTCCTGAGCTGCGAAGCGGGCACATGCCTTATGCCGTGAATCTTCCGTTTACTGAACTGCTTGAGGCCGGGCAGTACAAGCCGCTTGAAGAACTTCGGGCCATATTTGCTGCCCTGAAGATTGAATCATCCGATCGGCTCTGTTTCAGCTGTGGCTCCGGGGTAACCGCCTGCATTGGCTTGTTGGCAGCAGCAGTGTGCGGATACACCCATCTGGCGATCTATGATGGTTCATGGGCAGAGTGGGGGCAGCGAACGGACTTACCAGTCGCCTGAAGCCCGTTCGCTGAGTGAGGGGAGGTTAAGAAACGACCTGATAGGCCTGAATCTTTGGCAGTTTCAGGGAAATCAGTGTCGTGAGAGCCAGAAAAGCAAACGACACCCAGAGGCAGGCCGACAGTCCTGCCACCTGAAAGACCCAGCCAGACAGCACTGTGCCAATTAACCGGCCCATGGCATTGGCCATGTAGTAGAAGCCGACATCCAGCGACACGCCATCGTCTTTGGCATAGCTGACAATCAGGTAAGAATGCAGTGAGGAGTTCACGGCAAAGACTGCGCCAAAAATCATCAGGCCGACAACAATCACCAGTTCTGGCTGCCACTGAACCTGAACACCATAGGCAATGGCTGCCGTGATCACGGCCAGTAATAAAGCCCAGCGGGTCGCGGCCTGGCCGTCCGGCACTTTGCCCTGAGCTTTTCCGGTGAGTTTCGGGGCGAAGCCCTGTACAAAGCCATAGGCCATCACCCAGGCAGCCATAAAACCGCCGACAGCGCTGTGATTCCAGCCGAAGACGGAGCCGAGATAGACCGGCAACGCAACTACAAACCACACATCGCGGGCACCGAACAGGAACATCCGGGCTGCAGATAAAATGTTCACGCTTTCTGATTTGGAGAACATCTCAGCAAATTTGGGTTTGTTCTTGGCTTTTCCCATCTCCGCTTTCAGCGTAATGAGACTGCTGATAAACACCACTGCAAGCACACCGGCCATGGTCATGACTGCATTTTGGAAGCCCATGAGACTCAGGAGCAGGCCGCCCAGAAAAAATCCGGCACCTTTGAGGGTGTTTTTGGAGCCCGTCATCAGCGCAACCCACTGATACAGCGCGCTTTGTTTGTTATCTGGCACCAGTGTTTTAATCGCACTTTTGGCACTCATTTTATTGAGATCTTTGGCGATCCCCGAGAGTGCCTGTGCAGCCATCACCCAGGGAATTGTCAGCATCGGGTTTGGAACGGCGAGCATCAGCAGAGCGACAATCTGCATTCCGAGTCCGATATTCATGGTTCGGTTCAGACCGAGTCTGGCGCCGAGCCAACCCCCGACCAGATTGGTGACCACGCCGAAAAATTCATAAAACAGAAACAGGGAGGCGATGGCGAGCGTCGAATAACCGAGGTCATAGAAATACAGCACAACCAGCATTCGCAGTGCGCCGTCTGTAACCGTGAAGTTCCAATAGTTGAAAGTGACCAGCATATACTGGCGAACAGGTTGGCTGAATTGAGCAAAGTACTTGGCAAACATAGACACGACACTCTTGAATAGTCGCCGCTTCCGAGCGTGTCAGGAAACGGCGATGTTGTGATTATGCGGGTGACGCAACCTGACGGATGTAATCGACCTGAACGGCTTTGGTAAAGGCGCCGGGACGCAGCGCCTGAACATCTGCAATGATTCGGTCCAGTGGCCAGCCTTGCTCTAAGAGCAGGTGAGCTGCCAGTAATCCGGTCCGGCCTGAGCCGCCCATACAATGCAGGGCAATCTTGCCGCCTTCTTCAATCATAGTATGCAACTGCGGGCTGGCCGCCTGCCATTGGGCCGCGAAGTCTGCTCCGGGAGCTGCATCGTCTTCGATCGGGGTGTGTGCCCACAGCATACCGGCCTGTTCCACAAGCTGGCCCAGCTCAGCGACATCTTTCTCTGCCATTTCCTGTGCGTTGATGGCGGTGACCACAGCACGCACGCCCTGAGCTTTCAGTTGTGCGAGGCTTTCGGCCAGTGGCACGCCTTTGGTGCCGGGGCAGGGTGTCAGCACCAGTGCACTTTGGGCATTCACGGGTAAAGTCCAGGTTGGATGAATCATGGTCGTGCTCCTTATGCCTGTCCGACTTTACGCACCAGCTCGGCGGTGCGGGTGGCGTAGCCCATTTCGTTGTCATACCAGGCGTAGATTTTCACCATGCGTTTGCCAACGACCATGGTCGACAGCGCATCGACAATGGTAGAACGCTGATCGCCCTTGTAATCAATCGAAACCAGTGGGCGGTCTTCAAAACCCAGAATGCCCTGAAGCTCGCCCTGAGCGGCTTCTTTGAGCAGAGCGTTGACTTCTTCGGCGGTCGTGTCGCGTTTCACATCAAAAATGATGTCCGTCAGGGAAGCGTTGGCTAGTGGGACACGAACAGCATGACCGTTAATTTTTCCTTTCAGTTCCGGGAAAATTTCAACGATGGCAGAAGCTGAACCTGTGGTCGTTGGGATCAGGCTCATGCCACAGGCGCGAGCACGGCGCAGATCTTTATGGGGCGCATCCAGAATTGTCTGTGTGTTGGTCAGATCGTGAATGGTGGTGAAAGCGGATTGCTCGATACCCAGTTTTTCATGGATGACTTTTACCACGGGTGCAATGCAGTTGGTGGTGCAGGAAGCTGCAGTTACAATGCGATGCTGCGCCGGATCAAAGATATGATCATTCACACCAACCACAATATTGGCGATACCGGCTTCTTTCACAGGCGCTGAAACGACGACACGCTGAACGCCCTGCGCCAGATACTTGTTCAGAAACTCTGTTTTTCGGTGTTTGCCGGTGGCTTCAATGACGACATCGCAGCCCGACCAGTCGACGGCGTCGATGTCTTTTTCCTGCGTCGCGGTGATGGCTTTACCATGGATCAGGATCTGGTTGCCTTCTGAAGTCACTTCATGGTGCCAGCGGCCCTGAACGGAATCGAATTCCAGCAGATGGGCGAGCGTTGCAGCATCGCCGGCAACATCATTGATCTGAACAAATTCCAGCTCTGGCCAGTCAAACGCTGCACGCAAAGCCAAACGGCCAATGCGGCCAAAACCATTGATACCTACTTTGATTGTCATTGTCTCTTCCTACAAAAATCAGGTGAATTATTGGCAGCACACCGGTCGCTGCTTCATGTCTGCTAATCGATCACTGTCTTGCTGATATTCCTGCTCCAGACAGTTTGAATCGACCAGTCCGTAAATCTGTTTTCGCATCCAGCCGGGTAAATCATCGGTTAACCGGTAAAAAACCCACTGGCCTTGCCGCACATCCACCAGCAACCCACTGGCTCGCATCACGGCCAGATGGCGCGACATCTTTGGCTGGCTGACCTGCAGCGCTTCGGTCAGTTCCGCAACGCACAGACACTGTTCTTTCACGATGAGCCGAATACAACGTACTCGGGTTTCATCAGCCAGCAGCTTAAAAAATTGATGGGGAAGCATGCTTATAACCATATTCGAATTTCCGTATATCTTAGCTTTGTTGATGAAGAGATCAATGTGATTCTTGTCGGTGTCATGAAATATTCACATTGAATGCTGCAGCAGGCCAAGTGGTTTTTGTATCACGGGTGTTTTGTGCTGGATCCTTCATCAACGACATCCCTCAGTTCAGAAGAGAGGGATGAAGATATGACAGGTCGAAGCCAGTAAGTTCCTGCCGTGAAACGGACCGGCAAGGAACATACCGTGGCTGGGCCTGGAAGTTATTGATGCGTTGGGGCTGGGTATGTTTTTTTCATGCGTAGCGCAACATTGACCAAAGCAATCAGTACAGGGACTTCGACCAGTGGCCCGATCACACCCGCAAAAGCCTGATCGGAATTCAGGCCAAAGACCGTAATCGCAACCGCAATGGCCAGCTCGAAGTTATTCCCCGTTGAGGTGAACGCAATCGAGGTGTTCTGATCGTAGGGCAGCCCCATTTTCTTCCCGGCCCAGAAACTGACAAAGAACATCACCAGAAAGTAGATCACCAGCGGCAGTGCCACGCGCAGGACATCCATTGGCAGCTCAAAGATCATGTCGCCTTTCAGGCTGAACATCAGCACGATGGTGCCGAGCAGCGCAATCAGTGTTATTGGAGAAATTCGGGGAATAAAGACTTGGGTATACCAGGTTTCACCTTTCAGCCGAACCAGAATTTTTCGGCTCAGGAAACCAGCCAGAAAGGGGATGCCCAGGTAGATCAATACACTCTGCGCGATATCCAGCATCGTGATATCAACGGCAAAACCACTGTAGCCGAAGTATGGCGGCAGTACGGTAATAAACAGCCAGGCCATGAAACTGTAGGTCAATATCTGGAATGCGCTGTTTAATGCAACCAGCATTGCACCGTATTCTTTATTGCCGCCACTGATGTCATTCCAGACCAGTACCATGGCAATGCAGCGGGCCAGTCCGATCAAAATTATGCCGGTCATATAGCCCGGTTCGTCACCCAGAAAGAACAGAGCGAGACCAAACATCAGGATCGGACCAACCAGCCAGTTCATCACGAGCGATAGCGTTATTGCACGCTTGTCCCGGGTGGCTTGTCCCAGTAACTGATAATTCACTTTCGCCAGAGGTGGGTACATCATCAGAATTAATCCGATGGCCAGTGGGATGTTGGTATTGCCGACGGTCATCGCTTCATTGATTTCAGCAATGCCGGGAAAAGTAACGCCAAGGGCGATACCTGCCGCCATGGCAAGAAAAATCCAGACGGTTAAATAGCGATCCAGAAAACTCATTTTACTGCTTTTCTTCAGCGGGATTGTCGCTTCTTGATTCATGATGACTGACTCTGTTGATGATGGAAGGCTTGACCCGAATCAGCGTTGACCAGTCCGGTTCTCAGGGATGAGAAGGAATGGTGCAACGAGAATCCAGACAAACATATGAATATTCGAATTCGCGTATATGTTAGCGCTGTGTCCGGAAAGATCAAGTGACATGAAGGGGGGATCATCAAGAGTTCATGGTGTGGGAATCGTTGTGAAAAAAATCGGCCCACAGAATGTGGGCCGAGTGCAGTGTGTCAGAGACCGGCATCCGGTTGTTCAACCGAACTGATGGTGCAAATTGAGGCGAGTGGTGGCAGTGCCGCGAGACAGCTGATATTAATCGCGTTTTCACTGGCGTGATTCGTGCCGGAAATCAACGCGCTTGAGGTCACTTTCTCGTTGGACAGAACCCCAGCTTTCAGTGTCACCAGACCTTCAGTGTTCACAGAAAGCAGCGCATGCTCAGTGGCCTGATAGGTCACGATACTGTTATCCAGCACCAGGCTGCTGCCGTCAGAGAAGTAGGCTTTGGTGTAGACATCAAAGATGCTGTCACCCAGCAGTTGGATAGCCAACTGGCCCAGATGGTCAGACTCAATACGCACCCGATCCAGTAGTGCTGCGGTCACATTCAGTGTAGCCGTCTGATTGGTGCCCTGATAGTTCCCGCTGATGTTTACAGAACCCTCAGACAGACCCTGAACCAAACCATCCGTTACGGTGGCAATTGCGGTATTGCTGCTCAGCCAACTGACCAGACTGGTGACATCCTGCGTTGAGCCATCCGAGAAGGTTGCAATGGCTTGCAATTGCTGGGACAGACCATTGGCCAGATCCAGAACCGCTGGCGTGATATCCAGATTGGTCAGCGTTGCAGGGGTGACTTCCAGGTTCACCAGATTACTTGTGAAAGTCAGATACTGCGCGACGATATCTGTGGTGCCCTGTGCCAGCGACTGAACCAGACCGTCTGCGTTGATGGTCGCGACATTCCAGTCACTGCTGCTCCAGCTGACCAGATGGGTCACATCCTGCGTGCTGCCGTCGCTGAAGGTTGCGATGGCTTCAAACAGTTGGGTCGTGCCGTTGGCAATGCTGGAAGTCAGCGGTGTAATTTCCAGCGCATTCAGAATCGCATCGGTTACGGTCAGTGAATGATCCGCACTGTCGACCCCTTGCAGGTGCGCAGAAATGACGGTTGTTCCTTTGGCAACGCCTTGAACCAGACCAGCAACAGAAACTGTTGCAACAGCGTTATCTCCGCTCTGCCAGTTGGCTTGGTCGGTAATGTCGATCAGGCTGCCGTCTGAGAAAAGCGCAGTCGCTTTAAATTGCTGTGTTGTGCCGTTGGCAATGGTTGCCAAGAGTGGTTCAACCGTAATCGAGACGACGCTGGCCGCAGTGACCTGAACGTTCGCCACGTTACTGGTCATGCCCATGAATTCAGCCGAGATGGCCGCCGTTCCTTCCGCCAGTGCATGTACTGCACCCGTCAGGACAACATTGGCAACCGCAGCATCACTGGAAGACCAGTTCACCAGATTGGTGACGTCTTGCGTGGTGTTATTCGAGAAAGACGCAATCGCTTGAAACGCTTTTGAAGTGCCTTTGGCAAGATTGAGGTTCCCCGGTGTGATTTGCAGGCTGTCAACAGTTGCATTGGTAATGGTGATCAGCAGACCATTGCTGGTTTTGCCGTCCAAGGTTGCTGTAATGGACACTGTACCAATATTCAGTGCAGCCAGAAGACCCGACTCCGAAACGGTGGCAAGCACAAGATCGTCACTGTTCCAGGTGACCTGAGCTGTCAGATCCTGCGTGGTACCATCTGAGAAGTGACCAATCACTTGCAGTTGTTGCTCTGTACCGAGTGCCAACGATAAACCCGATGTCGTCAGATCGAGAGAAACAAGGGAAGCATTCGTGACGGTTAAATCGGCGATGTTACTGGTGACTTCTTCAAAAACACCGCTGATTTCAGCCGTACCCGCCGTATTGGCCGTGAGTTTGCCACTGGCATC
Source organism: Photobacterium sp. GJ3 (assembly GCF_018199995.1). Classification (NCBI taxonomy): domain Bacteria; kingdom Pseudomonadati; phylum Pseudomonadota; class Gammaproteobacteria; order Vibrionales; family Vibrionaceae; genus Photobacterium; species Photobacterium sp. GJ3. Next base: position 1,296,107 of record NZ_CP073579.1, on the reverse strand, counting down.
AATGCTCGCAACGCCCGGTGCACTGCTGCTCCAGTTCACTTGTGCAGTCACGTCTTCACGGGTGCCATCGTGATAGAAAGCCAGAGCCGTAAACTGAACCTCAGTGCCTGCCGCGACCGATTCAACGGCTGGTGTGATTTGCAGCTGTTTGATGGTGTGGCCGCCAAAAACAGTGATCACCAGGCCACCGACACTCACGCCGCCAAAATCACAGTCAATGGTTGCATCGCCAGCAGCAATCGCTTCGATCACACCCTGTTCTTTCACCGTTGCGATGTTGGCGTTGGCGCTCACACAGGCAGCCTGTGCGGTCACATCGACGGTGTTGTTATCGCTGTAGGTTGCTTCTACAACGAAATTCAGTAAGTTGCCTGCTTCTACCGTATTCGCACTGGGGATGAGGTTCAGTGCGCTGATGGATTTACCCCCTTTGTCGTCAAGACCGGTTCCTGTCCCGTCCTTTTGATTTGGCATGCCGCTGCCATCACCTCCACAGCCTGCTACGGTGAGCACCAGTACCATTAAGAAATATCCCAGCCATTTTCGTATACTTTGGCAAAATTCAAGTTTCATTGGATTGCCTTCCTTGTAAATTGAGGTGAGGTCAGTACGACGCGACGGTTCATCGCTCGGTTCTCCGGTGTGTCATTACTGACCAGAGGTTTCGTTTCTCCAAATGCTTCGTAGCTGATTCGGTCAGGGGTGATTCCCTGTTGTTCGAAGTAGTGCACAACACTTTGCGCCCTGCGTTCAGAGAGCTGCATGTTGTATTTATCCGATCCGACGTTATCGGTATGGGTTTCAACGCGGACCAAGGATTCGGGGTATTGTGTCAGGTGCTTCAGCATCGGCTGGAAGGCTGCGATCATATCCGGGCGAAGCTTGGCTGAATTGAATTCGAAAATGGCGTTTGACTGTGTACCGTCGACTTTCAGCGTGAAGGTTTCCAGAATAATGGGTTCCGGAGCTGGCTCGGGTTCAGGTTCGACAATGACAGGTTGCGGATCGGCAGAGAAACGGTAACTGATCCCCAGCATCAGGGTGTGCAGATCTGCACCGGATGTTTTTTCATCTCCGACATTGTTTGCAAACTGATAGCTCAGGCCAGTCCGCCAGCGGGGGGTGAAGTCCCAATCAATGCCGACGCCCACCACAGGGGAGAAACCATCGTCATCGTTTGAAACCGTTTCACCAATCTCCTTACCATCGGTGGAAACATGCCAGGCCAGCACGCCTGCTTTACCCACCAGCGAAACCACATCGGAAACAGGGTAGCGGTAACCCAGTGTTGCGGTCAGGCCGAGAACATCGGCTTCATAGTCAGCCCCAACACTTGGATCGGCAACGGCTGGATAGGTTGCGTCAACCTGGCCGTAATAGTCGTAGCCGACTTCAACTTCCCAATTGGGTGTCCAGGCATAGTTATAAAAAAGGCCGCCGCCAATGATGTCTTTATCACATTTGGTGTACTGGCTTTCACATGCGCCGTCGGCATGGGTGAAATCAGCCCGAAGGCCAATCCGGTGATCTGCCGCGTTCGCGCTGGCAATAATGAAAGTGCTGGCTAAAAGCCAAGCAGCAGGCAAACAAATGCGCTGATTCATCCTTGTTCATCCTCGTCCATGAATATCAATAAAAAGGCAAGCAAATCCTGGGGAATTCTTGTGGTACTGCGCTGCCTAGAACTCAAAATAGTACAAGGATCACAACAGTGCGAATCAGTTTTCATCTGTTCGAATCAATACTGTGATGATAATATTATCAATTTGGGTTCATATGGAGGTGAATGCTGGGGAAGCCCTGTGATTCAAGGGAGGATGCGCTGAAAACGAATTCATTTCTTGTGAAGAACAGGATTATTCTCTGCTCATTTGCAGGTGTTCACTGAGTCTGTATGAATCATATAACGATCATGAAATGTCGATCTGTCTCATAGTTAAGACAGGTGTGTCTGTTTTTCTGATCGTCGGGGTGAGAGCTACGGGCGGGATAAAAAACACCCCGCACGAATGATGCGGGGTGATGGGTAATTCGCTTTTTTATTTGCGATCAGTGCATCGTGTCGTGATTCATGTGCGAGTGATGATTATGCGCATCTTCGCCGGAGTGACCACTGGCCATGTTGTAGTCTGCTTTCTCAACTTTCACTTCAACTTCAACTTTCCCGGCATGCTGGAAATACAGTGTCAGCGGGAAAGTTTCACCCAGCTTTGGCACGGATTTCAGGTTGAACATCATGACATGATAGCCGCCAGGCTTGAGCATCTGCGTTGCATGTGCCGCGACCTGAATGTCTTTGACCTGACGCATCTTCATCATGCCGTTTTCGTGGGCGTGTTCGTGCAGTTCCACTTTTCCGGCAATTGGAGATTCAGCCCGCAGCAGTGTGTCTGCCTGATCGCCGTGGTTTGCAACCGAGAAAAAGGCAGCAGCCACGGAAGACATCGGCGGGACTTCTTTGGACCAGGGATGATCAATATGCAGTTGACCTGCTTCAAATTCGTGTGCGCTGGCCAGACCTGAGGTAAGCAAAGCGGTGGCCATCAGCAGTGATTTCAGTGTTTTCATCATAAATCTCCATGTACATTCATTTTATTGTTCGGTGACGGATTGAAATAACTCGGCAACGAAACGGGCGGAGACTGCTTGGGGCCGTACAGCTCGTACAGTTTGTTATTGGCTGGCAGCCATTCAGAAACAGGCACCCCGCGAATGATCATCTGAAAGGCGAAAAAGAGCCTGCTGAAGAGATCGTGATCAAACTGGACTGGTTGTAGCGGGCTGAGCAGCGGACAGTGTGTTTGCCACTGCGTTGTACTGTGACTGGACTCCTGTGTCTTGAAGTCGGACACCGAGACCCACTGTAGGCCATGCACTGTACAGATCAGCACTTTCTCACCGGTGAGCCAGTGTTGACTGCGCTGGTGGAAATCCGGATTCACGACGACAATGGCCGACAGGAAGTTCAGCCACAACAGCGACACCAGAATGAAGAGGATCATTCCGTGGCGTTGTCTGACTGAAAAGCTGGCATTTGTCATAGAAACGGGTGCGTGATGTAAGAAAGGGGCATCTTAGCAGATGCATATCGCATTCTGTAACACATTGAGTCACTGAAGAAACAAAAAGAAACCCATTGGATGCTGTCGGTCTCGCAGATTGAGGCCACCGGACGCCAAAATAAGCAATTGGTTGAATTTTCAGGGCGAGGGTGATTGAATATCCCCCCATTGCCAAGGAGATGATGGCGTGAAGATTACGATTCTGGACGATTATCAGGATGTTGTTCGCACCCTGCCTTGCTTTTCCCTGCTGAATGACCATGAGGTCACCATTCATACCACACCTGCAGCGAATGATGCTGAATTGATTGCCAGACTTCAGGATCAGGATGTTCTGGTGCTGATTCGTGAAAGAACCGAGATTCGCGCGGCATTACTGCGGCAATTACCTCAGCTGAAACTGATCAGTCAGACCGGAAAAGTCAGCAATCATCTTGATGTACCCGCCTGTACGGCGCACCAGGTCGCAGTGGCCGAAGGGGTGGGTTCTCCGGTTGCGCCCACTGAACTCTGCTGGGCGCTGATCATGGCTGCGAGTCGGCACTTACTGCCTTATGGAGAACGCCTTCAGCAAGGGCACTGGCAGCAATCCGGTTCGCTCGGCCTGGGCCGGGTGCTGCATGGCCGGACGATGGGCATCTGGGGATTTGGCAAAATAGGCCAGCGTATTGCAGCAATCGCCAGCGCGTTTGACATGCATGTCGTGGTGTGGGGCAGTGAAGCCTCCAGACAAGCCGCGGCCAGCCAGGGTTATCAGGCTGCCGGATCCAAAGCAGAATTCTTTTCCAGTGTGGATGTCTTATCGCTTCACTTGCGGCTCAACACGTATACCCAAGCCTGTGTGACGGCTGATGATTTGGCGCTGATGAAACCGGATGCTTTATTTGTGAATACCAGCCGTGCGGAACTGGTGGCGCCGGGGGCGTTGGTGGAAGCCCTTCGTCTGGGAAGACCGGGCTTTGCGGCGGTTGATGTTTATGAACAGGAACCCGCAACACCGGCGCACGAGCCTTTGCTGACGATGCCGAATGTGTTGTGTACGCCACACCTTGGGTTTGTGGAACAAGACAGTTATGCACTGTATTTCGAGAAAGCGTTTGAGAATGTCGTGAACTATGCAAACGGCCAGCCGACAGGGATCGCAAATGACTCCGTGCTGATGACAGAGCGTCATTGCGGTGTAGCGCAGGTCCACTCATTGAAGGAAGAAAGATGACAAAACAACAGGTTGTATTGATCACCGGTTCTAGCCGGGGGATCGGCGCGGCAACAGCGATTCAGTTGGCATCACAGGGGGTGAATCTTTGTGTGAACTACCGCACTGAGCAGGAAGCTGCGGAGAAAATTGTACATCGTGCCCGTAAATATGGTGTGAATGCTGTGTCCGTTCAGGCCGATGTGTCCAATGAAGGTGAAGTGATGCGGCTGTTTGAAGTGGTCGATAATGAACTGGGTGCGATCACGGGTCTGGTGAATAATGCCGGGATATTAATGCAGCAGATGCCGGTGTTGCAGATGTCTGCAGAACGGATCAATGCCATCATGCAAACGAATGTCACCAGCTGTTTTCTGTGTTGTCGCGAAGCGATTCGTCGCATGGCTTATTCTCAGGGCGGACAGGGGGGATCCATTGTGAATGTCTCTTCTGCAGCATCGCGCACCGGCGCCCCGTTTGAGTATGTGGATTATGCGGCCTCAAAAGGTGCAATGGATACCATGACGCGGGGGCTATCGCTTGAAGTTGCGAGCGAAGGGATCCGTGTGAACGGCGTTCGACCCGGATTTATTTATACGGATATGCACGCTTCCGGCGGTGAACCCGACAGAATCGAACGGCTGAAATCTGCCATTCCTATGCAGCGTGGTGGCACGGCAGAAGAAGTCGCAGAAGCGATCTGCTGGCTGCTGTCGGAGCAGGCTTCTTATTCAACCGGATCTTTCATTGATTTGGCGGGTGGACGCTGAGTCCCCCCGCATTTTGCTGGCAGGTTACTGAAACGGTGACGGGCTTTAACCCGGATGACGGTATTTTCTTTCCGGGCGGCCAACACTGCCGTAAGACACTTCAGCGGTGAGTTCATCAGTGCTGACCAGGTATTCCAGATAGCGTCTGGCTGTGGTCCGGCTGGCCCCGATTTTATGTCCGACCTGCTCGGCATTCAGATGGATGCCGGGCTCGGTAAACACGTTGCGGATCTTATCCAGCGTCAGGCCGTCGATGCCTTTCGGCAGACGAGGTGTGGACGGGTTGACTGGCTGGGACGTGCCCGTTGTTTCTGATGTCGGCGACTGTAACAGCCCGTCGACATCGCTTTGGACCAGAGAGTCCATATCCGATAGTTTGTTCAGGTGGGCACTGTAGTTGAATAAGGCAGATTGCAAGCGTTCAAAAACCACAGGTTTGAGGATGTAATCAAAGATCCCGCTGCGCATGGCGGCTCGGAGTGTTTCCACTTCCGTTGCGGCAGTCACCAGAATCACGTCAGTATGGCAATCTTCTGCCCGCATTTCTCTTAACAGTTCGAGGCCGGTTCCGGTCGGAAACTGGTTATCCAGTAACAGGAGCTGCGGTTGAAAGACGTCAATCAGATCGCGGGCTTCGGCCAGCCCATGAGCGATGCCCACCACCTGATAGCCTGGGGTTTTTTCTACAAAACGGCGTTGTATTTCCGCAATCTGCGGATCATCTTCAGCAATGACTACAGAGATCGGTGCTGTCATTGTTGCTCCTTACTTCCATGTCCTGAGTTGCCAGTGCGGCGCAGTGATTTTGGGATATAAACGGTAAAACGGCTGCCGCTAGGCTCGGCGGGCTCCACAGTAATCAGACCGCCGAGGTGTGTGGTCAGTTGTTTCACTAAATGAAGACCGATGCCATGCCCTTCTTTATTCTTAGTGGTGTAGCCGCGGGTAAAGATTTTATCTTCATCCTCCGGTGGGATCCCCGGCCCTGATCATTGACCTCGAAGATCAGCTCTTTACCTAAATCACTCATGCTGATTGTGACGACACCACCCGCACCATGTTCGTGCAAGGTGGCTTCCAGTGCATTATCAATCAGATTGCCGAGGATACTGACCAACTGTTCCCGCGGCAGGGCTGGCGGAATATCGGACATCTGGCTGTCTTCTTCAATCCTGAGTTCAAGATTGAGCTCACGGGCCCGGTTGTATTTTCCGAGCAGGCAGCCGGCCAGAATACTGTCTGAAGTCGCGCGCATAATGGTTTGAATAAAGCTCTGGTGGCTGGAGGTTTCCTGTCCGATCACATTCAGCGCCTGTTCAATGGCGCCAATTTGAATCAGACCGGCAATCGTATGAAGCTTGTTATTGTATTCATGGGACTGACTTCTCAAACTGTCTGCATATTGCTGAATTCTTGTCAGTTTCCGGCTGACCAGATCCACTTCGTTTTTGAGCCGGAAACTGGAAACCACGCCATTGACCACACCGTTCTGAACCAGAGGAAAACGGTTGGCGATCAGGTTGTGGTCATGGAGCCAGATTTCCTTATCGAAATGATGTTCGCCGCTCTCCAGCACATCCAGCATGCCGTTATCCGGCAGGACATCGGTGATGTGACGACCAATATATTCTTCGTCTTCCGGCAGGTGCAGTGTTTTGATTGCGGCATGGTTAAAGGTGGTGATGATGCCGCGCTGGTTGATCGCCACAATGCCTTCCCGCACCGTTTCCAGCGTCGCGTTTCGTTCCTGAAAGGTACGGCCAATCTGCTCGGGTTCGAGATTAAAAATCGCTTTGCGGAAGTGATTGGCGAACCATAAAGCGGTCAGCACACTGAAGAGGAGCGCTAAGGTAATCGCGACAATCATCGATAATTGATGACGGCTGACAATACTGTCGACTTCAGTCAGCAGATAACCTACAGAGATGATACCGATGATTTGAGTGCCGTCGGCACTGAATACCGGCGCTTTTCCGCGGATCGACCAGCCAATGCTGCCTTTGTCCAGTGCGACGTAAGACTGCCCCTGAATCAGGGCTCTACTGTTGTCGTCGGTATCATCGTCCGACATGGATTTACCCAGCCGTTGCGGGTTCAGGTGGGCGAGCCGGATGCCCTGGCTGTCACCAATGACCACAAACCGGGCCTGAGCCGCCTGAGCTAGTTTCAGACTCAGCGGCAGCAGAAAAGCGCTGTCTTTTTCTGAAACGGCGCGGATGACATCTGGAGATGAGGCAATGGTCTGCGCGACCCGCATCGCTTGCTGACCAATTTGTTCATGTAACACTTTGTCGAGGTACTGGATCGTAAAGTGACCCAGGGCACCCGTCTGTAAAATCGCAATGAATCCCAGAATGAGCACCATCCTGGTTTTGAGTCGGAAATGACGTAAAGACAACAGCTTAGTCATAATCAGGTGAGTTCCGTCCACCAAAGTAACACCAGTGCGACAGTGTACCGTCAGTGGTCTGAAATTGCTGTGAACAATATGAACTTAATACACTTTAAGCCCGATATTCACATTATTTTTACAATCTTTTCATATTTGTGCAGGTGTCATAACTTCAATCTGTCTACAAGCAATATCAGAGCCTGAACCGCGAACCCGGCCCCCCTGATCGACAGGACATCCGGAGCAATCATGCAGTGAGCGTGAATCAGGCCAGGGCAATGGAACCCAGTCTAATAACGAGGAAAAGGTATGTTTACTCAGTTGATGACCCGCAAGCGTGTGTCTGTACTCGCAGCTATCATGGCTTCAGCAATGTCGATGAGTGCTCAGGCAAAAGTCGATTCAATTCATTTTCTGGTACCGGGCGGTGCTGGTGGTGGCTGGGACAGCACTGCACGAGGCACGGGTGAAGTGCTGAAGGAGACCGATCTGGTCGACACGATTTCTTACGAGAACATGTCTGGCGGCGGTGGTGGTAAAGCAATCGCTTACCTGATCAAAACCGCAGAGCAATCCACAGATACCCTGATGGTAAACTCGACCCCGATTGTTATCCGCTCTCTGTCTAAAGTTTTTCCGCAATCTTTCCGTGATCTGACCCCGGTTGCAGCCACTGTGGGCGATTACGCGGCATTCGTGGTCCCGGCGAAATCCAAATACACCAGCTTCACTGAAATTGTGAATGACTATAACAAAGATCCAAGCAGCATCACGGTTGCTGGTGGTTCTGCACGGGGCAGTATGGATCATCTGGTTGCTGCACTGGCGTTTAAAGCGGGTGGCGGTGAGCCACGTCGTCTGAAGTACTTGGCCTATGACGCGGGTGGTAAAGCGATGGCGGGCTTGCTGTCTGGTGAAACCACACTGTTGTCGACCGGGCTGAGTGAAGCACTGACGCTGGCAGACGCGGGTGAAATCCGGATTCTGGCGATGACGGGCGACAAACGTTCTCCTTCTGCGCCTGAAGTGCCAACCCTGCAGGAACTGGGCTATGACGCGACTTTCGTGAACTGGCGTGGCTTCTTTGCTGCACCGGGCATCAGCGAAGAGAAAGCGGATGAATTCGCCGACGTGCTGGGCAAAATGTACGGCACAGCGGAGTGGAACAAAGTTCGTGACCGTTATGGCTGGACTGAAATCTACAAGCCACGGAAAGAGTTCGTTTCCTTCCTGTCTCAGCAGGAAAAAGAAATCGGCGACCTGATGCGTGAACTTGGTTTCCTGAAGTAATCCCTGTCTGAATAACATTGTTGCGCACTGCCTGATCCCGGCAGTGCGCGTGGTAACAAACCGACCAGGGTGAATCAGGTCGGGTCTGATAGTGGTGAGGATGACCATGATGATTACGAAAGATCACATTGGTGGATTGGTATTTCTGTGCTTTTCCATCGCTTACGGATACTACGGCAGCGAGATTGTCTTATTTCCCGGAGATGAGTTTCAGCCCTTCCATGCGAAATCTCTGCCTTTGGCACTGGCCGGATTAGGTATTGTTTTTTCAGTGTGTCAACTCCTGACGGCGAGCCGCAGTGCGGATGACAAACTGAACCTGCAGGGACTGGATTTTGTCCTGATGGCCAAACTGCTGGTGCTGATGCTGATATTCGCAGCGGCGCTGGAATGGATTGGCTTCCTGCTCTCGACCATTATTTTCCTGGTCGGCGGCTACTGGTTACTGGGCGAACGTCGTCCGAAAACTTTGTTCCTGGCGTCTGTACCATTTGCGGTGGGTTTCTGGGCTTTGTTGACCCAACTGCTTGATATCTATCTGGCGCCTGGCCGCCTCATCACAACCGTATTTGGGGGGTAATCTCATGTTTGATGGAATGATGACAGGGTTGAGTACGGCGATTATGCCGTTCAACCTGATGATGGTCGTCGTCGGCTGTTTTGCCGGCACCTTTATCGGCATGTTACCCGGTTTAGGCCCGATCTCAGCAATCGCGCTGATGATCCCGATTACCTACGGACTGGACCCGTCTTCAGGCATTATCCTGATGGCTGGTGTTTATTATGGTGCTGTATTTGGTGGCTCCACATCTTCGATTCTGATTAATGCGCCGGGCTGTTCAAGCACCGTCGTGACTGCCTTTGATGGTTTTCCGCTGGCCCAGAAAAATCAGGCGGGTAAAGCACTGGCACTGGCAGCGTACTCCTCTTTCACTGGCGGCACCATTGGCGCCATCATCCTGCTGTTTGCCGCGCCTGCACTGGCCAAAGTGTCTCTGAGCTTCCAGTCGACCGACTATTTTGCCCTGATGATCCTGGGTCTGACGGCTGTCGCAGCGTTTTCCGGGAAAGGTCAGGTGCTCAAAGCCCTGATGATGACGGTCTTTGGCTTGATGATCTCCACCGTCGGGAACGACGTGATGACAGGTGTCCCGCGCTTTACCTTCGACAATGTCGATTTAATCGACGGCATCAGCTTCCTGCTGCTGGCAATGGCAACCTTTGCACTGACTGAAGTGGTGATGACTGTCCTGCGCGGAGAACACAAGCGGGAAGACGACCAGATGGACATGAACAACCTCGGCAGCATGAAATTGAGCAAAGAAGAAGTGAAACATGTGGCGCCAACCGTGGGTCGTTCTTCTGTCTTCGGTTTTCTGGTGGGGGTTCTGCCGGGTGCGGGTGCGACCATTGCCTCTTTCCTGAGCTACGGGATGGAGCGTAATCTGGCACCGAAAGCCGAGAAAGAGAAATTCGGTAAAGGTGCACTGCGGGGTCTGGCTGCACCGGAATCTGCCAATAATGCCGCGTCGACCGGTTCCTTTGTGCCCTTGCTGACCCTGGGTATTCCGGGCTCCGGGACCACAGCCATCATGCTGGGTGCCCTGATTGCCTATGGTATTCAGCCGGGTCCGCGCCTGTTCATCGACAACCCGGATGTTTTCTGGTCGGTCATTATCTCGATGTATTTCGGTAATCTGGTGCTGCTGATTCTGAACCTGCCGCTGATTCCGTATATCTCGCGTCTGCTGGTGATTCCGCGTCCGATTCTGATTCCGTTAATCCTGTTCTTCTCGATTACCGGGGTATATCTGGTGAGTTTCAACGCCTTTGACATTCAGTTGATGGTGCTGATTACCGTGGTTGCCACTTTCCTGAAGCTACTGAATTTCCCGATGGCGCCCATGCTGCTGGGCTTCATTCTGGGCGATATTCTGGAGAAAAACCTCAGCCGTTCACTGACCCTGTCGGATGGTTCTTTTTCCTTCCTGTGGGAGCGTCCGCTGACCCTCTCCATCATGATTCTGGCTGTTTTAGCCCTGATGCTGCCGCTGTTGAGCAGCTGGCGCGATAAGCGCAAGCTGGCTGCAAAAGCACAGGCACAAGAGGTGTAAAACAGCAGTCAACGTGTACTTTGCAACTAACGACAAAGGCAGTTCCGGCGGGAGCTGCCTTTTTATTTTGGATGATTAAATAGTAACGAACGTAAAATTTGAATTTTTGATCTTTGTTCCTTCCCGTGAAAGCTTCCGCTTATAAACATTGTTGCGCAATTCCCCGGTTTGATATTCTGCGAATCAAGACTTGATTTGTGAATGTATGCTGAAATTTCAAGGTTTTGGCAGGCATTCACACTGGCTGTTCAATGCGCCCTCTCTTCTGAACCGCCAAAAAAAATAACAATAATCCTTCCAAGAAATTAAAGTAGTAGATTTCACATGTCGTCAAAGAAATATCATTCAGATCAGGATACCGATCAAACGTCACCGAAGCGTTGCGTGAAAGCATATTATGCCCCTCTCACAGATTTGAACCCATATGTGGCGGAATGCCGGCCAACAGATGCAGAACCTGCTGAGCCAATGCCCGAGCACAAAATTGTGGTTGAACTGGCTGGCCAGTGGCCGTCAAACAGCGCGACACTCCGACTTGGAAAAACAGCCGAGCAATCGGTCAAAATTGCAAAACCTGCGCAAGATCCTGAAGCTGGACACCGAAGTCTGGCGGTATTTGAAGGGCTAATGGAAGAGCCCAGAAATTTATATCTATCCTTGTCCCGAGAAAATGTATCTGAGCCACTCGATTTGCTCTTGGCCAAAGCACTGGAGCCTGTCGAGAAAGGTACCAAAAAAGAGGAATGGGATAATGTGCTGGTGCCAATCCGCGCACTTGTTTATCTCGGAGACACACAAGATAAAGCCCATGTTGCCGATCTGAAAGGCGGATACCTTTACATATTCTGGAAAGGTAAAGTCTGGCGCGAACTGGAAATTACCTCGGAAGGATATTACCGGGATATTGATATTACCTATTACCGAAGCCGGGCTGGCTACAGTGATGCGCATGAAGTCCGTAAAGCCGATGGCTTTTCACTGCCCCAGTTCTGGGTGCCTTATAAAATTCAGGGAGATTACCAGCAAAGTACGGAAGGGGTGAAAATCCTGTTTTCTCCGACACAAATGACCATCCCGCAATTAGATGAGCTGGAACAGAAAACGGATAGTCTGGCACAAATCTCATCGACCCTGGATGAACTCTCTGTTTATTCCAAAACGCAGGGATTCGAGGTTCATGATCAGGTTGCGGCGATTGATTCCGCTGAGGTTGCCTCTGAGCATCTCTCCAGCAAGAAATCCTGGCTGGATGGGCAGGCTCGCGTGCTGAAAAAACTGCATGACTCAAAAACCGCAGTGGTTTATTTGAAGGAGCCGTTGGCGGATTCGCCGAAGTTTGAATATGCCGTTGAACTGGCGTGTACTGAAGAAACGTTTAATGCGCTCAAACTCGATGAAGCCATTGTTGTTGCGCCAACCGCTGCAGAAACCGAAACGGAAGTGTTGCAACCAACCATCAGTCAGGATGCACTGATTTTTGTATCACGGCTTCGGGTGAATGAAACGAAAACCGTTCAGGTGAAAAGCGGTCAGGTTGCCTTGAGCACCTCGATTGACGGAGTGATGCCAGATCCAATTGAAAGTCACGCTGCAAAGGATGGCTTTATTCCGGTGCAACTGGCGGTTGAAGTCGGGCACCGTTTGGCGCTGCCAACGATCGGTTATTATTACCACTTCATGGCGGATGCACTGCTTCACGAGTATAAAATCACAGGTGATGAAGAGAACTGGCACTATCAGGCGACGAAGTCGAACGCTGAATCCCTGACCGATGACGTGCTGGATGACCGTGAACTCAATGCAGTGATTCTGCCCTGGAAGATTCAGAATGAGCCTGCAAAACGTCAGCACTTGCTTTACAGCCCTCACAAACTCACGCTGAACGATCTGAAGCAAATGGATGGTGAATGGCTGGATGAACATGCCACCTTACTGGATCTGGATGCCATGATGGCGGCTGGGAAGCAGGCGCAGGCAGAAGCAGTGCAATATCAGCGGGAAGGCCAGCTTTACACGATTCAGAAGGGCGACACGCTGACTACGATAGCAAAAGCGCATGGCATTACGCTGGATGTCGTCCTGACGCTGAATCCTGATTATCAGGTTGGCGACCGTCAGGATCATATTTATCCGGGTGAGACTCTTATTTTACCTGTTGATGAATCTCACGAAGCGCAAGAAATTACCTCCACCCATATCGATTACATGACGGTGAAGCAGGATGCGAGTGTCGATGAAGTTGCAGCGCTTGCAGGACTCGATACGGCTACGCTGCTGGCATACAACCCGTATCTTCAGAGTCTGGACCCTACCGATGTCGTCATGGCTGAAGACGTGGTGATTGTGAACAAAACAGAATCGCAAACACCAGACACGCGCACGCATGAAGTCAAAGCCATTCATGATGCTTTAGGCCATGAAAGCCTGAGCAGTATCGCAGCGCTCTACGATCAGACCCCGCAAAAACTGGCCGAAATCAACGGATTGGATCTGTCTGATCCGCAGTTTACGTTACAGGTAGGCCAGGTTCTGAAGATCGACCCACCACATCCGCAAGCAGAAGGCGTGCAGCGAAACACGTATCCGGCAGTCCTTGTCGAAGATTACAATCTGGCGGAAAACATGGTGTATCACTATGCGCAGCCGAAGATTAGTGCTCAATTCGCTCCGATTCACCATGCAAGTGTTCTGGCCCCCAAAGCGACAGTCGTTCGGGTGGCTTCGCTGACAACGGCTGCAGATATTCAAACGATTAAACTGTGTTTGGGCCGCTACGCGTTGGATGAAGTGGATGCACCTTATAATCAGGCCTTGGTGCTTGAACAAAAGCAAGGAAAGCACCCCATTGACGCCGCGCTGAGTGAAAAATATGCGGTGAAACCGCATCCGTTAGCCAAAGAAACAGCGCACAGTTTAACGATTCGCCAGATCCGTGACGGTTATGTTTATGTTTATTACGCAGCGGTCAACTCCCATGTTGCAGCCCGTTACCCGCACGCTGGTGAATTACATGAGTTTCGCTATGCCGATGGCCTGTTTGAATACAATGACGAAACAACCCCATACTTGCCATGTCATAGCCTGAATGGTTGGGCATATATTGTTTTCTCAGAGCGGGAATGGACTGAAAAACAGCGCAACCAGTTTCAGCAGGATCCAGAGTTCCGCCGTGCTTTGGCCAAAAACACAGGCGCTGTTTATGATTTCAATCAGCGACTGGTTAGTGCTAAAGGAGAAGAAGAAGTCTTCACCGACTTACCTGTATTGGTTGCAGATATTGATGCTGGCCCTGCAAATCAAGATCACCGGTTTGCCGATACCACCACACCAACGCATCAGTCGGATACCGAGAATCGACCTGGCACCAATGATCAAGAGACTAACGCAGAGAAAGAGCATTTCACGCCGGTTTTGTCTAACCAAGCCTATCTCGACACCATTGACCCGGAAACGCCTCACCATGCGGACATTCTGATCCTTGAAGATGGTATTGCCCTCGCAGAAGACAGCCTGAAACTCACTATTCTCGCTAATGATCTGCGTATTCAATGGCAGGAGAAAAACTTACCGGAGCTGAATCTGGCGAAAGCCGTCGGGGATTTTTGTAACCTGAATCTATTACCAGAAGATCCGCTTACTAAAGAACTTGAAGACAATGAGCTGCTGAAGGCGAAGTTCGTCAAACGTATGAATTTACAAGACTTAAGCATGTTCACCTATATTTCTAGTGGTAGTAATGATGCTAAGGTTTCTGAAATTGAACATAACATGCGAAAGCAAGGTGCGGATGTAACAGCAAATTATTTTGATTTATTGGCTGAATATGCAAATGAATTAGGCTTGAAGACTAAAGAGCCACTTGGGAATAATAAGAAAGAGTATGTTAAAAGGTATCAGGAAATTAGCAAGTGGCGGTCTCGCGTCAATGTATATGATGTGAATGAAGTCATTGTCAAACATACTGCGTCAAAAGTTGCATATGATAGTTGGGTTCAATATGTTTCTAAATGCTCACTAATATCTGTTAATCAGCTAGGGATTACACCTGATTATTTATCTTTTGACCTAAGAAGCAATGAACAATCCACTGAGTTTGTTTTATTTGTAACTAAATTTCAATTTGGTCTTGAGCACACTTTACAAGGGAGTGAACTGATTCAACATAAGAATCAGTTTCACCCAGGACAACCACTCATTAACATTATTGGGAGTATGTTCTATCAAGGTAGTCAGTTTTTAAAAGATGAACTGGAAAACTATGTTAAATTACTCACTGAAAATGGTCCCAATGATGTTTTCAATTACCTTTCTGAAATGGGTTTCAATCAAGAGCAACTAGTGCATCTTATTGAAGAGTCGCACCAGTGGCATCTTCAAGGATCTCGTGCAGACCAATCAGCCTTGACAGTAGGTGTGGTGAGTTTATTTGGTGCATTTAAAGTAGAGTCATTTGAAAATTGGAATTGGTATAAAGATAACATATTATCTAAATACTTAAATATTAAAAAAGTATTTGTAAAACATGCCGGGAGTTTGATTAATCAACAAGTTTTATTCTCTGTGAATCGCCTTATCCAAAAATCATTAAGTGAAGAGCTTAGGCTTTCAGCTGGTGTTATAGATACAACCCCTGAAATGAAATGGGGAACAAGATGGATATCATCATTAATATCGAATCAAATCGCAAACGGTGAGATTTATTTATCTAAAGGTATGAGAGATGAACTGGAAAAATTACGCGATATGGAGTTTAGATCAACTTACTGGTTGATCTTAATGGAAGAAATAGGGGCAGGGAATGCAACCCTGGAAGATATTAAGGCTCAAAGAGAAAAAGTACTAAATATCAGGGAGAAGATTTCTGATATATTTTATTTTGAAAATAAGAAGGTTAAAAGGATATTTAAAGCCTTTATCATCAACCAGGCTGAAAAGTTTTATGATGCCGTGGAAAGTTTTGGATCCCGAACTCTTAATTTAACGATTACAAACCTCAATTTTTTAGCGTTAATTGAAGATGTGAATAATATTTCAAAGAAGCATAACAAGGATGAGAAGGATGAGCTCACCATCAAGTATCGAGTAGCTTATTTAATTGATTCTATATTGAGTATGAATAAATCGACTTACCTGGCTGAAGCTCGAGAAATGCTAGCAGGTTTAAAGCGTGCTCCTTTTCAAGAAGATGTTTACGATTCTCTTAAGTCAAAAAATCTATTCTCTACAACAAAAGGAATGCATGCTTTAGATGCAGAAAAACAGTTTATACTACGTCGTGCAATAATGGTTGGTTTAGGAGCGAATTTGGCTTTAGTTCTGGCGGGAGGGTTTGAAACATATCAAATCGTAATGTATGACTTTAGTAAATCGAAAGGAACAGCTAGCGTTGTAAATGCTTTTAAGGCATTGTCAACGATTACTTTCGCTGCAACAGGAGCACTAGAGGTGGCGGCTTTGGCAGGGATAGCTGTGCCTTTGTGGTTGTTAGCGGGTCCAGCATTGGTCGCAGGTGTGGTTTATGCAATTTGTACTGCTTATTTGAACTTTATTCGGGAAGATGACGTTACAGACTGGCTGGTTAAAACACCTTGGGTGGATCTGTCTGAGTATGGAGATGAAAAAACCGTTAAGGAATACAGCCTTAATGGTTACCGCAAAGCATTTGATGCATTGACCAGGCTTAAAAATAAACCAACTGTCTATTATCAACCAACTTTAGCGAATCGTTATAAAGATCTTCCTATGCCATATAACCACCAGATGAGTGATTCTTTATATGGCGTTAATGGCTACTGGATTATGGTTGATTTCCCATATGAGTTGAAAGAAAAAGTGGTGCGTATTGAAGCCTTGTGGTATAGCAAGAACAACTCTGAAGTTAACTATGTTCAGGTAGGGAATGAAGCAGTTTATTACCCGGAGTGGGTCCGGAATAAAAGACCATTTTCTCCGGTGAAAGTAGGTATGGCCCCACGTTTACCAGCGACACCAAAAGATAAATTAAATTATATTAATACATGGCCTGATACTGGCCAAATGAATCTGATTCATCGTTTTTGGCTTCCTCGTCCTTATGGAAATAAAATGGATTCATTGCTTCTATTTGTATGGTATCCTGATGATTTGATAACTAGAGAACAGCCTCAAAGCCAAGTGTCACCGCACTGCTTTGATATGCAAAAATTGCCAGGTACATTTGATGCAACCGATATTAATGCACACGGAATGAAAACAGATATTACAATAGTTGAAAGTGCTTTTGGTGAAGTTTTGAATGATCTGAGGTCTTCTTCACCTTATTATAAATTGATGAGGTTTGGAGCCAATAAAAAAACGAGTTTATTAACTGTTGGCTATATGTGAAGAGTGTGATATGAAAGATTTTGAAATTATTAAGAGTAGATATAGAAGTGTCCAAAATAGATTGAATTCCGAACCTGATTTAGAGGACTGGGGAAAAAGATACTCGCAATGCAGTAGGATATATAAAAGACAGATCAAAAAAGAACCGGCAATTTTAGAATGGGAGGTCGACTATTGGGGACAATTTGGGAAATGGGGATTACCCACATTCGTGTTTTTTGTCTTCGCATTTATGCCATTGTTTACTATATACTGGGTAGGTAGAGAGAAAGAAGAAATATATCAAATTGTATTTATGGGATTTTTGGTTTTACCATTGCCAATTCTAATTATGGTACTTGGCGCCGAATGGTTCCCAACTCGCTACTACCAGAAAATCACGGCATCAGGGTTTTATTCCTATGGCGTTAGACTTGGACGTGAACGACGTCAAAATATGGCTAAGTACTGCATGATTGGTGGTTTAATCATCGCGCTCATCTTACTTTTTGTCGCGGGCCCAATGGTTTTTGTTGGGGCTGGCGCCGCCTCGCTCTCATTTTTAAAGTTAGGTTCAATACCAGAGCAAGAGCCTGAAGAAAGTGCTTGGCCCTGGTTGGGGGTTTATAGCCTTGTATTATTGAAGAAACCTTTTTTATATCACCTCTATAAGGTAGGGACACATGGTGGCAATGAATTGATTTTGACTAAAGAGCAGTTGTCTCAAGTGCAAGAAATTCTGAAAAAATATGGTCAACATGAAGTTGATATTTTGGATAAAAAGGAAGGCGTATTTTATAATCGATGGTGGGATCACCAAGATACGATGCCATTTCGTAGAGTTGAAGCACCCAATCGTGACATGTCCACTTTAGATAATAAAAGCTAAGTTGAATGACATATCTCCCTTCATCTTCTTAATCATATGAAGAAACAATCCGCCAATAACTATAGTGGTGGATTGTTTTGATTACATTGATGGTAAAACTCAAGCAAAGATACGCGCAAGTACAACGGCAACTCAATGCCGATCCTGTATTCAATAATTGGGAAGTTCAATATCAGACATGTAGTCGTATTTATAAGAAAATTATCAAAAAAGAACCGGCAATTTTAGAGTGGGAGGTCGACTATTGGGGGCGATGTGGGAAATGGGGTTTGCCTGTATTGGTACTTTTTATCTCTACATTTGTTCCATTTTTCCCACTATATTGGTTGGCAGGAGATCAAGACGGTATATATGAAATCATGTTTATGGGTTTCTTTGTGCTTTCACTCCCAATCATAATCATGGTACTTGGCGCCGAATGGTTCCCAACTCGCTATTACCAGAAAATAACGGCATCAGGGTTTTATTCCTATGGCGTTAGACTTGGACGTGAACGACGTCAAAATATGGCTAAGTACTGCATGATTGGTGGTTTAATCATCGCGCTCATCTTACTTTTTGTAGCGGGCACAATGGTTTTTGTTGGGGCTGGCGCCGCCTCGCTCTCATTTTTAAAGTTAGGTTCAATACCAGAGCAAGAGCCTGAAGAAAGTGCTTGGCCTTGGTTGGGGGTTTATAGCCTTGTATTATTGAAGAAACCTTTTTTATATCACCTCTATAAGGTAGGGACACATGGTGGTAATGAATTGATTTTGACTAAAGAGCAGTTGTCTCAAGTGCAAGAAATTCTGAAAAAATATGGTCAACATGAAGTTGATATTTTGGATAAAAAGGAAGGCGTATTTTATAATCGATGGTGGGATCACCAAGATACGATGCCATTTCGTAGAGTTGAAGCACCCAATCGTGACATGTCCGCTTTAGATAATAAAAGCTAAGTTGAATGACATCTCTCCCTTCATCTTCTTAATCATATGAAGAAACAATCCGCCAATCACTGTATTGGCGTTTTTTTATTTATCTGGGAAACTAAAGCAGGGATATGAATTGGTCAGATTATGAGTGAGTCAAATGGATAATTACAAACGTGTTTCATTTATTTATAAAAGTGTGAGAGGTAGAATCGATAATGATAACAATCTCAAAGATTTTATAGATAAAGAAGAAGTGTGCAAAAACATATACGCAGAAATTGTACAATGTGAACCAGCCATTATGGAATGGAAGGTTGACTATTGGGGAAGATATGGCAAATGGTTTATGCCAATTATAACCATTTTAGCAATTGTTATTTTACCAATGATGTCATTTCATTTAATCACTGGTGACATGTTTGATAATTACAAAGCTAGTATTATTGCAGTATCATTTTTCTTATTACCATTGGTTGCATTTATCCTCGGTGCTGAATGGTTTCCAGTCAGATACTACCAGAAGATCACTGCAACCGGCTTTTACTCCTATGGTGTGAAAACAGGCAATGAGCGAAGGAAAAAAATGGCGCAATACTGCATGATCGGTGGATTTGTGATTGCTTTCATTCTGTTATTTGTTGCCGGACCTATGGTTTTTGCTGGCGCAGGTGCCGCCTCGCTCTCATTTTTAAAGTTAGGTTCAATACCAGAACCTGAGCCCGAAGAAAGTGCGTGGCCTTGGTTGGGCATTTATGCTTTAATTGTAAAAAAACCATTATTATATGATCAGTATAAAATGCAGACGCATGGAGAGAATGAATTAATCTTAACTGCTGACCAGTTGGAAACGGTAATCTGGATCATTCGAGAATATGATAATCACGACTTGAACATCCTATCGAAAGATGACGATTTCTATTATGAATATTGGTCTGAAGTGCAGGATAAAATGCCGTTTGATGACATGCTTCCTCAAATGAATGAAATTTCAGGTGGACTTCCTGTCCACCTGTTTTGATATATGGCTTAGAATTTAGCCGTTGATTCATTGTGCTTGCCGGATGCTTCTTCGTCAGGCTGGGTTGTATCCATCTTAGATTCCTGAGATGTTTCCTCATCTTCATCGCTGGCTTCCACCAGGCTGACTAAATAAACCCCTTTTTCATCGCCTGCTTCGGTATCAATGCTTAAGCGATAGCCTTCCGGAATTTCTTCATCTTTGATGAGGATTGCGGCTTCCAGGGTTTCAAGCACTTGAACCTGATATTCTTCGAGTCCAGAAACTCTCATTCGGTTCGTCAAACCATAAATGAGGAAGCCGACACTGGCAATCGGACCGGGATAAGCCTGAAGCATCTGTACAAACGACATGCCTTCGTATCGGTTATAAACAATCTCGTTCGGACCAAAAAGAATAAATAAGACACCAATAATCGCGATTCCAAGGCCGATAAACTCTATTGCGCTAGTCCCAGTTGTCTCTGGCTCTTCGGGTAATGTTATTTTGACTTTTGAAGGTAAGTCTTGAAACGTAATTTGACTGGGTATGCTCATGATATTCACCTTTGACGTGTTTTATTTTAATCACAGGAATTTTTCCCGACTGTTGTTTTGGCGAAATACTCTAATTTAGGATGTTTTGCATCACAATATGAGTTCATATCATTTGTCGCATTAAATAAATTCTTTGAAGCGATACCCAAAAATAGTGATGTGATCGACATGACTACCCGCAATGAATGTCGATTGTGATTCAGTGAGGGCTAAATTAGGCAGGAAATAAAAAAGCCACTTCTGAGAATGGAAGTGGCTTTGGATGATTGATTCAATCGTTAGAACTGAAACGCGATTTTGGCTTCAATAGTACGTTCGGCACCAAACCAGCAGTTATTCTGATCAAAACAGGTGTAGTATGTTTCATCAAATAGATTGGAAGCACTCAAAGTAGCCGTCATCCGGTCCAGACTGGCGTCCAGTTCGCCGAATTGATAACGGGCGGACAGATCGAACAATGTATAGTCGGGGACTTTTCCTGAGTTTTGCGCGTCTAACTCGCTTTCACCCACATAGCGTACGCCTGCCCCAGTGTTGTGCCGCTTAGCATGCCCTGATCGACAGAGTAATTTGTCCATAGAGAAGCCATCTGTTCGGGCACCCAGACCGGGGTTTTTCCCTTTAAGCCGGAATGATCCTTGGTGATTTCAGCATCGGTGAACGTGTAATTGAACGCGAGATCAAAGTTGCTGGTGAATAGCCACAGACTCTCAAATTCCAATCCTTGGGTTTGTATTTCACCGGTTTGAATTTTATCGTAGGCGCTGCCATTGGGATCGCGGGTCACGACGTTTTGTTTGGTGAGCCTGTATGCCGCCAGACTGGCCGTTTGCGTCCCGTCATCCGACTGATATTTCACCCCGCTTCCCATTGCTGGCCTTCTGAAGGATCGAAGACTTTTCCAAAACGATCCTGCCCGGCGACAGGCTCAAAGCTTTCTGAATAGCTGACATAAGGTGAAAAGCCATTTCCCAGGTGATACAGCGCCCCGATACGACCCGTGAAGTGGTTCTGATCTATATCATCGGATTTTACGCCATCTGTTTTCTGGTCCAGGGTGTAGTGGTCAAAACGCCCCCGGCGATCATGATCAATTGGTTCCATCGGATCTGATCTTGAAGGTACACACCCAGTTGGGCTGTCTGAATGTCATAAGTCGCATTGTACTTGAAGCCGGGGTTGTTCGGGTCAATCTGATGGTTGTCCGGGTTGTAAAGATCAAGACTTGGAGCGCTGTAATCCAGCGTATCCTGATAGCGGACAGAAGAATCCATTTGCTGATAATCCAGCCCGATCAGCAGATTGTGCTCAACACTTCCCCATTGGTGTTTGCCGGAGAGCTGATTATCCAGAGTCAGAAATTTCAGCGCTTCGTCAGTCTGATAGGCGTTTCGGGACAGCGTTCTGTGATCAGCAGCCAGTGCGCCATTGTAGGTATTGGTTTGATGCAAGCTGGCATCGCTGTAACGCAGGTTATGCAGGATCGACCAGTCTTCATTGAAGTCGTGCAGGATCTTATAGCCAGCCATCAGGACTTCGCGGTCAAATTCATTCCAGTTGGCGTCACCGGTGAAAGTGTCTGGTGACAGCGGGCCTTCGGGACTTGGCAGGACCGTGCCTTGGGCGGGCAGTGTCGTATAAATTCCGGCGCTCGGATCCTTCTGATAGTAAAGATTGACATTCACCAGCGTGGCATCGCTTGCCTGCCAGTCAAAAGAAGGTGCGATCAGGTATCGCTCATCTTCTGCAGTGTTGGCCTGACTGTCGCGCTGACGAGCCAGCGCCAGAATACGGTAGTTCACATCACTGTTGCCGAATTGGCCTGTGGTATCGAGGGTGGCTTCTTTCAGGTTGCGGGTTCCGGTGCTGATCTCCACGGTGGTCTGTGCTTCTTTTTGCGGCGATTTTGCAATCAGATTGACCATGCCGCCCGGTGGGATGTTACCGTACAGCACGGATGTCGGGCCTTTAAAGACTTCCACTTGTTCCACAGCAAAATCGTCGACCTGGGCCTGTAAGTTCCAGCCACTCAGGTAGGGCAATTGCAAGCCGTCGTAGAAGTTCTGATAGTTGATAAATCCGCGGATATTGAACAAATCCAGGCGGGTGACGGCACCGCCGCGCAATTCTGTATTCACCCCGGAAACATACCGTAATGCTTCACTGACCGAATTCGTACCACGCAGGTCCAGTGTTTCCCGGTCGACCACCGAAATGGCCTGTGGGGTTTCTTCGGGTGACAGAGCGGTTTTGGTGGCGGTATTCCGGTAGGTTTCACCCAGAACCGTGATGGTTTCGACTTCAGGTGTCTCGCTGTTTTGAGCAAGGGTGGCGGCACTGAAGGTGGCTGCGATAGCGATGGCAAGGCCCGACAGGGCATATCTGCGTTGCATGATTGAAAACCTCGACTGCAATATTCTCAAGCCACAGGTCGTGGCTCGAAAGTTTTGTGAATGCAAATTGTTATCAATTGCATTTTAAGGATTTCAAACCGGGATAATTAACAATTTGGTGCATTCTGCCCGTGTGTGCCGTTCCGCAGTGATGCCGCCGTCAGCGTGTTTCAATCGGAAGCCAGTAAGTCATCTGATGTGCCGGATTATCGGGATCAAACTGGGGCGGATAAATTTCCAGTTCAAAACCATCCACGCCCCGGTAACTGGATTCAGGCAGCCAGGCGGCGATGAACCAGTGTAAAACCGTATCCAGTTGGTGAATCGGTCCGGAATAATGGATCACCGCATACAATTGCTCCGGGATGGTAAGGCGATGGCGTTCCGGGTTGCTTGGGGCGGTTGCGGGCAGATCCGGAGTGCAGACGCCCGCCCAGTAAGGTAATCCTGCGCGCTGGAGATGCCTTGTATCGGTGACGCCAATGCGGTTGATGGATGCTGTGTCAGGACAGGATTGGGTGAATTGCTGCCAGAGCGCAGGCACGGACTGGCCGTAATCTGGCTGCTCGGCAAACAGGCCCTGAATCATGCCAGTCATCCCGGTGATTTCAAATGCCGGACGCCGTTCAATCCGGATCTGTAACAACCGGTGGGGCAGCTCTGGTGCCATCGAAACGGGCCGGGTGGGCTGAAACGGTGTTCTCAGGCCGGTCAGTAAACCGCGTTTTTTGTAGGCACCGGGCGAGCAGCCGAACATTTGCCGGAAGGCACGAATAAAGCTGATTTCAGAATTGAAGCCGCAAGCCAGTGCAATATCCAGGACCCGGTCATTG
Organism: Photobacterium sp. GJ3; assembly: GCF_018199995.1. Classification (NCBI taxonomy): domain Bacteria; kingdom Pseudomonadati; phylum Pseudomonadota; class Gammaproteobacteria; order Vibrionales; family Vibrionaceae; genus Photobacterium; species Photobacterium sp. GJ3. The sequence continues at coordinate 1,272,359 of NZ_CP073579.1, read as the reverse complement.
GACGAGAGCAAGCGTTCTGCGGCATGGCTGAGCTTCAATTCGCGAACATACTGCGCCAGTGTCAGGCCGGTTTCGTGATTGAATACCCGCTGCAGTTGCCAGCGTGACCAGCAGCTTTGTTCGGCCAGATCGACGACAGACAAAGGCTGGTCCAAATGTGTGTGAATATAATCCAGAACGCGTTCAATCCGGGTGAATTGATAGGGTTTTTCTGTGTTTGCTGCGGTTTTCATGGCGACGGTTCAATGTCTGTAGTGTGTCCTTAACTGCCCTGAATCCTATCACTGAATGGATTCGACAGATAGGGAAGAACACCGCCGCCATGGTGGTGTCAGGCTTGATGTTTGTGCAGGTATTGCGTTGCTTCAGGTTTTCCCATGTATTTAGCCAGCGTGCGTTGCGGCACCTGAGGCAGATGGACCACGATCAGCCCGTCCAGGGCGTCGTTGAAGTCTTTATCCAGATTAAAACTAATCAGTTTGCCATTTAGGTTCAGGTACTGCTTCAGCAGAATGGGGACACTGGCTTGTCCGAGTCGGATCAGCAATTTCGACAGCAGTTGTGTATTGGCCAGTGCCGACAACATATCCGGGCGCCAGAGTGACCGGTTATTTTGCCCGGGTGGCGTTTTGGCACGCACCAGTTTGGCGGCGTCATGGTCGAAATGGTGTTCTTGCAGTGTCGAGATGATCAACTGCCTTGCCAGTGGACTGTATTCACTGCTGATACTGACCGGACCAAACAGATGGGTGTAATGCGGATGACGGGAAACATAAGTCGCAATGCCTTTCCACAGGAGCTGGAGCGCATGCAGGTCGCGCTGGTAGGGCGCATCAATGACCGAACGTCCGAGCTCGATCGCATGACCAAACTGATGAATCAATGATTCATCGTAGTGGAACAGCGAATTGGAATAGAGGCCGGTGACACCGCTGCTCGCCAGAATCTGATCGGTCAGTCCGAGCCGATAGGCGCCAACGAGTCTGTTTGCATCCCGATCCCACACAAACAGATGTTGATAGTTGGCATCATAGATGTCGAGGTCACAGGATTTCCCCGTCCCTTCATTCACCTGTCTGAAATTGGTTTCCCGGATTCGCCCGATTTCTTGAAGCAGGTGCGGAATTGACGGTGCGTCGGTGCAGTACACATCAAACTGTTTGAAACGGAGCAGGTGGCATTCATCATCCAGAAGTGTCAGCTCGGTTTGCAGTAACCGGGGATCGGCGGGCGGATCGATCGGCTCAGCGTTGGTCAGGACTGGCGCGTGATGCGGCGCACCCGGTGCGAGCAGATAAGTGTTCAGCCGTAGGTAATCCAGTGTCTGCTGGTCGGTGGTCATGTGTGACAGTTCGCGAAAGGGAATCGGCTGTCCGATGGCGAGCCCGATGCGTTGCGCTCGCTTGTTCAGAAGCTCCCGGCCAAGCAGCACGGTGCGCAATCTGGGATGAATTTTTCCGGCCCAGTAAAAAGGTTTGCTGTTTTGCCCCTGAATGAATATCGGCAGCACATCGGCCTGACTCTTTCGGATCAGCCGGGAGACAGAACGTTGCCAGGGGCAATCCGTTAAGGTGCCCTCAGAGTCATAAGCAGACACCTCGCCAGCCGGAAACAGCAGTAGAACACCGCCCTGTTTGAGATGATTCAGCGCCGCACGGGTCGCTTTCAGATTCGTTTTGCCAGAGGGGCTGAACACATCGACATCAATGAATAATGGCGCCAGCTCTTTGATTCGCGCCAGAAAGCGATTGGCCAGAATTTTCAGATCGGGCCGGACTTTTAAAATCAACTCCGCCAGAATCACGCCGTCCGCAGCTCCGAGCGGGTGGTTAGCGATGATCACCAAGGGCCATTTTCCGGCAGATTCCCGACAGAGCCGGATGCGATGTGGGCGTCAATGCCGAGCACATCCAGCGTGTAGCGCAGAAATTCTGCTGTATCCAGATCAGCCGGCAGGGCACGATAATAAGCATCAAGCCGGGATAAACCGGTGAGTTGTTCGGCGAATCGCTCGAACAGCCGGAAAGGGGTGCGGGCAGGCAGTTGAAAGGGGCTGGCTTCCATGTCACGACTCCTTACAGATATTCCGGATCAGCGATGGGTGGGTTTTTCTGCCGCAGGAAGCGGACAGATAACGTGGCAGCACTGGCCCAAACCAGACATGCCATCCCGAACAGGGCGCCGCCATCATCCCCGATGATCATGCCTTGTGCATCGAATTCGGGCATTGCGATTCCCAGCGGGGTGAAGAGGTGAAAAAAGATTGCGCCGCTGATGATGCCCAGCGACAGCAAGGCACCATAACCCTGCCAGCGAGAGAAGAGTAAAACGGATGCGATGAGCTCTGCCATTCCCACGCCATATGCGCCGTAGGTACCGAACCAGGCGAGTCCTGACCACGTTCCCAGTGTCGAGAAAATATGGACGGTTTCCGGAGAGCCGGAAAATTTGAACAACAGCGATTGCAGAAAAACAAACGCAATCAGAGCGCGTAACAGGGTGTTCAACGACAGCCATGTTTTCATGATGATTTCCTTTCAGAAGATTAGTTGAGGACGGCAGGCCAGCGTTGATCGGCAAGTTGAATCAGCGCATCTCTGTCAGCCAGCCATTGTTTTCTGACGGACGCATCGTAATTCAGGTACAGTTTGCCCTGATGAACGGTCCAGTGTTTTGGATTGCCCGGTGCCAGCGTGTTTTTGGCGCCCAAGGCCCAGGCGCAGTAGCCGCCGTATTGCGGTGCATATTTTTCCGGGTCTGCAAGAAAGGCATCCAGATGGGCCTGCGATGAGAAATACCAGTCCGCGTCCATGTAGCGGGTTTGATACTGGCTTTGTCCTTCCACGGCTTTTCCCTGCGTGAAATAAGCCACGGTATCGTAGCCACTGAGGGCTTTATCGCTGAAAAAGCTGGTGTAAATAGGATCCTCTTTGGCAAAAGCTGAGGAGGTGAAGAAGGGGCTGAACGCCAGCAGAAGCAGTATCAATAATCGTCTCATATGTCATTCCTTTAAATCGTGGCCTGTGTCTGAGGCATTGGGGGAAAGGTTCGTTGTAAGGCCGATTGAAATAAACTCGGTTCCTGACAGGGGCTTTATCGTAGTAGTGCATCTGAACCGTATTTTTGTTGCAGAGCACCTGGGTCAGACTCACGGTCTGAGAGTGCTCCCGGTGCATGCAAACGGAAGAGAAGCCGTGATCCGGTGCATGACTGTGGTGAAATTGCATCAGGGTCTCCGGACTGATGTGTTCGCTGGTCAGTTGTGCAAAGGTCTCGTGCCGGTTCTGGCGAACCGTTTCAAAAGCCACGGAAGATGACGTGACCGGGGCATCGACCGGGCAGACCAGCATCTGTTTCCCATCCCAGCATACGGCTGGAATGTCCTGCGCCGTAGTGTCTGCAGATGGGGCGAGAATGAGTAGAGTGAAGGGCGCAAACCGGGCGAGTCGCAGTTGGGAAAACTGCGACATCACTGAAGCGGCATCCGGGCAAAAGGCAAGGGCTCTGACAATCTGGCCCCGACTTGAATCTGCGGAATTCGGGGTTTCTCCCTGATAGTGATTCAGCAGGCACAATGACAGCCCATACTGATTCACGGCAATCCAGCTCCCCTGACCCAGTGGATCGATGGGCATTAGCGCCTGAGTCTGATACGCGGCCGAATGAAAACGTGCCGGGGGCTGGGCCAGCGGGCGTTCACGTCGTTCGTCGCGGTTGAACAGCAGTTCATATCCTTCAGGGGTGATTCGCCAGGATGCGGTACACATTATTTGAGTGACCTTAAGTAAGAGGCCGTAGCCGGTGCGTAAGAAAAGATATCTGCCGTCCGGACCTGACACATTTCGGCCGCAACCCGGACCACCGCAAAATGGTGAACGGTATGACTGGCCACGAACAACAGTTCCCGGCGCAGTGTGGAAGTCATTTGCACCACCTGTTGCGACATCACTGAATTTTCTGAACGTATGGTGACCGTGTTGTCCAGCTGAATGTCCGGTAAAGTCAGCAGCCAGTGCCGGATCTGTGCGAGTTCGTTCAGGCAGGTTTCTCGGCAATGCTCTACCCGGGCACCCCGGCGGCGGATATCGTAGTCAATTACTGCGTGATCGGGCGAGCATGTCATCAGCGCAAAATACTGGTCGATGATATGGCGCAGATGTGCCCCGATACTGCTTTGCACATAGGGTTTGGCGATATGCTGATATTGCTGCGGATTCAGCTGTTTGATCAGAGTGATGGCCTGATCAATGCCTTCAAGGTTTCCGGTAATGAAGGCTGCTTCTGTCGGGGCGATTGCTGTCATCGTTTCACTCATGGATTACCTGTTCTTCTGACAAAGTGATGTTTGACTGGGTTGCTTCGTGCGGCATCCGAGCCGAATTTCATGGATTCAGTCGGTTGGCGGGTAGGCCGCCACCAGACGTTTTTCATGTCGCCAGGCCCGCCACAGCGCACCCAGCGTTGGCACGGGATAACCGGCTTGTTTTTGCTGGTGGCCGATTTCGTACAGATACCGGTACTGGCAGAGTAAGGTCGAGAAAATCTCTCGCAGTGGTGTCTGACTATCCCAGATATGTGCCGCTTCACTGCTGGCACCATTCATTTCCAGAATCTCGAACGCTTCGCCGTTCATCAGGCTGTGAATGTCTTTGAATTTCACATCTAAGCGGCCAAAGTGGTAACCGGGATAATCGTCGAAAATACGATCCAGCCTGGCTGCAAGCGCTTGGGTGATGTAAGCGTTGCCATTTTTGAAAATGGCGCCTTTGCAGTGGCTGCCCGCAAACGCCAGCGGAAATACCGCGCCTTGTTCGATGACCCGGTCGGCCCATTCCGGGTGCCGGGGCAGGTAGAGGTGCGCGAGATGCTTTGCACGTTCGTCCTGCTCAATCAATCCTCTGAGGGTGCTGCGCCCATCGCCGATGACATACGGGGTATATTTAAGGGTCAGCGAAAAAATTTTCCCTTTCGATTCATGGGGATAACGGATATAGAAAATACCGGCTTCCGCCTGATACGTTGATTTTTTTTGCAGCAGATAACGGGCATTCGCCGGAAAGTGCTGCAGGTAAGCGCGCAGATCTGCATCGGAATGAAGGAGTTTGACGCCTGCGCCTCTGCAACCCTGATCGGGTTTGGCCACCAGGGGATAACTCAGGTGACGCTGAGTCAGACAGCGTTTGATGATCTTGATCTGGCTGTCCAGCGGCTGCGTGGTTCTGCGGAGTGTGGTAAATGGCAGAATCCATTGTCGGGCATAGCGGCCCGCCTGAGACAGGATGTCAGATTTGGACTCCCCGACCATGCCGCCTAAAGCGATCCCCGGATTGGCGACCAGAGGCAACCGAAGATCACGGTATCTGATGCCCTGACAGAGACTTTGCACGACCACGGGCAGATAAAAGATCCAGCCCGGCCAGAATTCATAGCGTGACAGGGCTTTCCCGCCGTGCCGGAGAACCGGCATCCCCTGATTCACCGTCGTCGGAGGAAGAACCGGGTGGGCTGGGGAGCGCTGTGGCTGTTTGGTTAAGGATTCCTGAATTAGTGGCAAGGTCACTCGGCACACTCCTGTTGATTGGGTGACCCGGCAATACAACTTGATTTGCGCTGGTTGGATGATCGCCGGTTAACAAAGAAAAACAAAACAAAGACGACAGGCAGCAACAGCCACTTCAGAGGACTGTTCTGGAACATGCTCAGCTGACTGAGATGATAGAAAAGCGTGAAAATGACGGCGGTCCAGAGGGCGGTCGCAACCAGAACTGCGCTGCAGAAAATCACCGGACGGACCGACAAGTACCCGCACAGGGTAAAACCGATTGTTCGCAGGCCGGGGGTATAGCGCAGCAGAAATATATTGAGAAATGGCCGGGATTCCAGCCGGTGTTGTATCCAGTGCATCGCGTGATGACGCAGTAACTTGCGCCGGAGCCCATCCCATCGCCGGGCATACCGGCCAAGCAAGAAAAGCATCAGATCGCCACTGGCAATCCCGATAAAGACTGCCAGTAGCGCCAGAGAGACAGGGATTGACCCACTGCCCGAAAGCAAGGCAGCGGTTGTAATAGCCACATCTTCAAGCAAATAGGAAAGCACGATGATGCCAAAAAAAAGAAGCATCGGACTGTGCTGGGGCTGTATCAGTAAATCCGTATACAAATGAATAACCCATGATGCGCTTAACCGAAAAAACTAAAAGTTCATTCAGCCAGAATGCCAGAGCAACCGGCTGCCCACATAAAGAGAGGAGAAACGACTAAAAATTTCATGGGTTACAGAATAATTTTTGAAAGCTTTCCGAAGGCAGGGACACAGACTTTGACATTTCACTGGCAAGCCGGGAGGGTGTATCGTTTACAATTGTTTATGGATTCAACGAATAACAACAGGTGAAGACAACGAATGACAGCCACAAGCCAAGCCTGCCATGAGGATGCAGAAACATCTATCGAGATGCAGTCAGCACCAGCGCTCCCGCTGGTATTAACCGGGCCGGTCCTGCGCCGGTGCAATGCCAGTGAGATCACCCTCTGGCTGGTGACGACGGCGCCATTGGAAGGCCAGTTTGTGTTGTATCCGGGCGATGATCATTCCCCCTGTTTTGAGGCGGATTTCACCGCATCGCAACAGATTCAGATCGGGCAGTCAGTCTGGATTGTGATGGCCCGGTTTACGGGCGAGTTTCCGCTGGATACTGTGCTGACTTATGAGATTGTCACGCAGCAAGGCCCGATCAGTGCGTTGATCCCTGAATTGCTTTATCCCGGCGAAGCGCGGTTGACGGTGATGTTTAAATCCCGAGCGGATTACATTCAGCATGGCTCTTGCCGGAATCCGCATTTTCCCGGAAAAGACAGCCTGGTTGCCGCGGATGAGAAAGTCGCGGGACTGGCGGTTGAGGATCGCCCGGCACTGCTGATGATGAGCGGGGATCAAATCTATGCCGATCATGTCGCCGGCCCGACTCTGGATGCCATCAGTCAGGTCATCGACTTGCTGGGATTGCCGGATGAAACCTTCACGGATGCCCCGTATGCGACCTTGTCTGAATTGCGCCAGAGTGCGAAACAATTATATGGTCGAGATCAGGTCTTGCCCGTGCATGAAGAAACCGGTAACTGGTTGTCGGACACCCGTTTGTTCAGTTGGCTGCCGAAGCCGCGTCGTCCGGTATTCAGCGCCAATGAATGTGAGAATCACCTGATTGGCCTGAGTGAATTTCTGGCGATGTATCTGTTGGTGTGGTCGCCTCAGGTCTGGCGGTTGGTGGATCATGGCCGCTTGCAGCAGCAGGGCTTTCAGTGCGGCGATCAGGTGCTTTCTGAAAAATGGCAGCAGCTCTGGCACAGAGAAAAACAGGAAATTGATGGCTTTATTGAGGGGCTGACCCAGGTACAGCGGCTGGTGGCCCATTTACCCACCTATATGATTTTCGATGATCATGATGTGACTGACGACTGGAACCTGACGATTGGCTGGGAGCAAGCCGCTTATCAGCATGCGTTTTCCCGCCGCATCATTGGTAACAGCTTGTTCGGCTACTGGCTCTGTCAGGGCTGGGGGAATGATCCGACTCAATTTGATGAGAAGTTCACCTCGTTGGCGCGCGCCTTTTTCGAACAACCCGGAGATAACACACAGGATGCCATGATTGAACATTTGTACCGGTTCGAACACTGGCATTATGAGATCGGCACTCAGCCGAAAATGCTGGTGCTGGATACCCGGACCCGGCGCTGGCGGTCTGAGTCAACGATGAACAAACCGTCCGGCCTGATGGACTGGGAAGCACTGATGGATATGCAGCACTCACTGATGAATGAAAGTGCAGTGATCATTGTGTCTCCTGCGCCGATCTTCGGGGTAAAGTTCATTGAAATGCTGCAACGGGTCATGACGTTGCTTGGTAAACCTTTAGTTGTGGATGCAGAAAACTGGATGGCGCATCCCGGTGCAGCCAATACTTTACTCAGTATTTTTACGCATACCAAAACACCGACGAACTTTGTAATTATCTCCGGCGATGTTCATTATTCGTTTGCTTACGATATCAAGCTGCGTTTTCGCCGGAACAGCCCCAGCATTTATCAGATTACGGCCAGCGGAATCAAAAATACCTTCCCGGAGCAGTTACTGCGCTTTTGCGAGCGGATGGACCGAATCCTCTATACGCCCTATTCGCCGCTCAACTGGTTCACCAAACGGAAACGGATGAAAATCTATAAACGCGATCCGGATACGCCGGGTCACGGACGACTGGTGAATACCAGCTGTATCGGAGAGCTTTGGATCAATGATCAAGGTAAGCCGGACCATATCGCTATCCTGACGGCAGAAGGCCAGTCGATTGGTTTTCCGCCCACCCGACAGGAAACAAAGCGTCGCTCGGAAACCAGCCGGAAACTGACGTCTAAATCCTGACGTTTGGTCAGAAGAGTATGCTCTTCACAATTTTTTAACAGGGTGTCGTGCTTTGTTTGACTTCAGTTAAACGTCCGTTTCATGCTGCTGTTTAAACGGATGAGCAATCCTTTGCTCAGGGAATAAGACGTGTGACTCATCACAAGGAAACGCCATGCTGAATCTTGCCGCTGCACTCCAACGTAATGCTGTGATCAATCCGGATAAAATTGCCATTGTCTGTGGGGAGACCCAAATCACTTATGCTCAGTTCAATGCGATTGCCAGCCAGATTGCGAACGGCCTCAAAGCCAGAGGGATCCAGCCTGGAGATCGGGTGGCTTTGAGCTGTCCAAATCTGCCGTTTTTTCCGCTGGTGTATTACGGGATTCAGAAGGCAGGGGCAGTCACCGTTCCTTTGAACGTGTTACTGCGGGCGAGAGAGATTCAGTATCACCTCGAAGATTCACAGGCGAAATTTTATTTTTGTTTTGAAGGTGTTGAAGGGCTGCCGATGGCAGAAGCCGGGATCGAAGCTTTTCAGAAAACAGACGCGTGCGAGCAACTGGTGGTGATGACGGCCGATCAGACGTTGTCAGAATATCAAGGATTTGAAACATTAACGTCGCTGATCCACAGACAGTCCGCCGAGTGTGACTATGCGCCGAGAAATGCCGATGATACGGCCGTGATTCTGTATACATCCGGCACAACCGGGAAGCCGAAAGGCGCTGAACTGACGCAGGCGAATCAGTATCTCAATGCCATGGCGGCGCAGAACCTGATGCAGATGGCAGGGCGGGATGTCCATCTGGTCACGCTGCCGCTGTTCCATACCTTTGGTCAGACCGTTAATATGAATGCACCGGTCAGTCTGGGTTGCACCATGGTGCTGGTGCCCCGTTTTGATCCGACGCTGGTGATGGGGCTGATTGAGAAACATGGTGTGACTTTATTTGCCGGGGTACCGACCATGTTTATCGGCATGAATTTGTGTCAGGCAGAATCTGATTGTTCCAGTTTGCGGATTGGCGTCAGCGGCGGCGCTTCATTACCGTTGGAAGTACTGAAAACCTTTGAGGAAAAATTCAGCGTGCCGATTCTGGAAGGCTATGGTTTGTCCGAAACCAGCCCGATTGTCTGCTTCAATCATCTGGATAAGCAACGCCTGCCTGGATCTGTGGGGCAGCCCATTCAGGGCGTGGAAGTGCGCGTTGTCGATGATAAGGATCAGCCGGTTGCATTGGGGGAACCCGGTGAGATCGTGATTCGTGGCCATAATGTCATGAAAGGTTATCTGAATCGTCCTGAAGAAAACGAACGCGCATTACGTCACGGATGGTTTCATTCTGGCGATGTCGGGCGGTTTGATGAACTGGGGAATCTGTTCATTGTGGACCGCGTGAAAGATTTGATCATCCGCGGTGGTTTCAACGTGTACCCTCGTGAGATTGAAGAAGTGTTCATGACGCATCCGGCGGTCGCCATGGTCGCCGTGATTGGTGTGCCAAGCAGTGAATACGGGGAAGACATCAAAGCCTGTGTTGTCCTGAAAGAGGGTCAGTTTGTTTCATCGCAAGAGCTGCGGGCCTGGGGGAAAACACAATTGGCTGCGTATAAATATCCGCGTCAGGTGGAGATTCGCGATACCTTACCGATGAATGCGACCGGCAAAATCATGAAAAAAGACCTGAAAGCGGAAATCACTCAGTCGGTCTGATCCCTCGTTCACTTTGAAATCACCGGGCACGGGTGCCCGGTGTTCGTATTCTCCCCCAAAATGCAGGATAGCCACTACACTTATCCTGAAATGTCTGAAAGTTCAGGTTTTCTTTCCCCTCGGTTCGGCAATGGGAGGCCGCGATGCACACCACGCATGGTTTATTATTTGAAGTGGACAGAGATGGTGATTATTTCTTCATGGAGCTGAAAGCCGTCGGCAAACTGACCCATGAAGATTACGAGCAGATTACCCCGTTGATTGATGACGCACTGGCGGAGGTCGAGCATCCAATCGTCAATATATATTTTGACGGCTCAGAATTCGAAGGCTGGGAATTACAGGCCGCCTGGGATGATCTGAAACTTGGCCTCAAGCACGGAAAGAAATTCCGGCGTATCGCTGTCTATGGCAATCAGAAATGGATGGATGTGATGGCAAAAGTTGGCAGCTGGTTTATTTCCGGTGAAGTTCGTCGGTTCGACACGCCATTCGATGCGCTGGCATGGCTGCGGGAAGCGTGACCCCTGTCCCCAAGTTCCCTGTTTTGCATGGTTTTTTGCTCGTCTGACTTTGAGGGACTTGCTATGATTCGGCCATGCCGGAATTCTCACCCGGCAAGCCGTCAATTCAGGGAGGCCACTTTGCCGTTTCGAACTTTATCTTCTTTTGTGTGTGCATCTGGCGTCGTACTGGGTGCGATGAGCAGTGCAGGGGTTTCCGCTGCCGACAATCAGACAGCAGCACAAAACGCAGCGCCGGTATCGGCAGACATCAGTGTTCCGAAAGAAGCGGGGCGCTACTATGTCGGATTACGCGGTGGACTCAGCCTGATGGGGATGGATGATACGGCAACCGTATCGGGCACTGCAGAGTCTTCTCAGGATCCGGATGTCAATGGTTACTTCGGTCTGGACTTTGGCTATTACACCCCTGAGGGCCGCAGCCGGGTGTATTACAGTTTTGAAAGACATGAAAGTGACAGTGATTTCAAAAATTCCGGTCTGAGCTACCCCAATATTGCCAACCTCAACCTGCTAGCGACCGATTATTTCTTCCTGCATGGTCAGGATTTTTCCCCTTATGTTGGCCTGCACTTTGGCTATGCCAGCGTAAAGTCAGATTCTGATTATCGGGGCGATTACAGTGTGAGTGGTTTCATTTTCGGTTTACAGACCGGACTGGCCTGGCGCGTGTCGACAGATATTACGCTGGAAGCCGGGTTCCGTCACAGCATGCTGCCGAGTAAACTTCAAAACTGGCAAGGACAGGATGAGCAGGGGAACTCAGTCCAGTTTCAATCTCAGCAACGTGGGGTGAGTTCGTTATTCCTGGCGGCAAATTACCGGTATTGAGGCGAAGTGTTGTTTGCGTCAGACGCGTGGCGTCTGGCATCTTGAGGCGACTTGGGTATAATGCCCAGCTTTGAAAACGACTATCATTTCTTGAAGGACGCCAGCGTGAAGCTATTTGTCAGAGATCTCACCGTAATTGATGCCTCATACCTGTGCCCGACCCGTGGCATGGTCGGCGACAGCTGGATACTGGATGTGGTGATGTCGGGCGAGCTGAATGAAATGAGCATGGTGCTGGATTTCGGTCGCGTGAAAAAGCAGATCAAACATTTGGTCGATGCCTATGTTGATCACCGCCTGCTGGTGCCTGTGAAACACGCAGCGATCAAAGTGGCTGCGACAACACCGGATTATGCCACGGTTGATGTACTGCGGGGTGACAAGAGCATTCATCTGCATTGTCCGGAAGAAGCGTATTGTCTGGTCGATGCAGAAACGATCACCATTGAAACCGTGACGCAGCATCTGTACACCGTTCTGGAAGGGAAATTACCCGACAATGTGCAGGGACTGGAGCTGGTGCTGCGCCATGAGCAGATTGATGGCGCTTTCTATCATTACAGCCATGGCCTGAAAAAGCATGACGGAAACTGCCAGCGGATTGCACATGGTCACCGCTCTCCGATTGAGTTGCTGGTGGACGGTCAGCGCGATACGATGCTAGAAGCCAAGTGGGCTGAACGCTGGACCGATATCTATCTGGGCACGCTGGAAGATCAGGTTCAGATCGGCGATTTGAATCTGAGTGAACATGCGACAGTCGTTTCAGACGAGACGCATTATGCTTTCCGCTACACCGCGCCTCAGGGGCTGTTTGAGCTGGCGATTGCCAAAAGCGAAACCGACATGATTGATACGGACACCACCATTGAACTGCTGGCTCATTTCATTGCGGCTCAGGTCAAACCCATGATCGGTCCATCGCAACAATTGGATGTCATTGCCTATGAAGGCGTTGGCAAAGGCGCGATGGCCAGTTTGTAATTTCGGTTGCCAAGTTCGGCATTCCCGCGCATTTCCCCCACATTGAAAATACTTCATTTCGTCATTCACGACTCTCTCCCGTCATTCCCGCGCAGGCGGGAATCCATAGAGCGCCGGGCTATAAACTCACGAAAATCATCCTTGAACAGATAAAATCACAGCAAAGTTCAGCCATTCTGAAGAATCGTTTACAGCACCCAGATGAGGCTCAGGCGCATCAACGTCACTGGATTCCCGCCTGCGCGGGAATGACAAGGTTTGGCATTTTCTCACGCGGGGAAGGTTTTAATTTCTCAGCGTGCTGAGCATGGTTCATAGAAAATTCACAGCCACAACAAATACACTCAAATTTTCTATTCCCGCGCATTTCCACCCACATTGAAAATACTTCATTTCGTCATTCCCGATTCTCCCCCGTCATTCCCGCGCAGGCGGGAATCCATAAAGCGCCGGGCTAAAAACACACGAAGTTCATCCTTGAACAGATAAAATCGCAGCAAAGTTCAGTCATTCTGAATAATTGTTCACAGCGCCCAGATGAGGCTCAGGCGCATCAACGTCACTGGATTCCCGCCTGCGCGGGAATGACAAGGTTTGGCATTTTCTCACGTGGGGAAGGTTTTAATTTCTCAGCGTGATGAGCATGGTTCATAGAAGATTCACGACACAACAAATACACTCAAATTTTCTATTCCCGCGCAGGCGGGAATCCATAGAGCGCCGGGCTATAAACTCACGAAAATCATCCTTGAGCAGATAAAATCACAGCAAAGTTCAGCCATTCTGAATAATTGTTCACAGCGCCCGGATGAGGCTCAGACGCATCAACGTCACTGGATTCCCGCCTGCGCGGGAATGACAAGGTTTGGCATTTTCTCACGCGGGGAAGGTTTTAATTTCTCAGCGTGCTGAGCATGGTTCATAGAAAATTCACAGCCACAACAAATACACTCAAATTTTCTACTCCCTCGCATTTCCATCCACATTGAAAATACTTCATTTCGTCATTCCCGACTCTCCCCCGTCATTCCCGCGCAGGCGCAATGCTGATCGTTTAAGGAAAATTAAGGACTTGAACGATCCTTAATTTCGAGCAAACTATCGGTTCAACTGAAAGGAGCCTGTATGTTTGCTGCTGAATTAGAAGACTTTTCTTCAAGCTACCCACTCAAGAATGATTATTTAGAGGTGTTAAATGCTCACTTGCCCTTTGAGTGGGTCAACAATGCCTTGAGCATGACATCTCATGCTACGGTCAGGCGTCGCAAAATTCAGCCGCAAGATATCCTCAGGCTCGTGATTGGAATGTCTTTGCTTAGGCAAGAGTCTATCCATACGGTCGCTGAGCAATTAGCTTTAAATTCCAAACAGTTAGATAATGCACTGCTGTCTGCTAAAAGCTCATTAACTGAGGCTCGTAAAAGGTTGGGCGTCGAGCCCATTCAGTGGCTCTTTCATCAAAGCGCCAGTCACTGGTCAGAACAAGTTGAGGTCGATAAATGGGAAGGTCTCAGAGTTTATGCCATTGATGGTACCCAATTCCGTGTAGAAGATACGCCAGAATGCCGAGAGCATTTTGGCTCTGCAAACACGGCTTCCGAGTACCAGTCCGGCTATCCAGTAATGCAGTTGACCTGCTTAATGGATACCGCTTCGCGGTTGATCCTTAAAGCAGCAGCCGGACCTTATCGAGAGGCTGAAATCACGCAAGCATCACAGTTGGTGGATGATATCGACGATCACTCAGTCCTGCTGATGGATAAGCTCTATCATAGTGCTGAGTTGCTTCATCATATTGAAAGTCGAGGTCATGATCGCCACTGGGTGACACCATTGAAGAAAGACATCAACTTTGAAATCGTGGATAAATACACGGATAACGACTGGTTGGTGAAACGAAAGCTAAGCCCCCATGCGCGTAAACAGTCACCATCATTACCGCAAGAGTGGCACTTTCGGGTCATCCGCTATCAATTTGAAGGCTTCCCGGAACGCTTTCTCGCGACATCGTTACCGAAAAGTCAGTATGATGCCGCTAAAATTATCGAACTCTATCATCAGCGTTGGGAAATTGAACTAGGATATCGTGAAATTAAATGCACGATGCTCCGCAAAGCCATTGCCTTAAGAAGTAAGAAAATTACTTTGGTCTACCAGGAATTATACGGGCTGTTACTTGCTTATAATTTGATCCGTTACGAAATGGCTCTAGCGGCAAAGGAGGCGAAAGTTAGCCCTCTAAGAATCAGCTTTAAACTCGGTTTTAAGGTCGTTTTGTATGATTATACAGCGATATGCCAGACGAAAAACTTACAGTCGATACCAGCACGACTCAAAGATTTAACGGATACTCTGAAAGATCTGATTCTCCCCAAGCCAGACCGCCCAAATTATGAAAGGGCGGTCAAGATGAGGCCGAATAAATATCCGTTAAAAAGCAACAGAAAAAAGAAGGAATCCTCTTAACCGAACAGCATTGCGCGCAGGCGGGAATCCATAAATCGCCGGGCTAAAAACACACGAAGTTCATCCTTGAACAGATAAAACCACAGCAAGGTTCAGCCATTCTGAAGAATCGTTTACAGCGCCCAGATGAGGCTCAGGCGCATCAACGTCACTGGATTCCCGCCTGCGCGGGAATGACAAGGTTTGGCATTTTCTCACGCGGGGAAGGTTTTAATTTCTCAGCGTGCTGAGCATGGTTCATAGAAAATTCACAGCCACAACAAATACACTCAAATTTTCTATTCCCGCGCATTTCCACCCACATTGAAAATACTTCATTTCGTCATTCCCGATTCTCCCCCGTCATTCCCGCGCAGGCGGGAATCCATAAAGCGCCGGGCTAAAAACACACGAAGTTCATCCTTGAACAGATAAAATCGCAGCAAAGTTCAGTCATTCTGAATAATTGTTCACAGCGCCCAGATGAGGCTCAGGCGCATCAACGTCACTGGATTCCCGCCTGCGCGGGAATGACAAGGTTTGGCATTTTCTCACGTGGGGAAGGTTTTAATTTCTCAGCGTGCTGAGCATGGTTCATAGAAAATTCACAGCCACAACAAATACACTCAAATTTTCTACTCCCTCGCATTTCCATCCACATTGAAAATACTTCATTTCGTCATTCCCGACTCTCCCCCGTCATTCCCGCGCAGGCGGGAATCCATAAAGCGCCGGGCTAAAAACACACGAAGTTCATCCTTGAACAGATAAAACCACAGCAAAGTTCAGCCATTCTGAAGAATCGTTTACAGCACCCAGATGAGGCTCAGGCGCATCAACGTCACTGGATTCCCGCCTGCGCGGGAATGACAAGGTTTGGCATTTTCTCACGTGGGGAAGGTTTTAATTTCTCAGCGTGCTGAGCATGGTTCATAGAAAATTCACAGCCACAACAAATACACTCAAATTTTCTACTCCCTCGCATTTCCATCCACATTGAAAATACTTCATTTCGTCATTCCCGACTCTCCCCCGTCATTCCCGCGCAGGCGGGAATCCATAAAGCGCCGGGCTAAAAACACACGAAGTTCATCCTTGAACAGATAAAACCACAGCAAAGTTCAGCCATTCTGAAGAATCGTTTACAGCACCCAGATGAGGCTCAGGCGCATCAACGTCACTGGATTCCCGCCTGCGCGGGAATGACAAGGTTTGGCATTTTCTCACGTGGGGAAGGTTTTAATTTTTCAGCGTGCTGAGCATGGTTCATAGAAAATTCACAGCCACAACAAATACACTCAAATTTTCTATTCCCTCGCATTTCCATCCACATTGAAAATACTTCATTTCGTCATTCCCGACTCTCCCCCGTCATTCCCGCGCAGGCGCAATGCTGATCGTTTAAGGAAAATTAAGGACTTGAACGATCCTTAATTTCGAGCAAACTATCGGTTCAACTGAAAGGAGCCTGTATGTTTGCTGCTGAATTAGAAGACTTTTCTTCAAGCTACCCACTCAAGAATGATTATTTAGAGGTGTTAAATGCTCACTTGCCCTTTGAGTGGGTCAACAATGCCTTGAGCATGACATCTCATGCTACGGTCAGGCGTCGCAAAATTCAGCCGCAAGATATCCTCAGGCTCGTGATTGGAATGTCTTTGCTTAGGCAAGAGTCTATCCATACGGTCGCTGAGCAATTAGCTTTAAATTCCAAACAGTTAGATAATGCACTGCTGTCTGCTAAAAGCTCATTAACTGAGGCTCGTAAAAGGTTGGGCGTCGAGCCCATTCAGTGGCTCTTTCATCAAAGCGCCAGTCACTGGTCAGAACAAGTTGAGGTCGATAAATGGGAAGGTCTCAGAGTTTATGCCATTGATGGTACCCAATTCCGTGTAGAAGATACGCCAGAATGCCGAGAGCATTTTGGCTCTGCAAACACGGCTTCCGAGTACCAGTCCGGCTATCCAGTAATGCAGTTGACCTGCTTAATGGATACCGCTTCGCGGTTGATCCTTAAAGCAGCAGCCGGACCTTATCGAGAGGCTGAAATCACGCAAGCATCACAGTTGGTGGATGATATCGACGATCACTCAGTCCTGCTGATGGATAAGCTCTATCATAGTGCTGAGTTGCTTCATCATATTGAAAGTCGAGGTCATGATCGCCACTGGGTGACACCATTGAAGAAAGACATCAACTTTGAAATCGTGGATAAATACACGGATAACGACTGGTTGGTGAAACGAAAGCTAAGCCCCCATGCGCGTAAACAGTCACCATCATTACCGCAAGAGTGGCACTTTCGGGTCATCCGCTATCAATTTGAAGGCTTCCCGGAACGCTTTCTCGCGACATCGTTACCGAAAAGTCAGTATGATGCCGCTAAAATTATCGAACTCTATCATCAGCGTTGGGAAATTGAACTAGGATATCGTGAAATTAAATGCACGATGCTCCGCAAAGCCATTGCCTTAAGAAGTAAGAAAATTACTTTGGTCTACCAGGAATTATACGGGCTGTTACTTGCTTATAATTTGATCCGTTACGAAATGGCTCTAGCGGCAAAGGAGGCGAAAGTTAGCCCTCTAAGAATCAGCTTTAAACTCGGTTTTAAGGTCGTTTTGTATGATTATACAGCGATATGCCAGACGAAAAACTTACAGTCGATACCAGCACGACTCAAAGATTTAACGGATACTCTGAAAGATCTGATTCTCCCCAAGCCAGACCGCCCAAATTATGAAAGGGCGGTCAAGATGAGGCCGAATAAATATCCGTTAAAAAGCAACAGAAAAAAGAAGGAATCCTCTTAACCGAACAGCATTGCGCGCAGGCGGGAATCCATAAAGCGCCGGGCTAAAAACACACGAAGTTCATCCTTGAACAGATAAAATCACAGCAAGGTTCAGCCATTCTGAAGAATCCACTTATTCATTATACTGCTGTGCCGCAATTTTATCGCAGATATAATCCGCGATGGGCATAGCGGAAGTTGCAGCAGGTGACGGGGCATTACAGACATGTAAGCTGCGCGGGCTGCTTGCGAACAGAAAATCATGCACTAACGTTCCGTCTTTCAGGACGGCTTGCGCCCGGACACCTGCCGGATAAGGTTCAAGATCTGCCAGCGTCAGGCTTGGACAATATTTCTGGACCCGCTTCAGATAGCCAGCCTTCCACCATGCATCCCGCAGTTCCATCATGCCGGTTTTCAAATGTTTCGCGGTGACCTGCCAAAAGCCGGGGAAAGTCAGCATCTCCAGACTGTCTTTCCAACTGAAATTGATCCGGCCATAGCCTTCTCGCTTCCAGCCCTGAACGGCATTGGGGCCGACCGTCACGGAGCCGTCAATCATGCGGGTCAGATGAACCCCGAGAAAGGGTAAGTCGGGATCCGGAATCGGATAAATCAGGTGGTTCACAATCCCGTTGTGCCGGGCAGGCAGCCGGTAATACTCCCCGCGATAAGGAATAATCTGAAAGTCAGTTTTCAGATCAAGCATCTGCGTCAGTCTGTCGGCCATCAGGCCGCCACAGCACACCAGAAATTTCCCGCTGACGGAAAAGGGACGGAGTTCTGTAGGCTCCCGTTGCTGGCATTGCACCCGGATTTCCTGTTCGGTTTCTGTCAGGCCAGTCACGAGGGTATGCAGAGCAATTTGTCCCCCTGTTGCTGGAACGATTGCGCCATCGCTTCGGTGACTAAACAATAATCCACAATACTGGTTGCAGGGACAAAAATAGCACCCAGACCTGTGATATTGGGTTCGCGTTCGCGGAGTTGTGCTTGATCCAGTTGTTCGGCTTCAATGCCATTTGCTGCGCACCGTTCGAATAAGGCGGCCATCCGGCTGAGTTCCACCGCGTTAGTCGCCACCAGAAGTTTGCCGCAGTTCTCAACCGGAATCTGATGCTGCTGACAAAAGGCCAGCGTGCGCTCCACGCCAGCTTTGCAGAATTGCGCTTTCAGGCTGCCGGGCTGGTAATAAACGCCTGCGTGGATCACGCCGCTGTTGTGGCCGGTCTGATGGCGGGCAAGGGCTGACTCTTTCTCAATCAGCAGGATGTTTTGATCCGGATAACGACGCTGAAGTTCACACGCTGTGGCTACACCGACGATTCCCCCGCCGATCACCAGAAAATCGTACTGTTCTGTCATGGAAATGCCTCTTGGTGTTTCTGCCGATCGGTGCGATGTTTCCGGCCCGAGAGTATAAACAGCAACAGAAAGATGAGTGTGGCAAGTAGGCGCCACCACCAGTCCAGATCCGGCCAGAGCAGCACCACAGAGACGATGGCCAGCACGATTCGGCACAGTGGATTCAGATGCCCCTCCAGATAGCCTTCAATGGTGGCCACCAGCGCGTAAGTGCCGATGATCGCAAAACCGCCGATGAGCAAAACTTCTCCCCAGTCATGGCTGATCAAAGCGGTATAAGCGAGAAGCAGCGGCACCAGATACAGACCCTTGGCGATTTTCCATGCCATGAGGCCGGTGCGCATCGGTGGTGTACCGGCAATAGTTGCCGCCGCAAAGGCCGTCAGACACACCGGCGGGGTGACATTGCTGTCCTGCGACAGCCAGAAAATGATCAAATGAGCGGACAGAAGCGCCAGTGTGATGGCGCCGGCGCCAAGGCTTTGTTCCAGCAGGGTTGCTTTGAAATCGGCGGGCACCAGTGCCAGCAGAGACAAGGCTTGATCAGGCGACATCGGCTGATTCAGTGCCGCCAGCTGATCTGGTGCTGCCAGCATGAAAATCGCTTTGGCCTGTTCCGGTAACTGGCCTTGGACCAGCAAATCGACGAGCTGACTTTCTGCAATCAGCTGGTAGAGCGCCGGAGCAGATAAAGTGCCCAGAACAATGTAAGCAGCGGTTACAGGCAGGCCCATTCCGAGGATCAGAGAAGCCAGTGCAATCAGCAGCAACATCACCATCAGATTGCCGCCTGACCAGTCGTTGATCATCAGTGAGAAGGTGTTGCCAATGCCTGTGGTGCTGATGACATTAATCACCAGGCCAATGCCCACCAGCAATACCGCCGTGGTCGCCATATTTCTGCCGCCCAGCGAGAGGGCTTCGATGATGGCTTTGGGTCCCATTTTATTGGGAGAAATCCAGGAAGCGACAATCACCGACAGGATTGAAATGCCTGCGGCATAGGTTGGCGTGAATCCTTTCACCAGCAAAACGACCAGTACGGCAATGGGAATCAGGTTGTGCCAGCCACTGAGCAGCACTTTGAGAAAGGGCTGGCTCTCGCTTTCAACTTTGTGGACGCCACTGCGTTTGGCTTCAATGCGGACAAAAAAAGCAACCGACAAAAAATAGATCAGAGCGGGGACGACAGACACAGCCACGATGTCGACATAAGGCACTTGCGTGTACGAGGCCATGATAAATGCCCCGGCGCCCATCACCGGGGCATGAGTTGTCCGCCGGTGGAGGCCGCTGCTTCAACACCGGCAGCAAACCGGGCCGGAAACCCGGCTTTGCGCATCATCGGGATGGTGATGACGCCCGTGGACACTGTATTGGCAACACTGGAGCCAGACACAGACCCCATTAATCCCGACCCCAGAACAGCAATGAAACCGGGGCCGCCGATGATCTTTCCGGCGGCAGCTTTGGAAAGATCAATGATGAAATCGCCCACGCCGGAACGGACCAGAAAAGCGCCGAACAGGATGAACATGAAGACATAGCTCCAACTGATCCGGGCGATTGGGCCGAACATGCCGTCGGCACTGTAAAAGCTGCGGTAGAGCAGGGTTTCCATGCTGAGGCCGGGAAACTGGAACATGCCGGGCACCCACTTCCCCCAGAACACCACGTAGGTCAGACAGATCACAATCAGGACCGGAATAAACAGGCCGATGGTCCGTCGAATCAGCTCCAGTACAATTGCAATGGCGAGCAGAGAAAAGAACCAGTCGCTGGCGACAAATTTGACCCCCCGGGCGTAGAGCGCATCTTCTGCAAAAGGAATGTAGATCAGGCAGGCCAGCGCTGCGAACGCAATCAGCAAATCGCCCGCTAAAGCAATCTTGCTGTGTTTCAGGCTGGCGTGAGCGGGATACAGCAAAGCACAAATCACGGCGAAACCAGCAAAGTGAGTGGCTGAAATCCAGAGTTCCGGCAGCGTTGACAGGGTGTTAAACCATATGTGGATGACAGACAGAGCCACGGCAAAAAAAGTAACGAAGTGAGTCAGCCAGGGAAATTCGGTGCGCGTGGTCAGTTCGAATTGCTGGAGGGCTTCCGGTTTGGCCTGTTCAGGTGGCTGCTCAGGCGAAGGATTGGCATGTTGAGTCATCCTGTACTCTCAAAAAGATTGGGTATTCGGCAAACAAACGAACCAGCCCGTTCAGGGCTGGCCGACAACAGTTATTTGGCAATTAACCGTTGGGGAATTTCAATGCCAATTTCTCGGTAGTATTTGGCTGCGCCGGGATGGAGTGGGATCGGCAGGCCTGCAATGGCTTTTTCAATGGCCATCGCTTTTGTTGCCGCATGGATGCTGTTCAGGAAAGACAGGTTTTCGTAGACGGTTTTGGTCAGCAGATAGACATCCTGCTCTGAAATATCATCACGGACGGCCAGAAAGTTCGGTTGTGCAATGGTACGAATTTCTTTTTTCTGGCCCGGATAGGTTTCTGCCGGAATGGTATAGGGGGTCCACAAGTCGTAATTCTGATTGGCTTTTTTCACCTGCTCGTCGGTAAACGACAATACGGTAATTTTATCTCCCAGCGCGGCATAAGCTCGGGTTACCGCACTCACAGGGACACCGGCTGGCGTGTTCATCCCATCCACGGTTCCATTTTGCATGGCATCCGCACTGGCACCATACCCCAGATAAGCCAGATTGAAGCTGTCGGGATCGACGCCCAGTCCTTTCATGATCTGACGTCCCGAGCCTTCCGTTCCGGAGTTTTTGCTGCCAATGGAGAATTTCTTACCCTTGAGATTTGCCAGATCGTCGACCGTACCGGTTTTCGCCAGATCAGCGCGTACCACAAAATGCTCCACGTTCTGCCACAGCATGGTCACGGAGCGCAGCTTTTCCTGACGACCGCTGCTGGCAAACTGGCCTTCACCATTCCAGGCCCAGGCACCGTATAAGCCCTGCAATATGGCAAACTGGGCTTCATTTTCATTCATCAGTTTTACGTTTTCACTCGACCCTGCAGAACTGATGGCCGACAGTGAAAAGCTGTGCGCTGGTTCGAGTTTGACCTTACTGAGGGTCGCCAGTGCGACACCCACCGGGTAGTAAGTGCCACCGGTTGAAGCGGTGGCAAGAATATAATTTCGGTTATCTGCAGCCTGTGCGCCTGTCGAGAGGCAAACACTGAGCGCCGCGGAAGCAAGAAGCGATGAGAGCGTGCGTTTAAACATCCTGTAAAACTCCTGAAATCAGCATACAGGCACAAGAAACTGCCGTGCCGGAAATGGGATGAATACCAATCGCAGTTAATCACTGGTCATCCTAGCTTGTTCAAATGCTCGATCACTGCGTTAGATTTTTTGATTGTAGAATGACGACTTATCTAAAAAATCTGCCTTGTTCTCAAACATTTTTCCTGCGCTATTTCTGAATATTGACTGACTTTGATTAGTATAAGATATTGAATTCCCTGATCAATCATAGCTAATCCTAATCAATCCGCTGTTTTTCGTGCTTATTGATTCTTTGCTTTGTGAAGCGGATCAGCCTGTAGTGACCAAAATGCGGCATCTGTGGTGACGGAAGCAGGGCGGTGATCAAGGAAAAACAGATCTTTTTGTGGATGGGATTCCGGGGTCATCAAACACCGGCACACGTCATCGGGTGCCGGTGTGGGCTTTCATCGTGTGGTTATTTTACTTGGGTGCCGAACACGTCAAATTCTGCGGCCGACACAAAATCGCCGACGCCGGACAAGGCTTCAAATTTCAGATACCTTGCTTCTGTTGCCCTGAAGCTGAGGCGCTGAACCTCGTCGAGGCGTTCAAAGCGGCCGCTGGCAACCTGCGTCCAGTGCTGATTGTCCGTCGACAGCCACAGGCGGTAATCGCCAATTGTGCCATTACCGGCACCCGCCCGAGCCAGATAGCTGAATCCAGAGACATTGAAGTAGCCGCCCAGATCGATCACAAATTGCTGGGGGGCTTTTTCCGAAGCATTCACCGGGGACCAGGGGGAGTGGTACAGGGTGGACGGATCGCCGTCAAATGCCTTTTCAATCCCCTGATTGGGCTGGTACTTGGGTTTTAGGACATAACTGATCAACGACTTGTCGAATTCATTGAAAGTCGCACTTTCTGGCCCGGTGATCCGGAGATTTGCCCAGTTCACGCAATCCCCCTGCGGATGACCGTCATCGTCTCCGGTGCGCAGTTCAAGTTTCCGGACGCCGAATAAATCCAGATCCGGTTTCACGACGGTCGGGCCATCCAGTCGATATTCCCAGGCTTTATAGCCGTCGGTATAAATACTGGCGAGCACGGTGTTCCCGTCCATCTTACAGCTGTCATCAATCCCGACATCGGCATTCAGCCGTTGCCAGGTTCCGTCCAGACTGAACTGAATGGATGACGGTGCTTCTGTACCTAAACCCGAAGTGAAACTCAGCCCGTTCATGAGCATGGGAGCGCCGGTTACCGCAGCATCCTGAACGACATTGCCGCTGATCGTCGCCTGCTGCGCGGTCAGGGGCAGGGTGTGCTGCGGGGCCTGAACCTTGGTGGCGATAACATCAAATTCTCGTGCCGACACAAAATCGCCGGTGCCTGACAGTGCCTCGAATTTCAGATAACTGGCTTCGCGTGCGGCAAAGTGGGCAATTTTCAGGTCAGCACTGACGGGCCAACTGCCTTCAGCGACCGGCTGGCCCCAGTGACCATGACTGCTGGACAGATACAGCCGATACTGAGTGATGGTCCCGTTTCCGGCATCGATCCGGGGCAGATAAGTGAAACCGCTGACCAGAAAGTTGTCCCCCAGGTGCAGCACGAAGTCCTGTGGTGCTTTTTCGGAAGGATCAGACGGCCACCAGGGCGTGTGATACACCGTTTCCGTGTCACCATCCAGTGCGTGACTGAAAGGCTCATTCGGATGTTCTGCTGGTTTTTTCAGTATGTTGACATTGGCTTTATCGAAGTCGGTGGCATAAGCCGGCTCAGGATAAGCCGGGGTTTCCGGGATGGCGGCATTTTCATCCATATCCAGTGTGAATTGCTGGAACTGGCTGACTGCGCGATGCGGCACTTTGAGATGCACAATGCCGTACCGATCTGTGGCATCAAAGAACCAGCCGGAAGCAGCCTGATCAAACTCAGCCCGATTCTGATGTCGGGTCAGCGTATTGTGACCATCGCTGACTGTCAGTGGCGCCAGCAGCGAATGCACCTTCAGATGATAGCTGCGCTGCGTGACTTCACCGGTATAAGCGCCATGAAGGGTTGCAGGGTCGATCTGAATTGTGATGTCGCCCGGCGTGCCAGTGTGTGGTGCCGTGACCCGGATCTCCGTTTCTGCGTAGGCATTGTGTTCCTGATATGCCCGGCTTTCGCCGTCATCTTCATATAGTGTGAAGGCGGACTCACCACTTGGATAAATGTCGATAATCAGGTGATCTTTGGGCTGCAGCGCATCCGAGCGAGCGGCTGTGTACATCGGAATGATGGCACCGGCACGCACCAGTACCGGGATCCGGTCAATGGTTATGGGATAATGGGGCAGGACCTGCCCGCCCGCAGGGACGACAGTCCGGGTGCCGTCCCAGAAATCTATCCAGGTGCCTTCCGGCAGATACAAATCCTGATACCAGCCATTGTTTTTGGACATCGGTTCGTACACTGGCGCCACCAGCAACGATTCCCCATACATGTACTGGTATTTGAAAGATTCGTCTTTCAGTCGGGGATCATCCGGAAATTCCCAGGTCATCGCCCGGACAATTGGCGCGCCGGTTCGGTCGGCTTCATAGGCGTAGTTGTATAAATATGGCATCAGCTGTGATTTCAACATCAGATATTGCCGGTTGATATCCCTGTAGCTCTGGCCGTTCAGTGTTTCGTCATGCCACCAGGCATGTTTGCGCTCACGGCTGTCCCAGCCGGACATGGCAATCAGTACCGGTGTGAAGGCTTTAAATTGCAGATCCCGGGTATAGGTTTCGGCGCCATGGCCGAAGATGCCGTTCACATCTGAAGAGGCGTAGGCCTGACCGGATAATCCGGAGCCGATAAAGGTTGGAATGTGCCAGCGGATATAGTCCCAGCTCGCGGCCTGATCGCCGGTCCAGGTAACGGCATATCGCTGAGTGCCGGCCCAGCCCATGACGGTCCAGACAAAACCACGGGTGTCAGCGTTATTGACTAACCCCTGATGCGCATCCTGATTGGCCGCCAGTGAATAGAGTTTCCCCGGCCCCGTCCACGCGACATCCAGTTTGTAGACCCGGACTCCTGCCTGGACTTCCTGAGCAATCTGATCCAATGATTTTTGGGTCCATAAGCCGGTTTTGATCCCCAGATTGTCCAGGTTGTTCACCACGCCCTGTAAATTTGAATAGTCACAACCGTAGCCGTCGTTCGGCAGAATCCAGCCCACGGGCATGTCATGGGTTTTGTAAGGCACGGCGACCTGATTGACGACATCCATGGTCGTGCCCGGTGCGGTTGGCCAGCCGGGGGGATAACTCCCTTTTTTGTTTTCGTAACAATCTGCATCCCCCAGATAGTAGGCCCAGCGCGGCAGCAGGTGCGGGCGTCCGGTCAGGCCGGTATACTGCTTGAGCAATTCCGGCAGGGTCTCCCCGACAAAATAGTAAGCATCAAAGCGGTCTTCGTTATAGCTGGACACTGTCCGGTCGATAGCCCGGAAGTCATGAGCGCCATTTCGCCACGTGTTGTGGACAACGCCATACCCTTTATCAGACATAAAAAAGGGGGCCGGACTGGGGCGGTCAAACTCTTCCCAGCCGCCGGAATAAGAGGCTTTCAGTATTTTTCCGTTAAATTCGAATGCGCCGTTTTGCTGGCCACCACCATAGAAATGCTCGCTGGTGTCGCTGGATAATGTCTGAACGGTTTTGATGTTGTCCCGGTTCAGTTTCAATTCTGATTGATCAAAATGATTCGTGGCTGTCCCCAGTTCAATGGGGGTAAGCTCGCGCCACAACTGGGTCTGGTTATCGGCCTGATACAAAGCAAACGTCAGTGGCGCCGGGTAAATCCGAAGCGCGAGCTGGTTGGTGGAGAGCAGGACATAGTCACCCATATCGGTGACAGAGACGTTGACGGCACCCTGATCATGGCCGGTGATGATCTGGGGTAATGCAGCCCGGTCGAAGTCCGGTTGGTTACATTGAAAATTGCTGCACTGATCGCGCAGGGCATCTGCTTTTTCATCGCGGAACTGTCCGTCTTCACTGAACTGAACCCGAAAAGCCCCTGTATTCACGAAATGAATGCGTCCGCGGACACCATCCAGTGTTGAGAAACTGACGGTTTGTCCCTGCTGATTGATCGAGTGAGAATCCAGTTGACCGAGCGGTGCTGCCCAGACATAACTGCTGAGACAGCAGCTGATCGTTGTTGCAAGGGCGAGTTGCCGCAAACCTGTGGTTTTCATGTTGCACTCCTTCCTTTCATTGTCTTTTGTTTGTTGTTGGGTTGTAACTAAAATGAAAATGATACGTGAAAGGAAATGAAATGACGCATGTCAGATCACAAAAGAAACAAAATGAAACTTGTTTGTGTGTTTTGGTGAATGTTTTTAGAAAAGGATCGCAAGAACCAAAAAAAGCCGCCTGAATCCGGGTGCGACATGCTGTTGAACACCGAAGAGGTGAGTCTGGCGAGGAGCTGGTTAACCGTGAGGGGGCAGGCTTCCTGTCCTGGAGGAAGCCTTGCCTTGAATGTTCTGGATTTGAAACTTCCGCTAAATACGGTTTTCGCTGCCGCACACCCGGATTTTGTCTTCAACGACGGCGCGCATGGCATCCATTCCGGGGACCAGATACTGGCGGGGATCACTGGCATCCGGATGTTGTGCCAGATAGTTTTTCATTGCGCCGGAGAAGGCGATTTTCAGTTCTGTCGCCACGTTGACTTTACAGACGCCTAAAGCGATACATTTGCGGACATCGGCATCGGAGATGCCGGACGCACCGTGCAGGACCAACGGAATATCGACACATTCCTGAATGGCAGCCAGACGTTTGAAGTCCAGCTTAGGTTCGGATTGATACAGACCATGGGCTGTGCCGATCGCAACCGCCAGCGAATCGATTCCCGTCAGTTCGACAAAGGCTTTCGCCGATGCCGGATCGGTTAATTGTGCGTCAGCAGCATCAATGATCAGGTCGTCTTCCTGTCCTCCCAGAAGCCCAAGCTCCGCTTCTACGCTGACGCCCAGTTTGTGACAGAAATCGACCACAGATTTCACCCGGGCAATATTTTCTTCGAACGGATAATGAGAAGCGTCAATCATGGCGGATCGAATCCCGGCTTCCACTTTATTGCGAATGTCGCTGTGATCTTCGTGATGATCAAGATGCATGACTAAAGGCAGCCGATGCTTTTTGGCGGCCGACTGGCAAATCGAGATCAGATAGTCAACGCCCGCATGTTTGTAAGTGCCGGGAGTGCCGGCCAGAATCACCGGGGAGCGTAGTCTCGCTGCGGTTTCGACTACAACCTGTACTGTCTCCAGATTGTGGATATTAAATGCAGGGACAGCATAGCCATTGCGTTGGGCATCTTTGAGTAATTCATGAGAAGAAATCAGGTACATAAAATAAGCTCCTTGCGGCGGGATTCAACCCGGCTTTATTGAAGAGAGACAAAGAAAAAGAATGCAACATCATGACGCGGAGACGGTTTGAGTTGCCGGGGCAGCCCAGACCTGCTGGCCCTGCACCCAGGTTGACGTCACCCCGAGATCAGTGTTCAGGGCCACCAGGTTTGCTGTTTTGCCGATGGCAATGCTGCCAAGCCGGTCATCAATCCCCAGCAGTCGGGCGGGGATGAGTGAAGCCATCTCGATCGCCTTTTCCAGTGGCTGATCGGCGGTGGTGACCATGTTCTGAAGGGCGGTGCTCAGCGACAGCGTGCTGCCTGCCAAACCACCGCTGGCGGTTTTCACCACACCGTTTTTCATAGTGACTGTCATTTCGCCCAGTTGATACTCACCGTCTGGCATGCCTGCGGCCCGCATCGCATCACTGACCAGCACCAGACGGTCGGGCGCGCAGCGACAGCAGATTTTCATCACGGCCGGGTGAACGTGGTGACCGTCCGCAATCAGTTCAATCGCTGCGGTATCATGGCTGAGCCCCGCGCCGACAGTACCAGGTTCCCGGTGATGCACCCCTTTCATGCCGTTAAAGCAGTGCACCAGACCATCGGCTCCGGCATCCAGTGCAGCGCGAGTGGTTTCGTAGTCGGCAGCGGTATGGCCCAGCATCACGTTGAGCCCCCGGGTTTTCAGGTGACGGATGGCGGTGAGAGCATCCGGGTGTTCGGGCGCCAGAGCGACGACTTTCAGACTGCCCTCACTGGCTGCAATCAGTTGGTCCAGTTCAACAGGCGTGGGATCACGGAACAACGATTCGGGATGCGCACCTTTGTTTTCCGGCGTGAAATAGGGGCCTTCCAGATAACTGCCCAGCAATTGCGCACCGCTGAGCCCTTGTTTCTGTGAGCGGGCCACTTGTTTGAGGGCGTTCTGAATGTCGGCCAGTGGCGCGGTCACTGTGGTGGCGAGAAAAGCACCGACGCCCTGACGGGCCAGATACTGCGACATCGTCTCCAGTGCCTCGTGGGTAGCATCCATTACGTCCGCCCCTGCGCCCCCGTGAACGTGCGTATCAATCAGAGCAGGGATCAGCATTTCAGCATCCCAGGCAATGGCGTTCGTGGGTTCGATTGCTGTGATCATCCCCTGGGACAGATGAACAACAACGTGTTCACGCCAGCCGGATTCAGTCAGCAGACGTCGTGCCCGGATTGAATGGTCGGGCCTCATGCTAAATGCCCTCATCCTGAGTACTGCCAGAGGATTTTCTGGCCATTTCATCCGTCAGGCTGGTCATGCCGCGATGGCCACAAGCCAGAGCCTGCTCCCGGAATTCGGTGACATTCAGTTCATCCCGTTCCAGCATCATTTCCAGAATGAGCTGAAGATTGGCACCGGTGATCACTTCAGCATCCTTGCGCGCCATCACCAAAGTGGAGGCGACGCGAAATGGACTGCCGCCCAGCAGATCGGTGATAAAGACAATGCCTTCACCAGTGTCGACCTGTTCCAGTGCTGTTTTGAATTGTTGTTCGAGTAACTGTGTTGTTGATTCGGGCGGGAAATCGATTGCTGCTACTTGCGCCTGCTCACCCAGAACCTGAAACATCGCCGTTTCCATGCCACTGGCAAACCCGCCATGGCCACTGATAATGACACCTAACATAATGATATTTCTCCATGAAATGGCGGGCTGCGATTGGTTGCAGCCCGGCGATGGTTTACAGGAATCCGGCAAACTTACCGGCAACACCCAGTACGACAGTAACGATAATCAGGCGAATCGGACTCCAGCCGCGTTTCACCAGTGCGTACATCAGCAAGGTGTATATCA
This sequence comes from Photobacterium sp. GJ3, assembly GCF_018199995.1. Lineage (NCBI taxonomy): Bacteria > Pseudomonadati > Pseudomonadota > Gammaproteobacteria > Vibrionales > Vibrionaceae > Photobacterium > Photobacterium sp. GJ3. Next base: position 1,242,827 of record NZ_CP073579.1, on the reverse strand, counting down.
GTGGCAGGAAGGCTGGCATCAGTTTGTCAATGACACCGTCCTGAACCTTGACGACCGCGTCACCGGCTGTGATCTCCAGGGTGGTGGACAGACGGACATAGGTCGCAACGAGTGCACCGATGACCGTCATGCCCACAATCGAAGCAGCATGTCCCACTTTTTTGGTATTGGCTTTGATCAGCGGAATGGCGGCCACCCCCATTCGGTAGGCATAGTGCGCGAGCCCGAAACGTAACCCGAAGTGAACCACGTTAAACAACAGAAAGAAGACCACCGCGCCGAGAATTGATCCCTGAAGGGCAAGGTCGGCTCCGATTCCGCCGCAGATTGGCAACAGGGTAAGCCAGAACATGGCGTCGCCAATCCCGCCCAGCGGGGCACCGACAGCAATCTTGGTGTTCTGGATACTGCTGACATTTTGCTTGGAGCGCTCCATGGCCAGAATAATGCCCATCACAAAGGTCACCAGAAACGGATGGGTATTGAAAAAGCCCATATGGCCTTTCATGGATTTCGCCAGATCGTCCCGGTTGGTGTGGATTTTTTTCAGTGCAGGGAGTAAGCCATACAGCCAGCCGGAAGCCTGCATTCGTTCAAAATTGAAAGAGGCTTGCAGCAGCAAAGAACGCCACGCCATTTTATTGATGTCTGCCTTGGTCAGCTCGGCACCGACAGCCTTGTCCTGATACTCGTCTGCCCCGACTTCCTGAACCTGACTCAGGTCGATATTTTTATTAGATCCCATCTTCCACTTCCTCTTGTGTTGGCTGTACAGGCTCGCTTTTCCGCATGAAGTCAATCAGCGCCATGGCGAGTGCGGCGGCGGCAATGGCCAGCACCGGTAATTCAAGCCAGGCTGCGCCGACAAAACCCAGCATGAAGTAGGGAATGTAGGCATTTTTCATCATGATTTTCATCAGCACGGCAAAGCCGATGGCGGGCATGATGCCGCCTGCAACGCCCAGACCGTCAATCAGGGTTTTGGGCAGAACTTCCACGGCAACTTTGGCGTGTTCCGCACCGAGGTAAACAGGTAGAAAAGCCCACAAAAAGTAGAAGGTTCCCAGCATCGCCAGTGCGAAATAGTTCACGCGCTCAATGCCGTTGGTATCCGCGTTAGCGGCCATCTGATCGCACTTCGACATCATGGGAGCCATGGCAGAGAAGAGAAAAGTGATCCCCATCTGGACGGCGACAGCAAACGGGACGGCGACACCGACTGCAACTTCGGCTTCAACGCCGGACGTGATAGCAAAGGTGGTGCCGACAATGGTGCCGATAATCACATTGGGTGGCTGTGCGCCAGCCAACGGGGCCAGCCCCATCCAGACCAATTCCAGAGTACCGCCAACCAGTATTCCGGTGTGCAGATCGCCCAGAATCAGCCCGACCAGCGGTCCGAGTACCACGGGGCGGTGAAAGTGGGTTAAGCCATTGAACAGATCTAATCCGGCGAAAAAGGCCAGAATCCCCAGTAATAAAGCTTGTATCAATCCGATTTCCATCTTTCAGTTCCTTTTATGATTGGATTATGTCGGGTTACAGCAGCTTAAAGATGTCCGTTGCAGGTTCGGTCGGGACGCCCTGAACAGTGCATGTCACCCCGAGTTGTTTCAGTGTCTGGAAGGAAGCAATGTCTGTTTCGTCAACGGAGACCGTTTTATGGATTTGATTTTTGCCTTCGACGAAATGCATGTTGCCAACATTGAGCTGGTGGATCGGAACCCCGCCTTGAATGAGGGTGACAAAGTCAGCCGGGGTTTTGGCAACGATGAGGAGCTTTTGCCGATCGGCAGCTTTGTGAATGGTGTCGATCACTTTTTGCAGCGTCCAGAACCGGATCCCAATCCCGTCTGCCAGCACCATTTCCATCAGGTTTTGCTGAATTGCATCTCCTGCGACTTCGTCATTGGCGACGATAATCAGGTTTGCCCCGGCAAATCCCACCCATTGCACGCCAACCTGGCCATGGACCAGTCGCTCGTCAATGCGGCTCAACACAATGTTTGGCATGTTCCTTTTCCTCTTTTAGTTTTGATAGGGATAAATCGTGACACCCTGTACAACCCGATTGACTGCACCGCTGGGACACGGATTGTCGGGACTGATGCCAAGCTTGACTGAACGACTGAATGCATAGATTTGCGCCATCAGCAGGTAGGGGAAGCTGAGCGTGGCATCATCCGCATTCAGGGATTCAGGGAAGTAGAAATGTTCACCCTGTGCAATCACAGGATCTGGCCGATCGGCGATTGCAATCACGCGTCTGGCCTGATTGTCCTGACGCAATTCCGTCAGCAAATCGAGATCATAACGACGCGTGTAAGGATCGTTGGAGATAAAAATGACCACCAGCGTGGTGTCATCAATCACGGATTTCGGGCCGTGACGAAAGCCAACAGGCGTATCGAATCCGACCAGCAGCTTTCCGGCGGTCAGCTCAAGCAGTTTCAGCGCCGCTTCCTGAGCGATGCCCTGCAAACTGCCGCTGCCCAGATAAATCACGCGCTGGCAGGGATCATCAGCGACAGCGGTGATGGCGGCGTGCTGTTCGTTCAGGATGCGGCGACAGGTTTCGGTGACGGGTGCAAAGTGCTCCGGATTGAAGGTGTCCGGCTGGAAAACCGCCAGACAGGACAGCATCATGCACGTCAGGCTGCTGGTCATGGCAAAACTGCGGTCATTGGATTCTTCCGGCATCAATAATGCCAGCGTCCGCGAATCGTTCAGGCTGCGCTGGTACAAATCCCCCTGAGCATTGCAGGTGATCACCAGGTGGTAGCAATGGGGCAGCAACTGGCTGGCCAGTTCAACGGCTGCGACACTTTCAGGACTGCAACCTGAGCGGGCGAAAGAGATCAGTAAGGTCGGACAGGTTTCTGCAAAGTATTCCTGCGGATCTGTCACAATATCTGTGGTTGCAATGGCTTCAAAACGCCGCCGGGTGCGACCGGATAAATAGGGGGCTAATGCCCGTCCGGCAAAGGCGGAGGTGCCCGCGCCTGTCATCACGATCCGTAAATCAGGTTGATTCAGCAATGGGCTCAGAAATGTTGTGATGTGTGGCAATTGCTCCCGGACAGCGGCCAGCGCAGATTGCCAGCTCTGAGGCTGCTGGCTGATTTCACGCGCCGTGGCCTCACCACCTGCGGTTTGCAATGCTTGGATTGAATGACCTAAAAACATCGTTATCTTCTCTTTAAGCAGTTTGGGTGTTCGGGAAACAGGCCGCTGAATAGACCGCGGTGACCTGCATAATCTTGTCGAGAATGAGTGCTCTGGCCTGATTTTTCAGAAGTCCTTCACGGATCCGCTGGTATTGAACCGGAAAATACTGACTCAGAAGGGGGAGCGGTAGTGGGGTTTCATTCAGATTTGTGAGGAGTCGGTCCAGACATTCCCCGACTTTTTCATCGGGCCAGTAATAGCGGATGCGATCGGAATAACTGAAACTGCGTGCCAGGCGCTGAAGGGCAGGATCGCCCTGATAATGGCTCTGCCAGTATTCCGGGTGTTCATGCATCGCTTGTTCAATCACCTGACGTAAACCGGAACAGGAACGGGCCGCAATCAGTTCTTCTTCAATACATGCCAGTGCAAATAAGGCTTCCCTCAGGGCAAACGTCAGGGCGGGGCCGACTTTTAAAATCGCGAAGTGATCCCGCACGAGTTGCTTGTAGGCTTGTTCTGTCTGGTAATCGGTGGAGTGGGCTTCAAATATCAGGTGCTCGTATTGTTCGACAAACTGGCTGAGGGCGGCGGCTTTTTCTGGCTGGTAGTCCATCACGCCGTCATGATCGAACTCGACACCAGGCTGAACGACCAGCCCAATCACCCGGGACTGAATCTGAGACAACCCAACGGCCTCAAATGCATGCCTGTGGGCAAGAATCGTCTCTTTTGCGGCTGCAGGCGTGGTGATTTGCAGCTCACTGAGTGCTTCGTGAGCACCGCCCGGTATCGGCACTTCCGTGCCAATCACATAGACCAGATCGCTGACGCCGAATGTATCAAGGCAGGTTTGCTCTGCAATCACAGCCAATCTTGCAGCTCTTGTTGCGACGGTTTCATCGTCGAGCGGGACAGGATCGCCAAGGCAGGACATACTGCAATCGAGATGAATTTTTTTAAAACCTGCTGCGACATAAGCAGCAATTTGTGCCTCAGCTTTTTGCATCGCGCGATCAGCATCTTCATGTTGCCAGCGGTTGGGGCCTAAATGGTCCCCACCGAGAATGAATTGACTGAGTGGAAAATCAAGACGCTGGGCAATGTCGTACACAAATTGTGTGAAGTCTTGCGGTGTCATGCCGGTGTAGCCACCCAGTTGATCAACCTGATTTGAGGTGGCTTCAATCAGCAAGATCGACTGGTCGTGTTGCGCTTGGCGGATTGCTGCTTCGATCACAAGGGGATGTGCAGAGCAGACTGAATAAATTCCGACCGCTTCGCCTTGTTTGTGACGTTTGATTCGATCCAGCAAAATGTCCATTGATCGCTCCATCGTGTTGAAGAGGTAATTCGTGAATTGAAGTTTCTTTCGGTTCGTTTCATTGGCAGACTACGCAGAAAATAATCGAAAGGAAATAAAAATAGAATGAAATTATGATCTCACTCAAATTGTGAGATTACCTCAATGGAAAGGAATTGAAATCTTTTTGAGGCGCTCTTTGCTGGCGGAAAACCAGAAGTAGCCTTTGTTATTTGGGTTTCTTCTGAATTCGTTCGCGATGAAACGAAAGAAAACAAAAGGTGTGAGCTTTCTATTGAGCGATGAAAACCGTATACTGAGCAGCATGCGTCAGTGAGTAGAGAAGAACATTCAATGAAAAGTACAAGCGAAAGGCGTGAACAGACTTTAGGGATGCTGAGAAAGCAAGGCAGTGTGCAAGTCGCGGAGTTGGCAGCGCTGTTTCAGGTTTCTACAGTAACCATACGCAATGATCTGGCTTTTCTGGAAAAGCAGGGAATGGCCACCCGCTCGTATGGCGGTGCTTTCCTGAAAGACAGCCAGGACAGTGCCGCACAGTTACCTGAGCATTCAATCGAAGATAAAAGTCAGCTGAACCGCAGCATCAAAGATCTCATTGGCCAGGCCGCGGCGAGCCTGGTGCAGGATGGCGATACGATTATTCTGGATTCCGGCACCACCACACATGCGATTGCGGCCCATTTGGTTGACCATGAGAACGTGATTGCGCTGACCAATGGTTTGAATGTCGCGAATACTTTAGTTGCTGCAGAAGGCGTTGAAGTCATTGTGCTTGGCGGACATTTACGGCGAAAATCCATGTCCTTTTATGGGACACAGGCAGAGCAGGCGCTGGAAAATTATCATTTCAATAAGCTGTTTCTGGCGGTGGATGGCTTTGATCTGAGCAAAGGCATTACCACGCACAATGAAAATGAAGCCCGTCTGAATCGACGCATGTGTGAAGTGGCTGATGAAATCATTGTGGTGACCGATGCCAGTAAATTTGGCCGGATCAGCCTGCATAAGATTCTTGAACCAGGCAAGGTGCATAAAGTGATCACCGACAAAGCAATTCCCGAACGTTATCTGGACGGCTTGAAAAAAGCGGGGATTGAGGTTGTGTTGGTGGATGGCTGACCACCCGTTTCCTCTGCGCGGAGTTCAGGTATCCTGCTGATGATATTGCAACATGTTGCATTTTGAGTGGCTCAATTTGTGAACATGCGCAAGGCCGAAGTCTTGCGAATCTCGGGCCGGGATGATTTAATCCCGCCATCCTTTCTTTTGGAGCGAACGCCAACATGAATCACTAACCCCTGACATCCTTAAACATTTTTCTTTTGGATCCGCAGGGTTAGTGGGCGTTCACCGTCTTCGTCTGTTCAGTCTTCCGGCTGTCGTCAAGCCGTGGTTTGTATCGCTGCATTGCTTGTTTTTCCTGGCTTTCGTTCAGACATCTGCATTTTTTCGACGGTTACGACTTTCCCTGCACTTGCACCGGAGGTCGCAATGACATTATTGCAAGCACACGCAATTTCAATTTTTCTCCCGCAGGGAGACACGCTATTTTCTGGGCTTCATCTGGCGCTGCATCGTGAAGTCACGGCTGTGGTTGGCCGCAACGGCAGCGGTAAATCTGTACTGGCTACTGTACTGAGCGGGGAGCGGCAACCCGATGAAGGAACCGTCGTGGCAGCGGGCCGGGTAGGTTTTCTGCCCCAGATGGCGGATTTTCAGGAACGTCAGTCGCTCGGTACCGTGGCAGATGCATTGGGCGTTACCGCCTGTTTGAATGCAATGGCTCGCATTGAAGCGGGGAGTTGTGATCCGGCCGATTTTGAAGCGGTGAACGATCAATGGGAGCTGCCGGAACAATTGTCGCATCAACTGGCGATGCTGGGATTACCGGACGACCCTTGGCAGCGCTGTCTGTCACTCAGTGGCGGTGAATTGAGTCGTTTACGACTTTGGCGCTGTTTTCAGCAGGAAGCGGATTTACTGATCCTGGATGAACCCTCGAATCATCTGGATGCGGAAGGCAGGCGGTGGCTCATGCATCAGATTACTCAATTTCGCGGCGGGATTTTGCTGATCAGTCATGATCAGCAATTGCTGTCGCTGGCCAACTGTATTTATGAGATGAGTCACCAAGGACTGGTGTGCTACGGGCGTGATTTTTCGGACTACCGCAGGCAAAAGCAGCAGGAGGCAGAGGCATTAGCCCATGATGTTGCCAGAGCAAAGCAGCAGGTTGCCAGTCTGGCACGTCAGCACCGGCGCAATGAAGAAAAAGCTCAGAAAAGGGCGGCTGCCGGCCAGCGGGACAGACACAATGGCAGCCAGTCGAAGTTGTTGCTGGATTATCAGAAAAACAGTGCAGAAAGTGCAGGGTCTGCGCGAAAGCAGCAGCAGTCTCAGCAAATGGCGCGGGCGAAGACAGAGTTGCAGACGTTAAAGGCAAAGATGGATCCGGCAAAACCGTTGCGTTTTACAACCGAAGATGCAGAAAAGCGACAGGCCCGACTGCTGACGCTCACGGAACTTCGCCTGAAACACGGGCAATTTGATCCAATCAGCCGGTGTGTCTGGTTTGGCGATAAAATTCATTTGCAGGGAAACAATGGGATCGGGAAATCGACGTTGCTGAAAACTCTGTTGGGTGTACTGCCTGCCCAATCCGGTGAAATCCTGCGGCACAGCCCGCTTTGCTATCTGGATCAGCACTTTTCTTTGTTTGAACCAAACGAGACGGTGCTGGACAATTTGCATCGGCTTTGCCCGTCATCCACGGTCGCCGAATTACGAACGCGGGCTGCCTGTATTGGCTTTCGTGGTGAGCGCGTGACTCAGCAGATGGGATCACTGAGTGGCGGGGAGCGCATGCGACTGGCCATGCTGGTGGTGAGCCATCAGGATCAGGCTGGAACTCTGTTACTGGATGAGCCTGATAACCATCTGGATTTGGAGGGAAAACTCATGATGGCACAGGCGCTGAGACTGCATCGCGGCAGCTTCATTCTGGTGAGTCATGATCCTGAATTTGTGTTGGATTGTGGTGTGAATCAGTATTGGAATCTCAATGCCTGACGGGAGAAAAGTGATTTCAGACACAGGCCTGAATCTGTGATTTGAGGTGAGATTTGAATCGCACTATGCTCATAGAGGCATTTCAATAAGGAGCGCATCATGTCACAGCCATCACAACCGCTGCAGTCGATCAGCGGTCATTGTTTGTGTGGAAAGGTCGGAATGAAATCAAGCAGCGGCACCTTACATGCTGAAGTCTGTCACTGTGGTATGTGCCGTAAATGGAGCGGTGGTCCTTATCTGGCTGTCGCGGCAGGCACGGAAGTGACGTTTAGCGGCGAAGAATTCATTGCCCGCTATTCATCGTCTGACTGGGGCGAACGTGGCTTTTGTAAAAACTGCGGGACACACTTGTTCTACCATCTGAAACCGACCGGGCAATACATTGTTCCGGCAGGGTTTTTGGATCAGGAACAGCAGCTGGAATTGACTCAGCAGATTTTTATTGATAAGAAACCAGCTTACTACGCATTCAGCAATGAGACCCAAAACCTGACCGAAGAAGAAGTCTTTGCTCAGTATGCACCTTAAGTCGACATGAACACTTGAGTTGCAGCATCAGATAACCCCGGGCTGTGAGAACAACCCGGGGTTGTTTTATCTGGCTGATGTACTTTCCTGCGCTGTTTCTGGTGCTTTTCCGGATGGGGTGTCGGAATCGCTCCGTGAAGCAGATTTGTTTTTGCGACCAAGTGCCATGGATGCAACCACAATCATGACGCCACCCATCAGGGTGAGTGCCTCCGGAATCTCCTGCCAGAACAACACGCCCCACAAGATGTTGAACACGATCCCGATGTAGCGGGTGACGGCAACCACCGCTGCATTTTCATGGGTGAATGCTTTCGTCAGGAAGATTTGTCCGAGCAAAGAAACAGCACCAATTGCGAACAGATACAGCCAGGCAATGCCTTGTGGCATCACGAAGCTACCTTGCATCAGGTAGGCAGAGATCAGGGTTGCGATGAACAGGAAATAAAAGACGATCTCATAGGTATGATGACGTTTGCTCAGTTTTTTAATGGTGATCGATGCGCAGGCAGCAAAAGCGGCACTGGCGATCCCGGCAATCGCATACAGATTAAACGACTCATATTTCAGCGGGTTAATAATCATCGCAGCACCAAGCAGCACAACGGCGAGCCATATCGCTGCCCCTCGCGGCAGTGATTCTTTGAGCACAAAGTGAGAGAACAGAATGACAAAAAACGGCGACAGGTAAGCCAGAATAATGGCATCTGCAATGGGGATATTGGCGATGGTGTACACAAAGGCCAGCAGGTATAAGGCGCCAAAGATTCCACGCAACACCAGTAAGGGAACTCCTGTGGTCGAAAAACGCACGCGGGCCTGACGCATGAGCATCAGAATCAGCACGGTGCCGATGAGACTGCGGAAAAAAACAATTTCAGACGTGGGGATGGTCTCGCTGGCTGCTTTGATCAGGGCATTCATGACACTGAAAATGAACGCAGAAAAAATGGCCAGCAATACGCCGTTATGCATCATGGGTAAGCTCCGGGGCGGTAAAGAATTGAGAGGAAAACAGACCGTCAATTTCCTGAATGGCGGCTTGAATGTATTGTTCTGGGCGGATGGAAACGGCATCGTTATTACTGAGCCAGTGTTCAAACAGGCCGATAAGTTCCCGGATGGCGGGCACGTCAATACCGGTGCGTTGGGCAATTTCATTCAGCCGGTACAGCGCCTGAATATCTTCGCCGGGAATGCGGGGCAGATGCCATTGTCCCTGCTTCAACTGAGCCTTAGGGTAGGGCACTGCTGAAAATTCAAAATAACGGCCGTGTTGATCCGGGACGGAAAAAGGGTCAATGAGAATCGCGCTGTAACGTACGTAAATCAGATATTCCTGTTCTGTTGGGCTGAGTGTGCAGAATTGTTCGATTTTTTGCCGGGCAATGGTTTCAGGACGAACCGGATAATTGTCGTCATTCAAAAATTGCAGCAAGTTGATCGGTTTTCCGCCGAAATAGCTGACAATGGCTGAGATATCTCGCCATAAAGCGACATAGCGACGGATGATTTCCGGAGTAATGGGTCCTTCCGGGAACAGTTTATACAGAAACACCGGGATTTTGGGGGCCTGCAGAATGGCATTGAGTGAAAAGTCATTGATAAATAATGCCGGATGAACATAGGACGTGATATTTCTGGCTTCGACACTGAAGCCGTCTGACAAAGGTTCGGCAGACACGCCGATGTTTTCCAGTCGCGTTTGCCAGATGGCTAAAGCCGGATCGTCGTGAAGGGAAGATGACAAATAGATCTTCCGCTTTCTGGCTTTGGTCAGAACTTGAGTGGGGATGAGATGGCCGGTTTCACTGTGCTGGCATTTTGTGGCCGCGAAGTAGGTTGAGCAGCCTAGAACATGCAATGACAGGCCTTTCGACTGACGCCAGTTGCAGAGGATTTGCTGTGAACCGAAGGCCGGAGAGAGCAGAAGGATACGCTTCAACTGTCTCAATACGGTTTCGGGCAACTGCTGTAAGGCAGCCAGATAGGCATCGGACGGTACGGCCAGAATCAGCGTGTGCCAGATGGGGCAAACAGATGCGGGATTGGGCTCAATCCGGTCAAGTCTGGCCTGTCCGGCCAGTGCGGACAGTGCCGGTTTTGCAACGTCGCACTGGATCTGGCCGCGTTCAGCGTAGGCGCGTTGCCATCGCAACCAGTTTTCAGAAGCACGATTGGTGATCCCCAGTATGATGTGATTGGATTGTTTCAGACAAACGGCCAGTTGCATGGCTGCCGGACCTGCGCCGAAGAGCAGGATATTTTCTGTCTCAGTTGCCATGGGCTTTCTCCATCAGGACCACATCGTAAAGTGAGGAACCGCTATGAATCGGCTGGCTCCGCCAACCCAGTGACAGGGATGCATTAAACGGGTAATTGAACGCAGACTTGAGTCCGTTGCCATAACGGACCAGAACTTTCTGTGAATCGGTCAGAGACGGGCGCAGGGTCGACAGCACTTCCCACTTATGTTCAACCAGAGAAGCAACCACAATGTGTGTGGGTTGAAACTGAGCCAGACAAAGTGCCAAGTCCGTATGTTCAAAAGAAATCCGAAGTTGTGCGGTGTCGAGTTGTCTGGCTTGCCGGACAGCGTCCGGATCGATATCCAGCCCTTTGACTGTTGCTTGTGTCAGCGTCGCGATGGTGATGGCCGAAAGCGGATAGGCGCCGGATCCGATAAAGAGCACCCGGCTGTCTCTGCTGATTTGTGCGGCTTCAATCTCGCAGCTGGCGCTGTGGTTGAGTCCATCCAAATAATGGGTGAAGCTGAGCGCGTGATTGATGGCACAGCGGGATTGGTGTTTTTCCAGTAAGCACAATGATTTCATCGCGGTTTCCCGCAGGGTTTTGATCTGACGATCGACTTCTGCACATTGTGCAAACGAGTGCCAGATCCGTAAGTTGTCCGGATCGGCAATCAGGTTGCAAACCTCATCCAGTTTTTGTTGCAGCAGACTGTAACATTCACAGTCGGCCAGGCTGTAATCCACCAGGGCGTCCAACTGTGCTTCGTATGCGATCAGCGAGGTCAGGAGTTTGTATTTGTCGTTCAGTTGCGTGATTGGTGCGTCGATGATCATGATTGAACGGTTCCTTCCGTCAAATGAACGGGCGTAATATGTAAATGTCCTTGCTGGCAATAGCCAACATCAATGCCGACCTGATAGACATCAGACAGTACTTTCGGCTGACAGACGTTTTCCGGCGCCCCGCTGCATCGCACTTTTCCCTGATGTAACAGTACCAGTTGATCGCTGTAGCGGGCCGCAAGTGACAGATCGTGCAAAACGGCAATGGTCACCGCGTTCTGATTCCGGGTGTAGTTTTTCGCCAGTTCCAGCACCTGTATCTGGTGACGTAAATCCAGTGCACTGGTGGGTTCATCAAGCAAGAGCACTTCAGGTTTGGAAATGAGTGTTTGTGCCAGCGACACCAATTGTTGTTGACCGCCACTTAAAGTATGAAAACGCCGGGTTGCCAGTGCAGACAGCCCGAGTTCGGTCAGGATGGTTTCCGCCTGATATTCCTGCTCGGGTGTAATGCGCAAACCGAGTTCATGAACCAGCCCCAGCAGAACGACTTCGATAACCGTGAGTTGGCTGGCGGAGGATGCCAACTGGCAAAGATAAGAAAACCGGTGTTTTTTGACATCTGCCTGACCCTGAATCGCCTGGATCTGACCGGAATAGGGGTATTGCCCCATCATGGCTTTAAGCAATGTGGTTTTGCCGGTGCCATTGGGCCCGAGCAGGGTGGTCAGTTCTCCGCTGTGAAAGGTCGCGTTGATTCCTGATAAGATTTGGCGGCCACCCAATGTTAAATCGAGTTGCTGAACGGAAATGCCTTTCATGGCCGGCCTCCTTCACGGATCAGAAAATAGAGGAGAAAAGGCACACCCACCAGTGAAGTCACAATGCCGATAGGAATGATGGTGCCCGGAACAATCAGCTTTGACACCAGCGACGCTGCGGTCAGAATCAATGCGCCCATTAACGCTGACAGTGGCAGATAGAATCGCTGATCTTCACCAACCAGCATCCGGGCTAGATGCGGGGCAACCAGACCAACAAAACCGATGGTGCCGACAAAAGAGACGGCCCCTGCAGTGAGCAGCGAACACAACAGAAAGATTTCCAATCGCAGTCGACTGGTTTTGATCCCCAATGCCTGAGCTTTGTCGTCGCCAACCGATAAAGCCGTCAGTTTCCACACCCGTGGAATCACAGCCAGAAAGACGCAGATAAAAATTAAACCAGACACCCAAAAGGACGTCCAGTTGGCTTTGAGCAGGCTGCCAAAAAGCCAGAAGACGATTTGTTGCAGCACTTCAGGAGCAGCCAGATACTGCACCAGCGATTGCAAAGCCTGAAAGAAAAACAACACCACGATTCCGGCCAGAATCAGTGAGCGGGCATTCATGTGTTGCAGGCGCCCAATCTGCCAGATGCCCAGGCTCGCAAGGCCGGCGGTGACAAATGCGGCGACCGGAATGCCGAGCCAGTGTATGCCCGCGACCGAGAATCCGGTCAGCAGGGCAAAACCAGCGCCAAACCCGGCGGCTGCAGAAATACCCAGGGTATACGGACTGGCGAGTGGGTTGGCCAGCAAGGTCTGCATTAATCCGCCCGCCAGTCCCAGAGAAGCACCAACAACGAAGCAGGTGAGAGTCACGGGTAATCGAAGTTGCCAGACAATGGTGGTATTGAGCGCGGTGCCCTCAGGACCTGCCAGCAAGGTTTGCAGCAACTCGCCGAAAGACAGGGGTGAACTGCCGGTTGAAATATCAATCAGGCCAGTGAGGAACAAGCTGACCAGTCCGAGCCAGAGAAGTCGCTTCCGACGTCCGCTGAGCTGGCTGTATATCCCTTCGGGCGGATTGGCCGGACGGGAAGCGATCAGAGAACGCTCAGTCATAAATTACCCCTCGACCTGCATCATGAACGTGCCATCCAGTGCCACGGGCATGTACTGTTGAAAGAATCGGTGCAGGTTTTGATCGGGCTCAAGGTCGCTGAATGCTTCGGGATAGATGGATTTCGCCAGAAACTGCAGGAAAATGTGGTCATAGAGAGTTCGTGTCCCGGAATGGTACATGCCGTAGACCGCATTGTTTTTAACGGCATCCAAATGCGACCAACCCTTGCGGTTCAGATAAGGTGTGTAACGTGCCATGGATTCAGTTTTTGATGTCCCGTGTCCCATGAGGGCGCTGTGTGTATGCTTACTCCAGTGTGCGCCTGTAATAAAAATAACTTCAGGATTTCGGCTGAGCACATATTCCGGGCTGAGGTGTGCAGAGCCCTGAAACTGACCGGACGCAATATTGTTGGCTCCGGCAATCGCCAGTAGGTTTCCCCACATGGTGTTTGAATAACTTTTGCCGAACTCTGCTGAACCACCTGTGCCGATTTCAACGTAAACGCGACGTTTGGGATGGGTTTTCAGATATTGCGTGACTCGAGTTTCCACGTCTTTCACGCTTTGCTCGTACTCATTCGCAATTGCGTTAGCGCGGGCTTCTGTCCCCATCACCTGACCGATCACCCGAATGCTGAGCAGGTGCTTTTCCAGAGTCTGAGCATTGAAGTCAACCACGACGACTTGGATGCCAGCCTGTTCCAGCAGCGGGATTTTGTCTGCCAGTGATTTGTATTGCCAGGCTGCCAGCAAGGCGACATCAGGTTTCGCGAGTAGTAACTTTTCGAACTGGAAAGTACCGGTATAAATCGAACCGGAATCTGCGATGGTCAGAATTTCAGGCAGGGCCTTGGTATAAACCGTCCATTGAGACTGGCGATAATCTTCCCAGGATTTGCGTGGAAAGATGGCGACTTTCTGGTAGGCATCCGGGCCAGCAATGGCCAGATAATCTTCAAAATAAAACCCAAGAAAGATGCGCTGAGCCGGTTGTGTTAGTGTGATCTGGCGGTTGAGCACATCAGATATCTGGATAGTTGCATTGGCACTTTGGATGGCACCAAAACACCCCAGGATGAAAAGCAGCACAATGTGGAAACGCATGAAACCTCCGTATTGATAATGTTATAACATAACAATTGGTGTTCTACGCTAATGCAGATAGAGGCATATTTCAAGTGAATTTAACGCGTTGAAATAACAATGCTGTCAGGGAATCTTATGTCTGGGGAAAGATGTTCGAGGTGAATCTGATTTTGCTGAAAGTGAATGAAATGGCTTTAGGGAAGATGTGATCTTTTTGGGCGAGGCGCGGTTGCTTCTTTCGTACAACAATTCAATGGATGTTCTGGCTTGTCTTTTTTATTTCAGATCTGAGTTACCCCGAAGTGCGGAATGGATTTTTTCAATTTCGCGGGTTCCCCGCAGGTGCGGGGATGGCGGATTTATCATGGCGATTCAATCTCTTATCGTCTTTTCTGTGCTGACTAAACGATGGCACCCTGCAAGGGAGCTGTCAATCAGCCTAAGGCCAGAACCACGACCACTTTCCCCATGACTTTGAGATCGTCTTCGCTGACTTCAACCGTTGAACTGCCAAACAGCACGGAAAGGGCGTGGGGGAGGCGTTGAATGTGATGGATCGAGCGATGGCCATTTAAATCAATCAGATACTCGCCATTCACAGCGTCGCACTGGTTTTGATCGATCAGGCAGCGAACGTCTTGAGTGTCGACTTCAATGATGGCGCTTTCATCCAAACGCCAGTTCTGAAAAATGCGCCTGGCGTAAGGGATTGTGCCCGTGCTCATTAATTTACCATTGATCAGAGTGAAACTTTCGAGGGTGACGATATCGGTGCTGTTGCGTTCAGCGACATGCGGATTACGTTTGTATTCATTGGCAGTTTCTGCAATGGCGTCTGAACTGGCTTGAGGATCCTCGGTGGCAAAGGAGTGATGCAGTTCATCTGCGGAAAAATCGCTGGGTAAAATGAGCTTGTGAACAGGAATGCCTGTTCGTAAATGAGTGCGAACCACTAACTCATGCGAGGTCCGGTTATGCGTATTCCATGTACTGAACGTTGTTTTAGGGACGTCAAACACATCGGCCATTTCACCATATGAAGCACAATGAGTGCGTTCGCGGAGATTAGTTGTGAAATCATGGCCTTTTAAGTAGTCAAAAGTTGCAATTTTTTTACGCATTCAGAGTCCATTGAGTGTGATCAAACTCGAGTTAAATCGTCATGAACGACTTAATGTCGTTAAAAATCATTGACTGGATTCAATTGAGGACTAACATCGAGTGTATTCAATAAGTCGCGTATCTCGCGGAAAAAGTTACGCAAAACCAATGGGTAAGGATACCACTCATGGCAAGCATTCAAACAGCAATTGATTTGCGCTGCGCCACAAAAGCCGTTTTGTTGTGGCAAATCAATCGGCATTCACACGGCAGGCAACGAGTGGCCTCAGTCAGAACATACGCTCAGGAGGTGTCCTCATGCGCCAGATAAAGTTTCATGAACTGATTATTCACGCTGCCGAATTTACTGACATTCTTTCGGGCAGAAAAACACATCAATTGTGCCTCAACCATCATCAGTATCAGGTGGGTGATGTCCTCATGGTGTTTGAAATCGACGAGCAGGGTGAGATGACAGGTCAGGA
The DNA here is from genome assembly GCF_018199995.1 of Photobacterium sp. GJ3. Classification (NCBI taxonomy): domain Bacteria; kingdom Pseudomonadati; phylum Pseudomonadota; class Gammaproteobacteria; order Vibrionales; family Vibrionaceae; genus Photobacterium; species Photobacterium sp. GJ3. The sequence goes on along the minus strand of NZ_CP073579.1, from coordinate 1,227,140 downwards.
AATGACTTCACAGATCACGCATGTGCTGCAAGGCGGCTCGTTTGGTCTTGCAGAGGGGTGGTGCGTCCTCTCGTTGGCGAATACGACACCGCTACAAGGCATTCGGATGATTGGCTATTTACGCGATCGATTACAGGAACATTGTGATTATATCGAAACTCAGGTTCCGCAGATTCAACGGAAAGGACATGCCACAACGGATGCCGAAAGGGCTGTTCAGGCTGGGCGCTGTTGGGTGGATGAAGCAACCCATTTTCTGAAGAAGTTTCCGATGGCGGAGATGTCATGATTTTTTGTATGTCATCATTTCCAGAACCACAGTATTCATGTTATTTCGAACAGTCGCAGGTAACGTTTCAAAAAGTTGAAACGTTGTATCTGAAATCAGATTTGAATAAAAAACATCCAATTGAGTGGTTTTTGCCCTAAAACCAAGCTAAGTCACTAAAAAGTAACTGTTTGCTGACTACACTGAAAACAATATCAGTGAAGGAAAGGGAAAGGGTATGACAACTCAATCATTAAAAGCAGATACCCTGTATCGCGCCAGTGTTTTAACAGGGTTGGATACCGAGTATTCATCAACCAAACATTTAGAACCTCTGGACGAAATCGTCGGACAGGAGCGTGCCCAGCTGGCGGTTGAGTTTGCGATGTCGATTAAGGAGAAGGGGTATAATATTTATGCCATTGGCCGTAACGGGCTCGGTAAGCGGACCATGGTGCTGCGCTACCTGAACCGGCATGATCCCAATGGTGACGCATCGCCCTTGTATGACTGGTGTTATGTTGCCAATTTCGATGAGCCACGGACCCCGAAGGTATTGAAACTGAAGCCGGGGACAGGGGCACCATTCAAAAAAGATATTGAAAAGCTGATGCTGCGACTGGTGAAAGCCCTGCCGCTGGCGTTTGACAACGAAATGTATTACTCCCGTGCTGAACAGCTGAAAAATCAGCTGGCAGAAAAACAGCAGTCTGCACTGGGTAGTCTGACTACGGAAGCGAAGGAACAAAGTGTCAGCCTGACTTTGACGACACAAGGGGATTATCAGCTCATCGCCATGAATGGTGAAGAACCCCATACGGAAGAAAGCTTTGATGCGCTTCCGCAGGAAGAACAAGAAAAGTTCGAGGCGATGATCAGTGCCCTGGAAGTGAAGTTACGGGGTATTGCGCGCCAACTGACCAACTGGGAAGAAGAGTTTTCCGACAAAATCCAGCAACTGAATGAAGAAGTTGCGCTGGATGTGGTTTCACACTTCATCAAACCTTTGAAAAAAGAGTATCGCGGGCATAGCGAGATTAAGGATTATCTGACTGCGATGCAGAAAGATATTCTGGAAAATCTCGATATCTTCCTGGAGGAAAGCGAAGATCAGGTTGCTTTGGCGTATGCGGCACTGGATAAGAAAATGCCGCGACGCTATCAGGTGAATGTGCTGGTCAGTCAGAGCAGTGAGCGTTTTCCGATCGTCGTTGAAGAAAGCCCGAATTATCACACCATTTTCGGTTATATCGAGAATGCGACCTACAAAGGCACGGTTTTTACCGACTTCTCACTGATTCGCTCCGGCAGCCTGCATCGTGCCAATGGTGGCGTCCTGCTGATGGATGCCGTGAAAGTACTGGAGCGCCCTTATGTTTGGGACGGCTTAAAGCGTGCGCTTCGCTCGCGAAAACTCAATTTGAGCTCTCTGGAGCGGGAAGTGACCCTATCGGGCACGATCTCATTGGAACCGGAACCGATCCCGCTGGATGTGAAGATTATCCTGTTCGGGGATTATCAAACCTATCAGTTGTTGGTGAATTATGATCCGGATTTTAGTGAGCTCTTCCGTGTGACGGCAGATTTTGAAGATGAGATGGATCGGACAGAGGAGTCAGAAGCGCAGTATGCCCGCTTTATCTCCAGCATTGTGCATGACAATGGCATGCTCCACTGTGACCGTAAGGCGATTGCCCGAATTATTGAATACAGCTCCCGTCAGGCGGAAGATCAGAATAAACTGTCATTGCACTCTGCTGATATCGCCAACTTGCTGCGGGAGACCAATTATACCGCGAAAGCCGCGAATGCGACCATGATCCGGGTGTCACATGTGGAGCAGGCGTTGCAACGTCAGGAAAAGCGGGTGAGCCGATTGCAGGACCAAATGCTGCATACCTTTAAAAATGGCACCACGCTGATTGATACGGCAGGTGAAGTCATCGGGCAGATTAATGCACTGTCGGTCATTTCAACTTCAGATCACCGATTTGGTATTCCCAACCGCATCACGGCAACAACGTCGTGGGGCGAAGGAGAAGTGATGGATATTGAGCGCAGTGTCAAACTGGGCGGGCGTATCCACTCCAAAGGCGTGATGATTCTGACGGCGTATCTTTCTTCTCTGTTTGGCAAGAGTGCCAAGATCCCACTGACGACCCATCTGACGTTTGAGCAGTCTTATGGCGGCGTTGATGGCGATAGTGCTTCCATGGCCGAGTTGTGTGCGATTATCTCGGCGTTTTCGGGTTGTCCGATCCATCAGTCCATTGCGATTACCGGTTCAATGAATCAGTTTGGTCAGGCACAGCCCATTGGTGGGGTGAACGAGAAAATCGAAGGCTTCTACGACGTTTGCTGTATCAAGGGACGGGCAGCCGGGCAGGGGGTGATTATCCCTCGCTCCAATGCGCATAACCTGATGCTGCGGAAAGATGTACTGGCTGCTGTTGAGAAAGGTGATTTTCACATCTGGGCGATTGACCATGTCAGCGAAGCGATCAGTTTGCTGACGGGGAAAGATACCGGGGAGTGGCAGGATGGCGGCTATGCTGCGGAGTCTGTGTTGGGAATTGCGCAAAACAAGTTGAATGCGATGCGAAAGTGATCATTTCTGTGTCGGGCACGAGCTCGAACATTTGTGCCTTGTAACCCCCTCCTAACCTCCCCTTGAAAAGGGGGAGGAACTGCCTGAGTTTGTTGTGAGTACGACGATTCCCTCCCCTTGGCAAGGGGAGGGTTAGGGTGGGGTTCGTGAAGCGCGCGCAGGTTTGGCAGGTGTACACAGTAACCCCCACCCAGCCTCACTCTTGAAAAAGGGAAAGGAACTGTCCGACTTTGCTGCGGCACGATGATCCCCTCCCTTGGCAAGGGGAGGGCGAGGGTGGGGTTCGTAAAGCGTGCGCAGATTTGGCAGGTGTGCCTTGTAACCCCCTCCTAGCCTCCCCCTTGAAAAGGGGGAGGGACAGTACAGCGTTTGTTGCAAGTACTGAGTATTCCCTCCCCTTGGCAGGGTGAGGGTGAGGGTGGGGTCCGTGAAGCGCGCGTGGATTTTGAATGGGCGCTGGTGTTTGGTAACCCCCACCTAGCTTCCCTCTTGAAAAGGGGGAGGAACAGTCCGAGTTTGTTGCAAGCACTGAATATTCCCTCACCTTGGTATGGGGAGGGCTAGGGTGGGGTTCGTGAAGCGCGCGCAGGTTTGGCAGGTGTGCCTTGTAACCCCTCCTGGCCTCCCCCTTGAAAAGGGGGAGGGACAATACAGTGTTTGTTGCAAGTACTGAACATTCCCTCCCCTTGGTATGGGGAGGGTGAGGGTGGGGTTCGTAAAGCGTGCGCAGATTTGGCAGGTGTGCACAGTAACCCCCACCTAGCCTCCCCCTTGAAAAGGGGGAGGGATAGTACAGCGTTTGTTGCAAGTACTGAATATTCCCTCCCCTTGGTATGGGGAGGGTGAGGGTGGGGTTCGTGAAGCGCGCGCAGGTTTGGCAGGTGTGCCTTGTAACCCCCTCCTAGCCTCCCCCTTGAAAGGGGGAGGAACAGTGCAGCGTTTGTTGTAAGCACTGAATATTCCCTCCCCTTGGTAAGGGGAGGGCGAGGGTGGGGTTCGTAAAGCGTGCGCAGATTTGGCAGGTGTGCACAGTAACCCCCACCTAGCCTCCCCCTTGAAAAGGGGGAGGGACTGCACGAGTTTGTTGCGAGTACGACGATTCCCTCCCCTTGGCAAGGGGAGGGTGAGGGTGGGGTTCGTGAAGCGCGCAGGTTTGGCAGGTGTGCCTTGTAACCCCCTCCTAGCCTCCCCCTTGAAAAGGGGGAGGAACAGTGCAGCGTTTGTTGTAAGCACTGAATATTCCCTCCCCTTGGTAAGGGGAGGGCGAGGGTGGGGTTCGTAAAGCGTGCGCAGATTTGGCAGGTGTGCCTTGTAACCCCCTCCTAGCCTCCCCCTTGAAAAGGGGGAGGGACAGTACAGCGTTTGTTGCAAGTACTGAGTATTCCCTCCCCTTGGCAAGGGAGGGTCAGGGTGGGGTTCGTGAAGCGCGCGCAGATTTGGCAGGTGTGCCTTGTAACCCCCACCTAGCCTTCCCCTTGAAAAGGGGGAGGAACAGTCCGAGTTTGTTGCAAGCACTGAATATTCCCTCCCCTTGGCAAGGGGAGGGCGAGGGTGGGGTTCGTAAAGCGTGCACAGATTTGGCAGGTGTGTCTTGTAATCCCCTCCTAGCCTCCCCCTTGAAAAGGGGGAGGGACAATACAAGAGTTTTAGTGGATGAATATTGGCCAGGATAACGTGATGAATAAATTAGTGGTTTTAGGCAGTGTGAATGCGGACGCATGTTCTGCGTGTGCCCGCATTTCCCCGCCCGGGCGAAACCCTGCATGGTCGTGACTATCAGGTCATTCCCGGTGGCAAAGGCGCCAATCAGGCGGTTGCGGCAGCACGGCTGAATGCGGATATCGGCTTTATTGCCTGTGTCGGCGATGATGCATTCGGCATTCATATCCGGGAAAGCTTCAAGCACGATGGTATCAATATCTCAGGTGTGAAAATGCAGCCCAACTGCCCGACCGGCATCGCCATGATTCAGGTGTCGGACAGTGGTGAAAATACAATTTGCCTCTTTGCGGAAGCGAATGATTATCTGACGGCTGAGCGGATCGAACCGGATCTGGCGCGGATTCGTGAAGCCCGGTTTCTGCTGATGCAACTGGAGACACCGCTGGACGGGATCGAAAAAGCGGCACAGGTTGCGAAAGCACACGAGACCAACGTGATTCTCAATCCGGCGCCGGCGCGTGCATTGCCGGACAGCTTGCTGTCGTGCATCGATGTGATTACGCCGAATGAAACTGAAGCTGAAGTGCTGACAGGGATTCCGGTCACAGACAATGCGTCTGCTCAGCTTGCGGCGGACGAATTGCACCGCAAGGGCATCGAAATTGTGCTAATTACGCTTGGTGCGAAAGGCGTCTGGCTGAGTCAGAATGGCCGGGGCCAGCTGATTCCCGGTTACACAGTGGATGCGGTGGATACTACGGCGGCAGGTGATACCTTTAACGGCGCGTTGGTGACTGGTTTACTGGAAGAAATGTCTTTAGAATCAGCCATTCGTTTTGCACACGCTGCTGCCGCGATTTCTGTGACGCGTTTTGGTGCGCAGACATCGATTCCAACGCATGCAGAGGTGGATGCTTTTCTGGCGGAGCGTTTTGCGGTCGTCGATTAAATACAGGAACATGACATGGCCACGATGAAAGATATTGCGAGACTGGCAGGGGTGTCGACTTCTACCGTGAGCCATGTGATCAACAAATCCCGCTTTGTCAGTGAGGAAATTGCAGCGCGGGTGAACCGGGCAGCGAAAGAGCTGAACTATGCCCCGTCCGCACTGGCCCGCAGCCTCAAAGTCAATCGCACCCAAACCATCGGCATGTTGGTGACGACCTCAACCAACCCATTCTTCGGTGAAGTGGTCAAAGGGGTGGAACGCAGCTGTTATCAGAAAGGGTACAACCTGATCCTCTGTAACACCGAAGGGGACAGTGAGCGCATGAAGGCTTCTATCGATACACTGCTGCAAAAGCGGGTTGATGGACTCCTGTTAATGTGTTCGACACTGGAAGGTGAGCAGATAGACGTTTTTGAGCGCTATCCGGATATTCCTGTGGTGGTGATGGACTGGGGACCAATGTCCTTTGTCAGTGATAAAATTCAGGACAACTCTTACCAGGGCGGTTACCTGGCCGCCCGCTATCTGATTGATTGCGGACACCAGGAGATCGGCTGTATTACCGGACCATTGATAAAACATCAGGCGCAGATCCGTTATGAAGGTTTTAAGCATGCGCTGAGTGAAGCCGGACTGGTGGTTCAGCATGATTGGATTGTGGAGTCTGATTTTGAATGTGAAGGCGGTTACCATGCTTTCAACAAGATTTTTGCCAGTGGTTCATTGCCCAGTGTTATTTTTGCGTGTAACGATATGATGGCGATGGGGGTCATTAATGCCGCGAATGAAAAAGGGATTCGGATCCCGGAGGATCTCTCCCTCATCGGGTACGATGATATCCATATCGCAAAATTTATGACCCCATCCCTGACCACCATTCATCAGCCGAAATACCGCTTAGGGCAGGCGGCTGTCGAGACTTTGCTCAAACGCATCAATAAAGAGATCACCGAGCCACAAGTAGTACAGTTGGAACCGACACTGGTGGTACGAAAAAGTGTACGGCGCGTCGGAAACTGACGGCATCTGCAATATGCTCAGGATGAATCAGGCTGAATGATAATATCAGCCCGATGATATTTACGATTTTGTTGCTGTGTGTTTTTGTGCCTGATAGTGGCGCGGCAGTGACAGAATCTCTTGGATAAAGATCAGATAAAACACTGGCATCATTAGGAGCATGACAAAGACATAGCTGCACTGAAAGCGAAATGGCATCGGTCGTTTTTTACCCTGATCGAAGAGGGTTAAACCGGAGACAAAAAAGAAACCGATGGCATATAGTGTTGCCGCCATGCCAAGGACCAGATAAGCCGAAAAGAACAGAGAGAGCAAGATTTCCATTTATCACCCCATTTCAGTGGATTATTTTGATTAAATTTCAATTTACCAGAGCGTTATTGGAAACTTTATAGAAAATAAAGAACAATGAACGAGAAACACTGAGAACAATGAATGATATGCAACTTGATTTCTATTTGGTTCAGATGTTTTTGCGGCTCACTTCAAAAATTCCTCTGTTGTTCCCGTCTATTGAGCGAAAAAAGAGGCCAGAAACGAAAACCGACAGGTCAACTGCGTCTATCCTTTTGCTTTTTTTGAATTTTTAATTGGAAATGCGGTGAACGGCTTAATCTCTTTCAGCACAAACATACTCTGCATTTCTTTAATGCCAGGTAAGCGCCGTATGGTTGACATCGCGAAATCGGCATAGGAATCGAGATCGCGGGAAACAACCTGAATCAGAAAGTCGGCATCACCGCCTATGCTGTAACAGGCAACAACGTCTTCAAGTGCTGTCACTTCTTCCTCAAACTTTCTGGCTTCCGATTCGCTGTGACTGTCAATGGCCACCCGAACGAATACCATCACGCCCAGGCCAATCTTCCTCCGGTCCAGAACAGCCCTGTATCCCTGAATAATGTCATCGTCTTCCAGCTTACGGACTTTACGCCAGCAGGGGGAAGACGACAGACCGATTTTATCTGCCAGCGACTGATTGGTGATACGTGCATCATCTTGCAAAAGAGTCAGGATCTTAATATCTATCTGATTCAGCATTGAGTTGGTCAATTTCTTTCTAAAATGGTTGGCTTTAAGAAAGACTCTACCTTTTTCAGCCTTAAATTCAAGCAATATAGGTAACAATTTTCATAGGGGATGATGCATACTATTTCACACTGTGCGAATGAATAATTATCAATGACATTGCCAGAAGGTGATGAATATTGGCATTACACAAATAACGAGCTAGGAAAACTATGATTTTACATATCGTTACGTTCAACTTCAGAAGCCCGTGGTCATGGGCATCGATAGAAGCTATAGAAGCAGAGCAGGCAACCAGAAACCATCCAGCCCATATTCCACAAATTCGGGCCTGGGTTTGCGGCAGAAACATTTCTAACCGTTCCATTGCAGCGGATTTTGTGGTTATCGGGCTTTTTGATAATCAGGAAACGCTGGCGGAGTATATTCAACATCCTGATCATCAAATTGGTGTGGCGAAGTGGAAAGCACTTGCGGACTGGCATGTTGTCGACATTGACTTAACGAGCAGTTACTCACTTGCTATCGGCGATTTTGAATTGTTGAAATCAATGTTTCTTGAAAAATCTGACTTAATTGAGGCCTGAAGATGGAATTTGATGCAAGCAAACATAAATGCACGATTGTTATTGATAATGACTTACCAACTGGTCTTGCGGTCAATGCGGCCAGTGTGATTGGGATTAGCTTTGGAAAAAACATAAAAAACCTAGTTGGTCCGGATATGAAAAGTATTAATGATTTCTCTTACCCGGGCGTCATTTATACTCCGTTGCCAATTTTGAAAGCCAGAGGTTATTACCTGCATGAGTTGCATCAGATTGGTGAAAAGGATGAGGATATTTATGTCATGCCGTTCAGTTCCTTAGCTCAATCCTGTAAAACGTATGATGAATATGGTGAGAGAATTTCAAGTGTAAATAGTGAAAACATAGAATTGGTTGCTATTGGTTTGATTGGCCCACGAAAGAAAATTCAGAAACTGACTGGAAACCTGTCACTCTTTACATAATGGAATGATTTCCTTTTTCCCTCAATATTAATGAGAAGCCGATATGTACGCGATTTTTAAAGATGATTTAATGAATCAAGCCCGGGATGTGTTTCAGCTTCATCAGCGGTTTGAAAATAATGATCTTTCAGCTGAACAATTAAATGCGCAGCAGCTTTCTCAACTGAAGCATGTACTAGGCTATGTAACCAATTATTCCCCTTTTTATAAAAAGCACCTTTCCGGGCTGACGGAAACGGATATTCATCAGATGGCGCTTGAAGCCATCCAGCGGTTACCCTTTACGACGAAGCAGGATCTTCGTGAACAAGGCGCAGCTATGGCTTCGGCACCGCTGTATCGAAGCTGGGTTTATTATGAAACCACCGGGACGACAGGTTCTCCGACGCCATGCCCGAGAAATGAAATTGATTCAATTCATAACAACACCCCCTTAATTATCCGTTACAAAGAGATTTTCCGGCAGCATGGCGAGCATCATATTGTGGGTGTGATGGGGCCGACAGAGCTTCACTCAACCGGAGATACCTTTGAAGATGTTATGCGAAGTCTTGGCCACAGTGTGGTGAAAATGTGGCCTCGTTCACCGGTTGTTGGTATGGAAAGAGTGATGAAGCTGATCAGTGAACTTCAACTGACGGCATTAGTCTGTACACCGGCAGTTGCTATAAATCTGGCCAGATATATGAGAGATGCAGGTATTTCTCCTGCAGACACCAGTGTTCGCCTGATTTTGACTTTAGGTGAATTAACTACGCCTGCCTTGTTGCGAAATATCGGTGAAGTCTGGGGTGCAAAGATTTATAACTGTATGTATGCCTCGCAGGAATCTTCAATTCTGGCTGTCTGTAATCAAGAAAGTGAGCTCTGCACGGTACCTCTTAATAACTTTTATGAAGTGATTCATCCGGAAACTGACAAACCGATACCACTTACCGGAACCTCTGTGATCGGTGAGTTAGTCATCACAAATCTGTATCAGGGTCAAAAGCCACTTATCCGCTATCGTACCGGAGATATGGTACGGGCAATACCTCAGCCAAATGGTGCTTTAAAAATCATTCCGATTGGCCGGGTAAGAGATGTGTTGCTGTTAGATGGCATTCAATATTGTGCCTGGGATATTGAATCAGCCTTGTTGGATCAGCTTTCAGGCTGTCTGGACTATGCAATCAGGATTACCCGTGAAGACGGGAAAGATATGCTTCATGTCACAGTGGAACTGCTGGATGATGCAGTGCAGGCTTCGACAATACTCAATCCAGTCCGCCGGCATATGCAGGAAAAACTGAACGGGGTGCAGATTCAGATAGAGATTGGCAAAACCAGTGCACTTACAGGTACGTCAGCCATGGTGAGCTGGAAAGCTGCCAGATTGCATGACCTGAGGCCGGATGGTGACAACGATGATCGGAATGCGGCTCTGGCGTTGCTCAACCGGGGATTCGAATAATGACAGCTCAGTTGGAACAAGAAACAGTTTCTGCGCATCATCAATGGGTCTGGATGGATGGAAACATGGTTTCTGCTGAAGAGGCTTCCATATCAGTCACGACGCAGGCTTTCAATTATGGGACAGCTGTTTTTGAAGGTATCAGGGCGTACCGTGACAACCGCAGCGGACAACTGAATGTTTTCAGGTTGGGCGATCATGTTGAGCGGCTTTTGAATTCAGCCCGGTTACTGATGATTCATGATTTGCCGTCCCGGCAGGCGATAGAAAACAGCATTCTTGAACTTCTGGTGAAGAATGAGGCAAATCAGGATTGTTATATACGTCCGGTTGCATTTAAGAAAAACTTGCTACCGAAGATGGGGTTTGGAGTGAAACTTTCAGGTATAAGTACCGGGTTTTCAGTAAACAGCCTGAATATGCCTTCCCGGCAATCGGTTCAGGGAATTTCCTGCTCCGTTTCGGCGTGGCGGCGGGTGCCGGATACAGCGATGCCTGTTCGCGCAAAGATTACTGGCAGCTATGTGAATTCGGCATTAGCGATGGAGGCCGCAATGAATGGGGGGCATGATGATGCCATCATGTTAAATATTCATGGGTGTGTCTCGGAAGCGACAACATCGAATATTTTTATGGTAAAAAATGAACGGTTGATTACACCGCCGCTGCATGCTCATATTCTGGATGGCATCACCCGGAATACAGTGATTCAACTGGCTGGTACTTATTTAAATTGTGACATTGAAGAGCGGGATATTTTACCTTCTGAGTTGTACGCTGCGGATGAATGTTTTCTCACTGGTACAGGAAGGGAAATAACGCCCGTGAGAAAAATTGATCAGTACGAATTGAACAGTGACCAGGAATGCAGCTTAACCTTAAAACTGAAATCACTTTATATGAAGGCGGTCAGAGGTGAGATGAATGATGTTGGTCATTGGCTTACAGCGGTAGGCTCTCGTGATATTTAATATTCTATATAGATAAGGTAATAAATATGCATTTCTTAGATATTTCTCTGAATAATGCGGTCAATTTCCCTATCTTTACACTTGGTCCGAAGGGGACGAGTAGTGAATATGCCTCTCACCATTTTAGTAACTGGATGAAAAGCCGTTATTCGGAAAGCGACCACTCGATCTTTTTAAAGAACACATATGAGGAAGCAAGAGATAACCTTCATAAAGAAGATGGTTTGCTGATTGTTGCGAATGCTTATTCGCAAGTAAACGACTTTTATATGGATCCAAAACTGACATTATTAGGCTCATTTCTTTTTGATACGCCTATGTATGGTCTGGCGACAAAGAACACAGTAGCTGACCGCCCTTTGGTGGTGGCCTCACATCCGGCACCTATCCCTTTAATCAGAGAGCTACTGCCGGAAGGAATGAAAATCGAGAGGGTTGTCGAAATGAAATCGACCAGTGCGGCTGCAGCGGCAGTTGTCGAAGGTCAGGTGGACTTAGCATTGACAACTGAGGTTGCAGCCGGGCTACATCAACTTAAATTTATCTCCCGGGTTCGGCCTATTCATATGTTGTGGTCAGTATTCAGTTCAACACAACCGAAAGCGCTGGAACAAATTAAAGAGGTGTCAAATGATTGAATTAGAAATGCATACGGTTCAGAGCGCACCAGAGGACAGTCGAAAATTATTGCAAAGCTCTATTGATAATTTTGGCTGGATTCCAAATCAGAGTGCTTATATGGCAGAGTCTCCGGCACTTCTTTCATCTTATCAATATGCGCATGAGCGATTTTCAGACTGTTCACTTTCTGATGAAGAAAAAGCTGTGGTCTGGATAACAACAGGGTTGCTGAATCAGTGCCGTTATACCGTTCAGGCGCATCGTTGGATTGCCTTGAAGCAAGGTGTTTCTGTTGACACATTAACTCAGTTGGAAACGAATCCTGATTCTTTGCCGGAAAAGCTGCGGGCTATTCACCGTTTTACTCAAGTAGTGGCGAAGGCTCAGGGTATCATCCCGCAGTCGGCAGCAATGGATTTTCTGCGGGCAGGTTATACCAAACAGAACATGTTGGATATCATTTTAGGTGTATCTCAGAAAACGATGTCTACGCTGTTGAACAGCCTGGCCGGGTCACAGATCGAACCGGAATTTATGAACGTGTCCTGACAGACAAGGAGTACTGAGATGCAATTTTTTGATCGGGCGTCAGTTGAAAGTGCATTACCTTTATCTTTATGTCTGGAGTTATGCGGGACGGCTTTTGCGTTACAAAGTGCGGGGCAGGTGCAGCAATCGCTTCGTGATCTCATTCGTTCAGATGACGGCCGGATCATGGGTAATATGCCTGCGTTTATCTCAGAAGGCCGATACGAAGGTTTTGGTGTGAAATCCGTTCTGGTGGATTTCACACGTGCGTCGGACCGGCAGTCACATGAAGGTTGTGTGTTGCTTTATGATTCGAAAGTTAATCACGGCATGGTAAGTGTGGATGCAGGAATCATCACTGAACTTCGGACGGCTGCCGCTTCAGCTTGGGCAACTCACTTGCTGGCTCCGGAATCAGCCAGCAAGCTGGCGATTTTAGGGACTGGTGTACAGGCCAGACGTCATTTGCAAGCCATGCTGAATATCCGGCCGATTCAAGAAGTCACAGTCTGGAGCCGGGCTCATGAACATGCGGAGCAGTTTGCCAAGTGGTGTCGGCAAGAGACCGGTATATTGGTCCGTGTTGCAGCCACGCCTGCACAGGCTGTTCAGAATGCTGAGATTGTGTGCACTGTGACAGCTTCCAGAGCACCTATTCTATATCCGCATATGTTGCCTGAATGCTGTCACATCAATGCTGTGGGGGCCTCTGCACTCGGGTTTCAGGAGTTGAGTCCGGATATGTATGCCGTCACCGATTGGTTTCTTGATGGCCGTGATGCGGCGTGGAACGCATCTCAATGCCTGAGAGAAGCCAGAGAAAAAGGCGTAATTGCATTGGACCAGGCAGGTAAAGAAATTGGTGAAATTCATGTTGATGGTGGCTGGAAATCATCTCATCAGAGAACGCTGTTTAAATCGGTGGGACTTGCGGTGCTTGATTTGGTTTTTGCCCGAGAGGTAGTGCACCGACATCGTGAATTAAATCAGCCAGAAAGGCGCGATATGCAGAGATCTGAAACTGCATAAACACAAGAAATTGATTATAAAGGGTATTTTATGTTAGAGACAACGCAAATCCTGGCATACATGTCAGCGCTGATGCTGGCGGCAGCGATCCCTGGCCCCGGCATGACAGCCTTGGTAGCGCACAGCGTACGTGGCGGTGCGGTGACCGGATTTACCATGCTCAGCGGGTTAATTCTGGGGGATTTAATTTACCTGTCTTTTGCCGTGTTTGGCCTTGCTGTTGTTGCCCATAGTTACGGCGGGTTGTTCACTGCAGTCAGTTGGTGTGCCTCTCTCTATCTAGCGTGGTTATCCTGGCAATTCTGGAATCACAATCCGGAAGCCATCAATATAGATAAACAGACGAACAAGCGGGAATTGACGGCAGCCTGGCTATCCGGCTTAACGATTACTCTGGGTAACCCGAAAACCATCGCTTTCTACCTGGCCATTCTGCCGCTGGTTATCACGTTGGACACGGTGTCTTTCCAAACCTGGGGGCTGCTTTTAGTGCCGCTGACTGTATTGGTTCTTGTCTTTGTCGGCGCGGTATTTATTGTTGGTGCGCTGAAAATCCGGCGTTTTCTCGCCAGCTCTCAGGCACAGACCTGGCTGTTTAAGGGGGCGGGAGTCATTATGTTTTTGGCCGCTGTCAGTATGGCGGCACGCATGGTCTGAAGCGCAGCCCTTGTTCGCGCATAAAGAATGACCCCATCAATCTGATGAGGTCATTCTGATAAGGCGACTGTTTCTGGCTTGTCAAACGCTCACTGTCTTCGCTGAAAGGGATGAAGCCGGAGTATGCAGGTGGTGTTTGCCAGCCTGATTATTTACCCGCAATACTCAATCCGCTGAAACGAATTTTGGGTGCGAAGAAATCGCGCTCGTAGTCATTTTCAAGCTGATTTCCGACCGCATCAATCGCTTTGATCATCTGATAGAAATTACCGGCGACCGTAATGCCGCGAACGGGCTGGATGCGCTGTCCATCCCGGCACAGGAATCCGCTGGCCCCGAATGAGAAATCACCACTGATCGCATCTGCACCGGAATGGACGCCTTGCAGCTCGACCAGCTCCAGATACTCGCCAGCAGTCACTTCAGCATCTGAACTCTGACCTGCTGCAATCACCAGATGGCGGGAAGAGACACCCAGTCCGCCTTTCGCAGAGCGCGAGGCATTTGCGGTATTGGCAATGTTGAAGTAGCTGGCGGTGTGGCTGTTGTGTAGCAGGCTTTGCAACTGACCTTCACCAATCAGAATCGTATCCTGAGTGGCAAAACCTTCGCTGTCGAATGCCTTGATGGCGGATCCGCCTGACACATAAGCCATATCGCTGACGGTCAGCAGCGGGCTGGCAACGGATTGATGCAGCGAATCCCGCCACGGGTTGATGCCTTTCATCGCCGACTGGCCGGACAGACACATGCCAAACGCACCGAACAGGCTGCTGAGTTCGCTCAGGTTGAAAATCACCGCGTACTTGCCGGTATTCACCGGTCCGCCGTCGAGCAGCGCCATCGCGGTTTCAACACCGTGATTGATGCAGTATTGCGGATCCAACTCGGCGAAACGGCGTCCGGAAGACATACCACCATGCATCGCCTGCTTGCCCTCCTGATCAATCAGCGCGTAAGCATAGCAATAAGTGGAACGTTCCTTGTGTACGCACAGACTGCCCTGAGTATTGGCCAGCATGCTCAGGCTGTCGGATTCCCCGAAGCCATTGTAAGGCACACTTTTCGCGCCTTTATCCAGCGCACCCTGTTCTAAAGACAGCGCCAGAGCGATTTTGGCTTCAATGGTCGTGTCATCGGCCTGATACACTTCAGGCTGCTCGGTACGCAACTGGCTGTTTGCTGCCTGAATCCGCTGATGCGTATCAGCTTTGGTGAATTGTGCGCTTTGCAGTGCTTGCTCCACCATGAGTTTCAGACTGTCTGCCTGAAGGGATTCCGAATAACTGGTCGCGACTTTGTCGTCTTTGACAACGCGTACACCGATGACCTGGCCTGAAGTGACCTTGTATTCGTCCAGTTCGCCCTGGTTGGCTTTGAGTGACAGGTTATGGTTGCTGCTGGCCAGCACATCGGCTTCTGCGCCTGCTGCGCTGGCCAGTTCCAGGACCTGTTCCATTGCAAGTTGCAGGGTGTGTTGATCGGCCATTAGTTACCTCCCACCAGAATGTTATCCACTTTCAGCGCTGGCTGACCCACAGTCGTTGGCACAGAGCCACTCACCGAGCCGCACATGCCAGCTGCCAGTGCAAAGTCTTTGCCGACCATGCTGATTTCTTTCAGGACTTTTGGTCCGGTACTGATCAGGGTGGCTGATTTCAGCGGGCGGGTAATTTTACCGTTTTCAATCAGATACGCTTCCTGCACAGCAAAGTTGAACTCACCGGTGCCGGGCTGAACAGAACCGCCGCCCATTTTCTTGGCGAAGATACCTTTGTCGACACTGGCGATCATTTCATCGAGGCTGCTGTCACCGGCTTCAATGAAGGTGTTTCGCATCCGCGAAGTGGGCGCATACTTATAAGATTCGCGACGACCGGAGCCCGTGGGTGCAAAGCCGGTTTTCTTCGCGCCCATTTGATCGACCATAAAGCTGGTGAGTCTGCCGTCTTTGATCAACTGGGTGCGCTGGGTTTCCATGCCTTCATCGTCAATGTTGATGGAGCCCCATTCGTTCGCCATGGTGCCATCGTCGACCGCACTCACAACCGGGTTGGCAATCATCTCGCCCATCTGGTCGTGGAAGACGGATGCCTTTTTGGCAACCGAAGTTGTTTCCAGTAAGTGGCCGCAGGCTTCGTGGAAAATCACACCACCAAAACCATTGCCGATAATTACGGGCATTTCGCCGGACGGACAGTTATCTGCAGTGAGTTTTACCATGGCCTGCCGGGCAACTTGCTGACCCAGCGCGGACGGGTTAATTCGCGTGTTGAATTCCCAGCCAGTCAGTGCGCCCGGCGCTTCAAAGCCGGTTGACTGTTCACTGCCATTTTGTGCCACAGCCGTCGCGGCAATGCGGGTGTAATGACGGGTATCGCCGATGTGCAGGCCATTGGAGTTAAAAATTTCGACCTGTTGCTGACGCTGCAAAATTCGGCCGATGAACTGAGCAATTTTCTCGTTCTCAGCACGTGCAGCCTGATCGGTGGCACGCAGAAAAGCAATTTTCGCTTCCAGATTGGCATCCAGAGACAGCGGCTGGCGGACCGGATGGCGATCATTCTGGCGGGTCAGATTCAGTGCCGTCGCCTGCGCAATCTGGTCGCGGCTGTCTTTGGCGGCCAGCAGACTGGTGACGCGTTTGAGTTCTTCTTCTTCCGTGCTGTTGGTGTAACCGTACAGCACCTTGTGGCCAAAGAATAAGCGGATGCCGATACCAAAATCGATCCCGCCGTTAATTTTGTCGACGTCGCCGGCATTGAATTCAACAGAACCGGACTGATGGTGTTCCACAAACAGCTCGGCAAAATCTGCGCCGAGAAACAGCGCATGGTCGATAACGGCTTTCGCCGTGGATGGGTTTAGCATAATTGCTCCTTGCGAAAATTCAGGTGGCAAGTGTTCCCAAAACATTGATAAATCATAGTCGTTGTCAGGCCGTTTGGGCTAACGAAAGCAGGATGCCTTCCAGTTCGTCCCACGGCAGAAGGTCTTTGTCGATCACTTCGACCCGGGATTCGAATCCTTCCAGCGTCAGTTCATTGACGGAGACGACCCGGTTGACCACGTTAAACGCAAAACAGCCGCGTTCAGTGTTGACCACAGCTTTGACCCGTTGTGCATTCAGGTTGGAGAAGAGGGTAAACAGCTGCGAAAAATCGAACTTGAGATCCGTCGAAAAAAACCAGCCACAGCTGTGATAGCCCTGACCATGGTTTTCCTTGCGGATGAAGGTTTCACCCGGTGCCAGCTCCAGGCCAGGCAGTGGTGCCGCGTCGTCCGAATGATGATGGTGGTGGCTGTGAGCCGCCTTACGTTCAATGCGGGGTTCATTCAGTAAGGCCAGATCCAGTTGGCCCTGTTCTACCTGTGCAATCTTTTGTTTGGCAGGATCGCACGCGTCGGCGTATTGCTCAAACATCAGCAAATCGTAATCAGAACAGGCATCAATTTTGTTTGCGACCAGCACATCAGCCAGCGCGATTTGATCCTGAAAGTTCTGGTTGTCGGTATACAGGCTGTCGGAAAACTGTCGCGGATCAACCAGCGTAATGGTTGCTTTCAGGTCAATATAGGCCGCGTAGCTGCCTGAGGTCAGTTTATGGATGATTTCTTTCGGATGGCCCAGCCCGGTTGGTTCCAGTAACAGGCGATCCGGCTTCTGGGCGAGCAGGGCATTGATCCCCACAGACATGGGCAATCCGGCGACACAGCACATACAGCCGCCCGGTACTTCTTTGACGATGGCACCTTGCTGATCCAGCATCGCGCCATCAACGCCAACGTTACCGAATTCGTTGATCAGAATGGCCCATTTTTCATCGGCAGGTTTGCGCGCCAGCAGCGACAGAATCGCGGTTGTTTTGCCGGCACCCAGAAAGCCGGTGATGATATTGGTTGGGATAGGTTTGCTGATGGTCATGAAGAATCCGTCTTAGCATAAAACTTCGTTGCTGCTCATCATACTGCATGGCAGGCCGTGAATTGAAGGAAACTGTGCGGGTTTCTGATACCTTGAGTCATTCCTGTTTGCTGAAGGGAGCAAAAATTACAGTTCGCTCAGTGCGTTTGTATGCCAGCGATATCGGGTGAAATCCTTTTGCTACCTTTGGAATTTGCGGCATATGCTTAATCAATAGTGATGCTAATACAGCGGGTGGCAGATTTAGTTGTCCCGCTGCGGTATTCAGTCGCACCCGCATCAGGAGTGGCCCATGAATGGCGAGCTGTTTGAATCCCTGCCGATCGCTCTGATCTTTGTCGGCATTGCTTTGCTGATGTTGCTGTTCTGCGAAATTGGCTTTCAGTTTGGCCGTCATGCTTTTGCCCGGAAAGATAAAGAAGTTCCTGGCCCGCTGGGATCCATGGTGGGCGGGCTGCTGGGGATGCTGGCGTTTGTGCTCGCGTTTACGTTTTCCATTGCCTCCTCCCAGCATGAGGTTCGGCGAAATAATGTGCTTGAAGAAGCGAATGTGATTGGCACCGCTTATCTGCGGGCGGATCTGCTGGAGACATCCTCTGAAAGGATTGTGAAAGCGTTGCTTAAATCTTATGTCGATATCCGACTCGACGCGGCCAGCGGCGGTGATATCAATGAAGCTTTGAGCAAATCACTTGTGATTCATCGTCAGCTTTGGGATGCAGTTTCGGCTGCTGCCATTGCAAAGCCAAGCCCACTGACGTCGCTGATGGTTCAGGCAACCAATGATCTGATCGATATGCATGAAAAAAGAGTGACAGGGGCATTGCGGAGCCGGATTCCTGCCAGCATCTGGTTCGCACTGACAGCCATTACAGCGCTCGCAATGATTGCGCTGGGCACGCAAGTGGGGTACTCCGGTAAGCGACGGCTGATTGCAGTGATTCCGCTTCTGCTTGCTTTCGCTGTGCTTGTCACGCTGGTGGTTGATCTCAACCGGCCTCAGAATGGCCTGATTCTGGTGAGCCAGCAGTCGATGGTCGATCTGCGCAGCAGCATGGATTAAGTTTTTATTGCGTCGAATGCATGGTGTCATTAGGGAGAATCCCGAGACAACCCTCCGGCTGCCTCGGGGACTAAGCGTTTGTTAACTGAGTTCAAGCTGTGCCGTAATTTGGGCGATTTCCGCCCGCCATGCGCGTTGCAAACTCGGCTTCTGATGCTTTGGCCGGCGTCTCAGATCATCGTCCAGCAGGGTTTCCAGCGAAATCAGGCGAGCCAGCAGCTGTTCTTCATCACTTTGCGCCGGATGGTCGTGTGGTGCGGCTGGCTGATCCGATTGCAGGACAGTATTGGGATCGGACTGATTCAGGTGCCGGGCCGTCTGAGCCGTCATTTGCGCATAGACAGCTTCTGCCGTCAGATGCTCCGTGATCTTCCCGTCGTGGATCAACCAGAACCGGTTACAGCTTTGCTCAATCAGGCTGCGGTCATGGCTGACCAGTAACGCCGCGCCTTCAAAGCGATTCAGGGTTTCCCCGAGCTCTTCTTTGCCGTCTAAGTCAAGGTGATTGGTCGGCTCGTCCAGAAACAGCAGGTGGTAGCGGGCCAGTGTGAGTCCGACAAATAACAGCCGGGCCCGTTCGCCACCGCTGAGTGAGGCCACAGGCTGGTTGTGTCTGGCGTATTCAAACCCGGCACTGATCAGCGCCCGTTTACACTGTTCACGACTGATCGAAGCGAAAGACAGCAATGCATCCGTCAGGGCATCCTGATCACGCAGTTGCTGCTGAGACTGATCGTAATAGCCCAATCGGCAGCGATCGTGAAATGTCACCGCAGGCAGCGCTGAAGTCTGGTACGTTTGATACAACAGGTTGAGCAAGGTTGATTTGCCGCAGCCGTTGCTGCCGAGCACCGCGATGCGATCACCGCTTCGGACACGCATTTCAGTCATCTCGAACAAGGGACTGGCATGTGTTG
The DNA here is from genome assembly GCF_018199995.1 of Photobacterium sp. GJ3. NCBI lineage: Bacteria > Pseudomonadati > Pseudomonadota > Gammaproteobacteria > Vibrionales > Vibrionaceae > Photobacterium > Photobacterium sp. GJ3. The sequence goes on along the minus strand of NZ_CP073579.1, from coordinate 1,207,425 downwards.
CCGGTTTGACTGAAAAAGGCGTGATTGCCAGCAGTCGGTTCGCTGGCAGGGATTCTCCCTGAAGCGTGAGTGACCAGGGAGCACCTTCACTCAGTTCCGTTTGTGTTTCTTCCAATCGTTCCTTTCTGGCGAACATGGTTTTCGCTTTCCGGGCCAGATTTTCGTTGTCGTACACTTTGCCCCAGATGGCGAGACGCTTGGCACTTTTCTCGATCCGGTCGATTTCTTTCTGCTCGCTGGCATGCCGAAGCTGGTCGGTTTCATCTTTCTCTTGCAGCGCCAGCCGGGCCGCACTGCAGGGAAGTGAATAATGATGCAGGGACCGATCGCGCATGATCCAGGTGCTGTTGGTCACCGCATCCAGCAATGTCTGGTCATGAGAGACGAGCACAAATGCCCCTTTCCAGTTCGAAAGAAAATGCTCCAGCCAGAGCAAAGCAGGGAGATCCAGGTGGTTACTCGGTTCGTCCAGCAGCAATAAATCCGGCTGGTGGATGATAGCCCGGGCCAGTAATAAACGCATTTGCTGGCCGCCGCTGCAGTGGGCAACCTGCAGGTGCCGATCCGCGGGACTGAACCCTAGTTCGTCCAGCAGTAATTCTGCGCGCCAGAGCGCATCATCAGCCAGTGTCTCGGCCAGGGCGGAGAGCACGGTTGTGGTTTGCAAGGCATGCGGAATATATTGCTCAACATAGCGCATCAGGCAGGACTGGGCTTTGGCAATGCGTCCTGAACTGGCTTCCAGTTGGCCAGCTAAGAGTTTCAGCAAAGAACTTTTGCCACAGCCGTTATGGCCAATCAGGCCAATTTTATCGCCGTGATGGATCGTAAAGTTCAGATCCGTGAATAAAGACGAAGATGTATAAGAGAGTGTCAGGGATTGTGCAGTTAAAAAAGTACTCATATAGAACTCAAGAATTTTGGGCGTAAAAAGCCGTTGTCAAAGCTGACAATAATTCTTCGAGCATGAGGAAAACTCGGATGGACGCGTTTGGTCGGAGATGAATCTTTCGCTCAAGTCGAGATTATCGCAGCGCGATATCAAAAACTCTTGAGCGGACATCAATACCAAAAAAGCGTGGGTTGATTGAACACCACTGCGACATAAATATCCTCCTTTGTTTGTGTTGGGGAAAGTGCATTCACTTTCGGTGAATCGGTGGCATCATCTTAAAGCGATATGCAGTTCTGTATACAAATAAAAGTCTTCATATGCGGAAAGCATCGGGTTGATCAAAGAAAATGGCCGTTTTCCCCAGCGTATCAGGCGGGTGCTGTTTCGATGGGGGCATCGCTTTGAGCTCAAACATCTGGCGTCGGATGATTCTCGTTGCTCAAAATCTAAGCCACTGTTAGGATTCGTTTTTCTCTGCTGACAGACCCAGTTTGCTGATGTATCGCGTTCTTTTACCGATTTTGTCCTTTGCTTTTCCTGCTGCCAGCCAGGCAGTTGAACTGGCCGTTGGATTACAAAGTACCTTCACGAATATTGAAATTCAGGACCCGGAACACGGGGATAAAAATGTCGCTGTGATGACCAGTGGTTTCCATATACTCCCAACGGCTTCTCTGGTCTCATCGCCGTATTATTTTGCGGAAGACTCAAACTTTGGCGTGCAGTTTCAGCTCGATTGGTCATTTTTCAAGGCGGGCCAGCAGGAACTGCAGAACAGCCGGGAAAAAGTCGATCTCGGCACGTCGGTGACAGGTTATGCCATGACAGCGGTGCCTGTGTTGTTCTACCACTGGCACCGGGATGCCGGCGCTGACTGGAATGCCAAAGCTGGTCTCGGTTTTGGGGCAGGCTATCTGGATCTGAAAGGTCATTATCAAATCACGCATATTGCAGAACAGCGGGGTGAAACCCGTGATGTGAACTTCGGCGGCTTTGGCATGGCCATCAATGTATATCTGGAAGCCAACAAGGGGCCGCATCAGTTCCAGCTCTATAACTTCAGCCCGATACTCAGCGAAAAAAATCACGACTTTCAGGGTCACAACGTGGTGATGGCGTACAAATACCGCTTTGATCTGAATGAGGTGTGGGCAGTGTGGTGATTGATGGTGCTCCGATTCAGAGTTCACGACTGATGTCGACGATTGTTTTTCTCAGCCAGCCGTGGGCCTGATCGGCATTCATTCTGGGATGCCAGAGCATGGAGATGGGTATCGGCGGCACGGTGAAAGGCAGTGGAAAACAATGCATCCCCTGCCGGAAACTTTGTGTGTGTTTGGCGGGGACAGTGGCAACTAAGGCGGTGGCGCTGGCTAAGGTGACAGCACTGGTGTAACTGCCGACGGAGGCACGGATATTGAGCCGTTGTCCGGATTCGCTCAGCAGGGTTTCGAGGTGGCTTTTGCCTTCCTCAACTCTGGTGATACCAATATGGTCGGCGCTAAAGTATTGCTCAGCGGACACCAGATGTTGGCTGAGCGGGTGTTGAGCGGACACCACACCGATGAAGTGATCTTCAAATAATCGACGTACTTTGAGTTCCGGATGGGTGGTTTCCCTCAGTTTTCCGATTTCAATATCGACGCTGCCATCCCGCAGACCTGCGCCTTGTGGTGAAGACTGGCTGATAAAACGAACACGGCTCCGCGGTGCTTCTTCTGTCATGCGTTTCACCAGCGCCCCACCCAGGCTTTCCACAAATCCATCACTGGCGAACAGTGTAAACGTTCGCTCCAGACTGGCAATGTTGACGGGGACAGCAGGGGTCAGAATAGCTCTGGCGTCCATGGTCAGCTGGCTGACCTGCGCCTGAATTTCTAGCGCTCTGGGAGAAGGGACCAGATGCCGTCCGGCCCGGACTAATACCGGATCGTCCATGGTGACGCGCAATCGTGCCAGCGTTCTGCTCATGGCAGACTGACTCAAATTCATCCGTTTCGCTGCGCGGGCAACGTTCCGTTCTTCTAACAGGACATTCAGGGCCGGAATCAGATTCAAGTCGAGTACTTTCATTTGTCTACCTATGGCGTTTCATGCATTCAATCAGTGTAAATGATGCGTCTTCCGCAAAACAAGGCCGGATTTTAAGATGACTTTTATCTCGGGTCTCAAATTGGAGTGTGCTTCATGAAAGCGGAAATTTCACAGGCAGAAAAGGCAGAGAAGCTGTCGATGACAAACTGGTTCTCACTACTGGGGTTAGCCGTTGCTGTGCTGCTTTCTTCGTTCAATATCAGTATCGTCAATGTAGCATTGCCCAGGCTGGCCCGTATTTTTTCAGTGTCTATGTCTGAGGTGCAGTGGCTGGTTGTGGTTTATCTGCTGGCGATGACATGCCTGATGCCAATGGCGGGTATATGGGGTGATCGCTATGGCCGGAAGCGACTGTTTCTTTTTGGTATCGGCATCTTTTTCTGTGGGATCATTGCCTGTATTGTGTCGGAAAGCCTGACACAGCTAATTGCGGCGCGTTTGGTCCAGGGGATTGGGGCCGCGATATTTATCAGCCTGGCGATGACCTTTGTCGGAGACTTCATTCCTGCGACCAAAACCGGGACAGCGATGGGGGTTTTAGGCACAACCTCTGCAATCGGGACGGCACTCGGCCCGGTCTTGGGCGGCTATTTGATCTCGCATTATGACTGGCATGCGCTGTTCTATGTCAGCGTCCCCTTTGGTCTGTTTGCGTTGTTGTTACTGGCCCGGCAGTTGCCAGACAATCCGCCTGTGCCCCTTAAATCGGCGAAGTCAGGACGGTTTCTGGCACAGATTACTGAAAATCCGGTGTTGGCAGGCAGTCTGACCGCGAATGTCTGCGTTTCGGCCATTATTATGTCAACCATGGTTGTGAGCCCCTTTTATTTCACGGATGGCCTGCAGCTTTCACCAGCGCAAATTGGCTCTATTTTGTCGGTCGGACCGATTGTTTCTGCCCTGACTGGCGCGCCTGCCGGAAAGCTCACGGATCATTTGGGGTCAGGCGTTGTGGTCCGTGTCAGCCTTTGGGTCATGCTCTTGGGTTGCGTCCTGATTTCTGCCAGCGCATTCTGGACTTCTGTACCTGTCTATCTCTTTGCTCTCATTCTGGTGACCGCGGGCTATGCTATGTTTCAGGCGGCCAATAATACCGCCGTGATGACAGATGTTCAGGAAGGGCAAAAAGGGGTGACATCGGCATGGCTTCATTTTTCTCGGAATCTCGGCCTGATGGCTGGCGCTTCGGTGATGGGATGGTTCTACTTTTTCACATCGACGCTGTTTCCGGCAACTCAGAATCAACCGGCTACCGCCTTTGGGGTGACGTTTCTGATATCGGCTGCCTTGGTGGGGTTGGCTCAGGTTGTGGTTTCTTTGAGGCGGGGGTGGTGATTTATGGGGATATCTTCCATTCAGTGGGTCTGTCCCCCATCCTCATCAGGGATGGTTTAAGTCTGAGCCTAAAGTCTTACACGGCAAGATTTGAGTCATACTTAATGCTCTGCAGTGAGAGTCGTTAGAATGCCAATTGGAGCATTATCAGGAACAGCAGCTCAGGTTGTTATCCCTGAAATGAAAGAACTGGGGATACTGATATTTACAGCAATCTTCAAAGCATGCCAATTTTAAATGTTTCCCCTAATTTAAAAAGCCTTTCTTGAGGGAATCAGCGTTATGGTTCATTGGAACTCCCTATCTGGGCTTTTTATAAATTAATCACTTTATAATCCATCAGCGATTGTTTTGTATTGAATGTCCATACTTCATAGGCCGGGATATCATGCTGAGCTTCTCTTCCTCAATCACTTCTGTTTTCTCATGATCCACAGCTAGTTTCATTGCTCTCTATTACTTTGGGTATCTTGGAATCTTGTGCAGTGTACTCACGGCTAGTCGATGGAATCAGGCATGCACCTAAAATTTTAATCGATTGCCACTGCTTCGTTGTAGGCATCAAACATCGGTGTCTATAGCAACGCGCCTGTGCTACTGGCCAGGAGCAAGTGGCAATATTGCGGTAAATCGATAATACAGAGCAGTTTTGATATCCGTTTGCCTCTTGAAGGAGCCAAGCTTGTATAAAAATATGTTGTTCAGCTGACGTTAATATAACTGCATGAATGCAACTCATTTTGAAATTTAATGTATTGTGGGTGTTTTATATGAGATGTGACTCGAAAAAATCACCAAATAATTGAAAATGATAACTTCGAAGGTTAGTGCAATGGCATAGTGAATCAGACTTCTTAAGCATAGTTACTGTGAATTCAGTTATTGATAGATTCGGTGACAGAATGGCGAAGAAAAAAGTCTAAAATTCAGTCCGGAATTCAGATTTAAAACACCACAGTCAGTGCCTCTATGTGTCGAGGTGTGGAATTATTGAACTCAAGAGTAAATATTAACATATTGAATTGTATGGTTTATTAAGGGTCGTGACTCTGTTAGTGTCGGGTTCCATGTAATAGATGCACTCATCGGGAGGTTGAGCCAGAGCAATAAATACCTATCGCTAGAATCATTGTTCTGCGGGAGTCAATTAATTTCTGGCATCATCACGAATCATGGGTTGTATTATTTTACGTTAGCACGTTATCGCACAAAATGCTTTATTAAAAAGTGGTTTATCAGTTACTAAGTACCCAAATATTCATCTAATAAAGCAGCGCAGGAAATGTCTATTCAATAGATGGTTCGATTTTACAGCGGTTCATCAAGTTTGCTGTGGCGGTGTGAGTGGCAATCGTTTGGCTTATCTGGCAGCTGTCATTGAGCGTAACAGACTGAATAACATCTTGATGAAAAGTTACGAAAGTTAATTGAGTCACATCGTGCAAAAAGGCTTGGATCATGCACGGGAAGTTAATCGAGCGTATGTTCTGTCAGCGTTCGACCGAGGTTTAACGGATGCCCAGATCATGGCGGTTCTCGTCTCGGGCGGACAGCCAGATGGCGGTTTTAGACATTCAGGGATGGAGATGATAAGTATGAAACACAAGATGTCTGAATATGTAGTTGGGTATGGTGTTGTCCCCGTTGTGAGTGCCCTTTTTCGTCTGCGGGTTATTGAATACCTTTTATCTTCAGCTAAATATACGACGACCATGCTTGCCACTGAGCTGGGCCTTGACCTTCTCCGCTTGGATCAACTGATCGACTATCTGAAAACTCTGGGACTTATTGAAACCGATGACAATAACAATCTTATCCTTCGCCTCAACCCTGAGAGAGTCACCGAACTTGAGGATTGGATAACGCTTTACCGCATCGACTTTGATGCCGTACTTTCATCTGACCAGAGAAAGTCTGATGACCGTGATGTCGTGTTTTCATTTGCTTCGCAAGTTTTGACAGAGCTTGAGAACAAGTCAGTAGAAAATGGTGGCTATAGTCATGCAGCGCTGTTGCTTCCTCTGTTCTGTTATATCGGCCGGAAATGGGTGCAGGTTTCAGATAATCACATACACCACATATCTATCGGACCGATTCAGTCTGAATACAAAGCTCTCTTGGAAAGGCTGATTCTCAGCTTGGGGTGGGCAAAACTGGATGAGAACAACCTGATAATGACCGAATCCGGTATAGCTCTATATCAACATATTTCCGCAGGAGAGGAGGAAATTGAGCTTGCTCACCGATACCTTTTCATCGACAAACTTCTGAAAAATGATAGCGGGCAGGCCAATCCCTCGAATCAGCTACCGATTTTTCCCGAGAACATACAGAATCCGCACTTCAATACAGAGCATGCACTAAATGCACTGGGCGAAGCACTCAAAGCAACCCAAAAAGACGGAGAAGCTCCGGGCCCGCGAGTCATTGTTGATTGTCTTTGTGGCAACGGCTCATTATTAGCCTGGGTTGCAAGTGTCCTTGAAGAAAACAGTTCAGAATCTGGAAATCTGCCGCTGCTGATTGGTGTTAACAATAATCCGGAAGAGCTTGAGAGAGCTGGCGCTTTGCTAACGCAGCAGGGGATTGATCACCTCCTGCTGAAGGCATCAGGAGACAACTTATTAAGCATAAAGCAGGCACTTGAATCAAGAGATCTATATCAGGAAGACGAGGTCCTGTTCATCGATCACTTTCCTGGTTATAGCCGTGTTTGTTTTGACTACAAGAGACGGGTGGAACAATGGAAAGCTGTCGGGGGGCGTCATGGTGTTATTTGTGTAGCATCCTTTTCAGCCAAACAAACTCTCGACAGTGATTCGCTACAACACGCCAAGCTGCAGTCTGTTTTAAGTCGAGTGAATACGATTGATGCACTTGAGCGTCAACATTCATTATCGGCTTGGGATCTTCTTGTTACTGCTGCGCAGCAACAAATGTTTTGTGACAGAGAGATTTGGCGGGGTTATCCGGAAGACAGCCGTATAACCTCTCAGGCCGTTTGTCATTTCCACAATGCGCCTTACGCAGTTCGCCGGGCCACACTGGAAGACTTGGATGAACTGTATCAACTGGAACAACTGTGTTGGGCTGATCACTTACAGGTTACGCGACACGATCTGTTGCAGAGGCTTTCCTACTGCAGGGAAGGCAATTGGCTGCTAACAATTGATAACAAAATCGCGGGAGTTGTGTACTCACAAAGAATTGAGTCTCCGGATGATGTTTATCAGGGAGACTACATCAATGCCTATAGGATTCATCGCGACGGGGCACCGACAACTCAATTGATCGCGCTAAATGTGCTCCCCCAATATCGGGAAATGGGGATTGGCGACACACTTCTCTCTGGAGCACTGCTAATTTCCATGTCCGATGACAGGATTGACAAAGTGTGTGCTGTTACCCGGTGTACCGAATTTACCGGCAGTAACGAAACACAAATGGAACGCTATGTCATGTCTGAGGGCGATAGTGTTGATCCACTGGTCACTTTTCACCGGGGACACGGCGCGCAAGTTCGTGGAATCGTGAAAGGGTTCAGACCTGAAGATAAGCAGAATTTGGGAATCGGGGTCCTCATTGAATACGACTTACTGGCGTTGGGCAGAAAAGACACCCCTCAGCATGCTAAAGAAGTCGTGAATCTGGATGCTGAAGCTTTAGCTGAATCGATCAAGTCTCAGGTATTGGCGCTAACGGGTAATCAGACAGGCACTGGCTATAGTCATTCCAGACCGTTAAAAGATATGGGGATTGACTCCATGGCTCTGATGCAGCTAAGAAACCGTATCAACAAAGTGATCGGAAGCAACATACCTCCGACATTTTTTTTCAAGCATGGTTCCGTAGACGAAATCGTAGAAAACCTTGCCAGATCTGCTTCACCCTCCGAAAGCTCGGTCAAAAAAAAGGTAGATTCTGAAGCTGAGCCTGTCGCAATCATTGGGATGTCCTGCCGCTTTCCCGGGCAAGTCGATAGCCCTCAACGGCTATGGCAACTTCTGTCAGAAGGAGGGGATGCCATTGGTTATGCTCCTGACGGGGTTGCAAGACGATATATATCAAATAATACACTGACAAATCGTCATGGCGGTTTCCTGGATCAGGTTGATCTGTTTGATGGTGCTTTCTTTCAGGTGACTCCACGGGAGGCAGAGTACCTAGATCCTCAGCAACGCTTGCTACTGGAACAGACATGGCTGGCATTGGAAGATGCGGGCATCGTTCCTGAAAATCTTAAAAAACGCCCCATTGGAGTATTTACAGGCATTTTCACTCACGACTATGAGCTGTTGCAAAACCGCTATTCAGGAAACCCCGGAGGTGGGATTTATTACGCGACCGGGAATTCCTCTTCAACAGCTGCAGGGCGGATTGCTTATACATTTGGTTTTATGGGACCGACACTATCGGTGGATACAGCATGCTCTTCATCCATGACAGCAGTCCATTTAGCCTGCCAAAGCCTTAAAAATGATGAGTGTGAAGTAGCATTGGTCAGCGGCGTCAATCTTATATTGTCCCCTGAACTGACCAACGCTTTTGCCGGTGCTGGAATGCTGGCCAAAGACGGTCGCTGTAAAGTCTTCGATCATAAAGCTGATGGTTATGTACGTAGCGAAGGTTGCGCCGTTATTGTACTGAAAAGGTTATCCCGGGCCCAAAAGGATGGGGATAATATTCTGGCGGTGATTCGCGGTAGTGCCGTTAATCAGGATGGTAGAAGTAACGGGTTGACCTCACCCAATGGCCTTGCCCAAAGACAAGTTATTCAATCTGCTTTGACCGCTGCCGAGGTAGAGCCCCATCAGGTTTCCTATGTGGAAATGCATGGGACCGGCACGAGACTGGGCGATCCCATCGAAATCGAGGCGTTGAACGATGTATACGGAGAGACCAATGGCACCCGGCGAACCAAAGATATGTTGATTGGCTCGGTTAAAGCCAATATAGGTCATACAGAAGCTGTTGCCGGACTCGCTGGATTAATCAAAGTCGTCATGGCCATGCAGCATCGGGAGCTCCCCCCCAGATCCACTATCACACCCGAAATGAACAGATTTCGCCTCTGACCGGGCTGAGTATATTGGGTAAAGATGCTTGTCTCTGGGAGGAAAAGAAGTTGATGGCAGGTATCAGTTCGTTTGGGTTTAGCGGTACTAACGTACACGTGATCGTAGAGGAAGCGCCTAGAGCCAAACGAAAGAACTACGATAGGATCAGTCGACCAGCGGGAGGCTATCTCCTCAAACTGTCAGCCAAGACACCTAAAAGTTTAAATCGGTTGATACAGGAATATCAGGTAGTCCTCACCGGAAAAGAGAGCAGGTCTATGGACCTCGCGGATATTTGCTTTAGTGCAGCTGTCAACAGGGCTGATTTTGAATATCGCCGTTGTTTTCATGGATCTTCTCGTGAAGAGCTGATTTCAAAACTGAGGTCAACTGATTCGGTTGATTTCCGGGATTCAATCATACAACTCCAATGCTTTTTTGAATCGGTCCCGACATCCCGTTCAATACCGTTTCCGGGAAAAAATCTATACGACAACCACCCGGAGTTCAAGCGGTCTCTGGACCGATGTGCGCAATACCTTAAAGATTGGTTTGAGGTTCCATTAACGCAGGCGCTATGGGGCGACAATCAGTCGTTGATGTCAGATTACTCATATCGATTCCCGGCCTGGTGCAGTGTCCAGATAGCACAATTTGCTCTGTTCAAGAAACTGGGAATTATTCCTCAAGGCATTCAGGCGGAAGGTTTAGGTTGGTTCGCAGCGGCTAATGCTGCCGGGGTTATCGGTCTGGAGGATACACTAGACTTGGTCTGCGAGTTAGGCGAAATGCTTGATCACAACGAGCTGCTATCGGAGAACTGTTCTTATTTAGAGGTATTGCATCAGGTTTCGTTTCATAAACATCAGATCGAGTTGAATACTGCCGACTCTCCTCAAGAGCAGGTATTTTGGGTGAATCTTGCGAGCTCATCAGAGCAATGGCTGACACGGAGCAATTCAAAAAGGAATTGGTCGGCGTCGACTTATACGCATTGTCTTTCTTTGGGCGTTCCCCTGCGTTTGCATGAGCTACGCTCTTTTAATACCTTTGCAGGCCACAACTCGTCGCAACCGGATGATGTTGAGAGCTGGCAATTGTATAGCTTGGTAGCGGAGTTCTATCATTCTGGTGTCGATGTTAATTGGCGGGCCCTGATGAGTGGTCGTGGGATATTTGTAGATATTCCCAAGTATCAATTCGATCAATCATCTTATTGGTTTACGGCAGACCAGGGCGGTGGTCCTCAGTCCGAAGGCCCTACATATAGAATCGATTCAGAAACTTCATCTGCCAGACATTGGCCGCTTCAGTTTATTGGCACAGCTAAAGATCGAACAAGGCAATATGAACTGAAATTTAGTGGAGCCGAATATTACCTGAAGGATCATGTCGTATCGGGCACGAAAGTGCTTCCGGCAGCGGCGTACATGAGCATCATTGCTCAACAGGCAATGATCATGTCTGGTGTTGGCGAGATATCCCTTCGTGGAGTCAGGTGGCTTGAACCTTATGTCGCGGATAACGATCAGCAGATACTCCACTTAAACATTAGCGGTGACTTACCCAATCCACTGGATTTCGTATTCTCCAATGGGGAAGACCGATTTGCTGAGGGAAGGATAGAGTTCCACAAGTCTCCCAATCGAGACCTTGAAGTCCTTGATCTGGATGCAATCCGCAAGCGCTGCCCGCACCTCCTTTCTTCCCGTGATTGCTACCAAAGGCTACAACGGAAAGGCTTTTCTTATGGTGAAAAGCTTCGTCCCATCGATCATTTAAGACTTGGAGACGAGGAGGGCTTTGCTCTGCTTACTTTGCCTGAGGACTTGCAGTTCAGCATCAACCCCTCAATGGGTCTTCCTCCTGCGTTAATTGATGGTGCTTTGCAAGCTTGTCTTCTGATTGAAGGTCAGCATACAAACGAGCAATACCTCCCATACCTGATAGAAGAAATTGCACTTTTTCAACCGCTTGCAGCTGAATGCCTGGTGAATATAAGGCTCATACCGGAAGACACTGGCAATGCCAGATTGAAGCGGTTTGATGTTGACATGACTGACAGGCAAGGACGGATTCTGGTTAGCCTCAATCGCCTTACCGTATGCCTGAGAGAAAACCCGAAGGAAATGCCCAAGGAGCAGCAGCCTTTAGCAGGCTCATCTTGCTTCCATCAGGTACGGTGGCATGGCCAAAGAGAGGTCCCCTTAAATGGGGAAGGAATAAATGGAGAGGAACTTGGCAGTCAGGTATTGCTAACGTTTATGGAGCCGTCAACGGCTAAGCCTTTCCTTGATGCTGTTGCAGAGTTGGCCAGCAGAGTGAAGCGCCATGTGGTGGTGGTTCCAGGAGACGAGTATGCCCGGGTTAGTGAAGATCGTTTTACACTTGATATGAGCAATGCGTCTCATGTTTTCCGGTTGGTTGATGAGCTGAGAGACACAAGCCTATTGCCTGACCTGACTATATTCAGCCCGTCAATAACGTCATCTTCACCAAACTCTGCCAGTGAAGAATTGAGGGAAGAAGCAATCGCTTCCAGATTGGAACAAAGCTTTTATCCGGTCATGTTGTGGTTTAAGAGCCGACTGGCCCATCCTGCAGAAAATACCTGCAAGACGTTATTGTTGTATGAGCACAGTCCATCTTTGGCGTCGTGCTATTTTTCCTCCCTCAGCGGATTTGGCCGCGCTTTGTACAATGAAAATCCAGGACAGTTGTTGAAAACGGTTGCTGTTGCTGCCCCGGATGAAGTGGGAGCTGGCAGAATCGCTCAATGGTTGTCAACTGAACTCGGAGGCAGGGAACCGTGGGAGTTTGAAGTCAGGTATCGTCAAGCTCAGAGAGAAGTAAGCTTCTTGCATGCTGTCAGTGGTACGACCGATGACAACCATCCATTTCTATCCATTGGCGATGAGGCTACATCAGATCGCAGTTTGCTTTCTACCACCGGTGTCATCCTCCTGACCGGTGGGCTGGGCGGCTTAGGACAGATCTTCCTGAAGTATTTTTCAGGTCGTTCTAAAGGAACGGTTGTCTTGCTTGGGCGTTCTCCTTTAACAGGGGATAAAAGCCGGCTGCTTGACGAACGACTAAAACAAGGCATCAGAGTCGCATATTATTGTTGCGATATTTCAGACCGTGATTCTGTTCGCGATACTTTGCAGATGGTTCGACAGAAATATGGTGATATTGAAGGCGTGGTTCATGCTGCAGGATTGAATCGGGATGCTTTTCTTATCAACAAATCCCGAGAGGATTCGAAACAGGTACTCGCCCCTAAAATCGCCGGCACACAGTGGCTGGACTTTCATACACAGCAAGATCCGCTGGCATTTTTTATCTGCTTTTCCTCTTTTGTTGGCGTGCTCGGGAATACAGGGCAAACAGATTACGCCTATGCAAATAATTTTATTGATCATTTCTGCACTTATCGGGAACGGCTAAGACAAAAAGATCAGCGTCAGGGCAAAACCTATTCAATAGGCTGGCCGTTGTGGGCAGAAGGTGGGATGCAAGTGGCCACCAATGTTCTCGCTTATCTTGATGATTGGTTGGGAATGACACCTCTGACAACACCTCAAGGACTCGCTGCTTTTGGTGGTCTGTTCACCCATGAGCCCGGGCACTATTTGTTATTCAATGCCAGCGAAAACAAGCTGCACAAGGCTTTTTACAAAAGCTTGGATCACGGGTCATTAGTCAACGCCCAGCTACCTGATAGCTTAGATGAATCCGCTGATAGCAGCTTTGCCACAAACAAGGAAAGTGAATCGATGAAGTCCAGCCAAACCTTAAGAAGTGCCGCTCTGGAATACCTAAAGAAACAGCTTGCCGATGTGACCAAGCTGCCTTTGGATAGCATCAGGGTTAATGCCAGTTTTGACGAATACGGCATCGATTCGATCATGATAACGGACTTGAACCGACAGCTAGAGTCTGATCTTGGACCGATGTCAAAGACGTTGTTTTTTGAGTACCGTTCCTTGCAGGAATTGGCGGAGTATGTCACGAAAAAACATGAACATGCACTGGCAAAGCTCTTGGGAACTTACTCTAGCCAGGAAGACATCAGTCATCTCGAAGTCAATCAAGACGTATCTCGGATAAGCGAAAATTTCGACGAAGCTGGAGTGTCCCCAGATATATCTGACCTGACTGACATCGCTATTATCGGTGTGAGTGGCCGCTATCCGGATGCTGAGAATTTAGATCAGTTTTGGGATAATTTGTGTAATGGCCGGGATTCCATCATCGAAATCCCCCGGCAGCGCTGGGACTGGCGGGATTATGAAAATCCCAGCGAGCAACAACAGCGTAGTATTTGTAAGTGGGGAGGATTTATTGATGATGTGGATTGTTTTGATCCGCTTTTCTTCAATATTTCGCCCAAGGAAGCCCGTTATATAGACCCTCAGGAGCGGTTATTTCTGCAGATAGCAGAGCATACCCTGCAGGACAGCGGTTACACAAAACAAAGTCTGAATGACCAAGTGGTCGGGGTGTACGTCGGTGCGATGTACAGTCACTATCAGTTGTTCGAGAATGAAAAAGCCCAGCGTGGCGGAGCTTTTTTTGCCGCTATTGCCAATCGAGTTTCATATCACTATAACTTTAGTGGTCCCAGCATGACGCTGGATAGTATGTGTTCGTCCTCGCTCAGTGCCATTCATCTTGCCTGTAATAGTATTGCTATGGGGGATTGCGACATCGCTCTGGCCGGAGGTGTAAATCTCTCCCTTCATCCCTGGAAATATCAGTTACTGACCAAAGACCGATTCATATCCAGTGATGGCCGCTGCCGGAGTTTCGGCACCGGAGGTGACGGTTATGTACCGGGTGAAGGTGTCGGTGCGGTGTTGTTAAAGCCCCTCAGAAAAGCGATTGAAGACCGGGATCAGATACACGCTGTGATTAAAGGCAGTGCAGTCAATCATGGCGGTAAGACCAATGGATTTACAGTGCCGAATCCCGTCGCACAGGGACAACTGATTTCTGCAGCATTGGACAAGGCGGGTGTACCGGCACCGTCCATCAGTTATGTGGAAGCTCACGGAACAGGAACGGCTCTGGGTGATCCAATCGAAATGAATGGGCTGGATAGAGCATTTTCCCGAGAAGCTCAGGGCGAAGCGCATCAACAAGAAAAACCTGTGCCAATTGGGTCGGTGAAATCCAACATTGGTCATTTGGAGTCTGCTGCCGGTATGGCGGCGCTAACAAAAGTGCTGTTGCAACTGAAGCACAAAAAAATAGTTCCTTCTCTCCACTCTACAGAACTGAATAACAATATTGACTGGCAGAAAACCCGATTTAAACCCCAGCAGGTTCTAGGGCCTTGGCATACTGCCGAACAGATTCAAAATGGCAAGTACTCTTCTGATTCATCCTACCCGAGAAGAGCTGCCATCAGCTCGTTTGGTGCCGGTGGAGCCAATGCCCATTTGATCATCGAAGAATATATCCCGAAGGCTGATATTCAGCTCGAAACCCAGGTATTTCTGCCAACGACACAATTATTTGTCTTCTCTGCGTTAAGGGAGGCTCAGCTTGATGAATACGTCAGGAATATTTGTGACTTTATTACAGCCAGCGCAGGTGCATTCGCGTCTCCGCAAAAGTTCGCACAACTGGCGTATAACCTTCAGACTGGACGCCCTGAGTTAGATTGCCGCCTGGCAGTTGTGGCAGAAAGCGTGGATCAATTGTTGACCGGACTTAACGGCTATCTGAATCGAACACTGCAGGATAACGGGAACTATTTGGCGGGAAAAATCGGAGAGAGCACAACACCGCTATTCAAGCACAATCGCTCCTCTCAAGAAACAGTCTTGTGGGAAATCGCACAGAAATGGATCAAAGGTGAGCCTGTTGAATGGCGTGTTCTGCATCAGGGCAAGCAATATGCGAAAACCTCTCTGCCGCTCTATCCGTTCGCTCGTGATCATTATTGGATTAGCCAGTCACAACCACAAGCAGAAAACGTCAGACAAGTTCGATACCCATTGCTGGACAGCATGAATCCAACTCAAAGTATGGATCATGGGATCGTGTTTGATAAGTATTTGTCAGTGGATTTACCTTTCATTCGGGATCACCGTGTCGGAGGTGAGTTCATGCTGGCGGGGACCGCACAGGTCGAGATGGTTGCTGAAGCATTAACTAAGATGGAGATGGCATCGGTGTACCATATTTCCCAGATGATATGGTTACGCCCTCTGGTTGTTAATGACGATAACGCTGCCGTGCATATCGCGCTGGACTTCAGCGGCAGTGAAGGAAGTTTCCAGTTATACGCTTACGAGGGCGCGGAAAAGGTATTGCATAGCCAGGGCAAGCTTCAGACGAATATCCTCAATGTGCCTGACACTCCCCCTGTTGATATCGAAGAAATTCGTGGGAGACTGTCGAACGTTACGGAACCAAGTCTTTTATATCAGCAGTTTGTTTCAAACGGAGTGGAATACGGACCGTTATTTACCACGGTTGAAAGCCTTATTTCTTCTGATAAAGAAGCCCTGGCCGTATTAGCGGTGCCTGCAAATGCACAAGGCCATTCCCTGGATTATCAATTGTCGCCATCCTTGCTGGATGGTGCTCTCCAGATGATTGCAGGTATACAGGAGCAACAGACAGGTCCATTGCTGCCATTTTCTATAGGCAGTATTGAGCAGTTCAAACCCCTGAATTCAAGCTGTATCGGCTATGTTCGTGAAGAAGGCAGCGGCCAGTACAGTGCCTCCCTGCTTGACGAAGAGGGTCAATTGTGTGTGCGAATTTCTGATATTTGTTTACGAAAATCCAAAGACAAGTTGTCTAATTTTTTCTATGCCCCGCAATGGAGGCCGGCAGAACTGCAGTCGGAAGCGACTGACAGCGGGAATCTGGCTGCCCCGACCCAAAATGTATGGCTTATCTATCCGGAGAATGCTGCAGACCTCGCGGAATCGATAGCCCGGCAGCATCAAGACGATAATATATTTAGGATTCAACTGTCAGATCAGTCGAGTCATTTAGATGAAAAGGTCTGGTTACTGGGTGTCGACGATCCAGTGGCTTTGAAACGGCTGTTCAGCGAAATTGATAACCCCGAGATAATCTATTTTCTGGGCGGGTGTTGGAACTGTCCGAAAGAGACCTTGAATGAAGTAGAGAAAATTGAACTGAGCCAGCGCTTCGGTGTTCGCATGCTGTATCGGATCGCTGGGCATTTGGGACGGCATCACTCGCAGATGCCACTTTCTCTCAAAGTGATTACCGGCAATTCAATGAAAGTCACGGAAGAATCCAGTGTGAGCCCCTATGGCGCGAGTTGCCACGGATTTGCTCGTAGTCTAAGTCGAGAATTTCCAAGATGGCAGCTCAGCATCATCGACGCAGATTTTGAGGGGAGCGATGTAGAAGACATTGCACGCTTGGTCAAACAAGACAAGGCATACTCAGGAAAACTTGTTGCGATCCGCCAGGGGACTAAGCTCGAGCAACACTTGATTCCATCACCACTCCCTGATGACACCAGTGAGATGCCCCACTACAAGCACAAAGGGGTGTACCTGATCCTGGGAGGACTCGGCGGTATCGGGCTGGCCTTTAGCCGATATTTGGCGCAACATTTTTCCGCACGACTGATACTGATAGGGCGCTCTTCCTTATCAGGAGCGAAACAGGAAGCGGTTACGGCGTTGGAAAAGTTGGGTGCTGAGGTCCTGTATCTACAGGCTGATGCATGTGATGAACACAGTATGAAAGCTGCTGTGGCAAAAGCGACAGGTCGTTTTGGGAATATCGATGGTGCAGTGCACTCGGCTATCGTTTTGCAGGATAGCTCTGTGCTCAGTATGGACGAAGAACAGTTCATTTCAGCTCTGGATCCCAAGGTGAAAGGGTTGGGGATCCTTCATCACACACTGGCCGCGCATCAGTTGGACTTTATGCTTGTCTTTTCTTCCGCCCAGTCATTCTGGGGCAATGCCGGGCAGAGTAATTATGCGGCTGGGTGTGCCTTTAAAGACGCATATAGCGACTACCTGAACGATTTGGAATCTTATCCCGTCAAAGTCATCAACTGGGGATACTGGGGTGAAGTGGGAATCGTGTCCACCCAGGCATACCGTGATCGATTAGCTGCTCAGGGAATTCTCTCCATCAGTACACCAGATGGAATTCGGGCCATATCCAGAGTATTGGCTAGTGAGCACAGTCAGATTGTGGCTATTCATGCGACCGAGAAATTCCTAAGCCCGTTAGTGACTGGCTTGGGCGAAGTAACCAATGCCTCCGTTCGGGAGCCAAATATTATTTCGAAGGGGCAGTCGCTGCTGCGTTCACTGTCACCGGATTTATTGACATACAAGGCAGATACGTTGTTTCTGAAACGTCAGACCGAGCAGGATAAAGCCCTGGCGTCTGCCTTACCTCCGGTATTATTGGGCATTTTTCAGTCGCTGGGGGTATTCCAGACGGTTGAAGAGGCATGGTCAATGGTCGAGTTAACACAGAAGCTGGAACTTGAACCTGAACATGAACAGTTATTCGGTGAATTACTGAAGATACTTGTTCGGGGCGGTTACCTTGAAAAGAACGCTGGAGGTTTCATCACTTCTGCTTCAGTGGCCGACAGTCGCCTTCGGAAGGTTGATGTCACCGATCTGGATAAGCTTCTGATGCGTTATTCAGACTTGGCCCCGCACGTTAAATTGCTCAAACATTGCCTTTCACAATACCCGAGTATTTTATCCGGTAAGGTAACGGCTAGTGATGTCATGTTCCCCAATGCATCTCTCCACTTGGTCGAGGGAATTTATAACGGGAATCGTCAGGCTGATCACTGCAATAGTCTGGTTGCCGCATCCATCGTTCGGTATTTGAAGGCCAGGTTAGAGAGTCAGGACAATCGGCAAAAAATAAGAATTATGGAAATTGGTGCCGGCACCGGTGGTACAAGCAGACCAGTCCTGGAGGCCATTTCGCCCTTTAGAGAGTCTATTCAGTATCTCTATACCGATATATCGTTGGCGTTTACCAAACATGGCCGTCAGTCTTTCGGGGAACAGTATCCCTTTGTTGAGTTTTCTCTGTTTAATGTCGATCAAGCGGTGGACGGGCAGGGCATAGAACCCGGAACGATAGACTTGGTTTTAGCGACCAATGTGATACATGCCACTCCTTATATCGGCCGTTCACTTGGCCATATCAAGTCATTACTGAAGAGTGACGGTTGGCTGATACTTAATGAACTCACCGCAGCACAAAGTCCATATACTCTAACTTTCGGTCTTTTGCCGGGCTGGTGGGTGTTTGATGACAAACAGGTGAGGATACCTGGTTCACCATTATTGAGTTGTTCCGGATGGCAAACTCAACTTGAGTTAGCGGGCTTCAAAGACTCTGTCGTCTTGCAGCAATCATTCTCCAGTGGCGAAGATCTTGGCCAAAACGTCATCATTGCTGAAAACGAGAGTATTGCAATCAGTGATCGGCCAACAATCCAGGACGCAGCACTTACAACTGGTGGTCGTACTACAACGGCCAACGCCGGAGCTGACACGAGCGATGTACTTGCTCGATTGAAACAGGTTACTGCCTCTGTGCTGGAGTTGAATCAAAGTGACCTCTCCGATGACAAGGGTTTTGCGGACTACGGCGTTGATTCAATTACCGGAGTTGAATTGGTCAATCAGATCAATGATGCCTTTGGTATCAACCTGAAGACCACAGTCATTTTTGATTACCCCAATATCCGCGGACTGGCGAATTTTCTGGTGTCCGAGAAAATTGTGGCATTCGCTCCGTCTGATGAGGCAACCGCAGGGGAAAAGGCGTTCTCGGCGGTAGATTCTCAGGAAATAGTTCAGAAGCTGAAAGAGCTGGTCTCTACTGCGATGGAGATGTCGGTACAAGATGTATCGGAAGATAAAGGGTTCGCGGACTATGGTGTTGATTCAATCACTGGTGTCGAGCTGGTGAACCGGGTCAATGATGAGTTTGGAGTCACCCTAAAAACCACCGCAATATTTGATTATCCCGACATTCGTAGACTGGCTGCCCACCTGCGAAGCATAGAGGAAACGACACCAATCAAGCTACCAGCAACATCTAGGCCAATGACGCTCCCTCAGTCTGCAGCTCAGGCAGCCGCAATTGCTTCCGCCATCCCCCAAAACGCATCGGTACGGGCTGATGTTGAAACAATACAGGGGGAGAAGTTTCTGCCGGTGAATGGAAACAGTAGGGTTCTGATCGCCCGACCGGGGAATATCGATAGTATTTCACTAGCAACGCTGTCCATCGGCGACCCAGGGCCACAAGAGGTACAGATAGAAGTCAGAGCATTTTCATTGAATTTTGGCGATCTGCTGTGTGTTAGGGGCTTGTATCCTACGATGCCGGATTATCCTTTCACACCAGGCTTCGAAGTCGCGGGAGTAGTCCGTAAGATCGGCAAAAATGTATCCAATGTAACAATTGGCGATGCGGTTATCGCGTTAACTGGAAGTGAATTAGGTGGACACGCGCACTTCGTTAACTGCCCGGCTTCGCTTGTGGTCCCTAAACCGGAAGAAGTGCCGTTCGAGGACGCCTGTGCTTTTCCTGTGGTGTTTTTAACCATGCATCACATATTCAAATCCGTGATGATGAATCCAGGAGAGAAAATCCTTATTCAAACGGCGACAGGAGGTACCGGTTTAATTGCCGTACAGCTCGCGTTACAGGCAGGTCTGGAGGTATTTGCCACTGCTGGCTCGGTCGCAAAATTAGACTATCTCAAAGAAATGGGAGTTTCACGGGTGATTCACTACCGTGAAACAGATTTTGCCGAACAGGTGATGGAGATGACTGCTGGGAAAGGGGTCGACATCGTCATAAACACTTTGGCAGGAGATGCCATTCAGAAGGGTATCGACTGCCTGGCATATGGTGGCCGGTATGTCGAAATCGCCATGACTGGCCTTAAAGGGGCAACATCGATTGATTTGTCGAAGATGAATGATAACCAGTCATTTCATAGCATCGATCTTCGGAAAATGTTGCTTAGGAATTCAGCTTCAATCCCCGGATATCTGAATGAAATGTCGCAATATCTGAAGGAGAACAGGATCAGCCCAACCATTAGCCGGGTGTTTGAATTCGAACAGATTCAACAGGCATATCACTATCTTGAAAATAGGGAAAACATTGGCAAGGTGGTCGTCCGATGTCAACCTGTCCCAGCTCAACTTATGACTGAGTCTAGCGATACTGCCAGTGTTTCAGAGGCATCAGGCAACGATGATGTCGCGGTGATAGGCGTCGCTTGCCAGTTTCCCGGAGCTCAGGATGCTGAGCAGTTTTGGGAAAATCTGGCGGAGGGTGTTGATTCAGTTAGTACGATCAAACGTTGGCGTCAGGGCTCTCTTGCTGCTCCCGATGTCAGATATGGCGGATTGATTGATAATGCTGCGATTTTCGATGCTGACTTTTTCAATCTTTCTCCACAGGATGCAGTGCAGACTGACCCACAGCAAAGACTGTTCCTGCAACAGTCTTATCTGGCACTGGAGCAGGCCGGATATGCCAAGACAGCTGAAGAGGCGCTTTCCTGCGGCGTGTTCGTAGGGATAACGGGCGGTGATTATGACGATCTCCTGAAAGTCGAAACAGAATCGATGTCAGCCGCCTCTTTCTGGGGGAACGAGACATCGGTCGCGCCGTCTCGTATCGCTTACCACCTGAACCTCTCAGGTCCCTGTTTGGCAATAGACGTGGCTTGTGCCTCTTCGTTGGCGGCTATTCATCTTGCCTGTCAAAGTATTCTGAACGGCCAATGCGACATGTCGATCGCCGGAGGCGTATTTCTTACCCATACTGGTGAGTTTTATGAAAAGTGTGACGCTGCAGGGCTACTGTCAAAGCAGGGGAAATGCCGTCCGTTCGACAAGAGTGCGGATGGTTTTGTACCCAGTGAGGGTGTTGGTGCCGTCGTACTGAAGCGAAAGTCGCAGGCGATTGCGGACGGTGACAGAATTATTGCCGTGATCAAGGGCAGTGGATTAAATCAGAATGGCCGTTCAAACGGCATAACGGCGCCGAACGCTAAAGCTCAGGCCGACTTGCTGTCCTCTGTCTATGCCAGACACAATATTAACCCAGCCACAATCGGATATGTGGAGACCCATGGTGCGGGTACCCGATTTGGCGATTCTCTGGAAGTTGAGGCGCTGAGTTCGGCCTTTGCTGATGTTCCTCCGGGAAACTGCTTAATCGGCTCGGTAAAAAGCAATATCGGGCATGCAGCCATTGCTGCAGGCATGGCCAGTTTCGTCAAAGTCTTATTGGCAATGGAGCACCGTCAGCTTCCTCCCTCGATACATTACAACGATGCAAGTGAGCTTATTGACTTCGCAGACAGTCCATTTTCGGTTAATCAAGAGTTAAGGGATTGGGAACCTAAATCCGGCTTCCCCAGAAGAGCGGCAGTCAGCGCATTCGGATTCAATGGTAGTAATGCGCACCTTGTATTGGAGCAGTATGAGGCAAAATCAAGAAGCAGATATCAAGCGCGGTCTCGGCATTTAATTGTCCTGTCGGCCAGAAGCCAAATGCAGTTGAAGCAACAGGCGAAAAGCATTGCTAATTATGTTCACTCTGCAAAGGATAATGCGCGGGAATTTTGGTTGGATAGCTTGGCTTATACCCTACAAGTGAACCGTCAGCCGATGCTGGAGAGGATTGCAGTGATCGTTTCTTCTGCAGATCAGTTGGAGAAAGCACTCACTGCTTATGTCAACGGCCAAAACAGTGACGTGATGGTTAAGGGGGCAAAGGTGAATCAGGATGCCATGATGCATTTGGGAGAAAGGCACCTTCTCGAGGTTGCTACCCTATGGCTGGAGGGCGCCACCGTTGACTGGCACAAACTTTATTCTGCGGGTGTACCTGAAAAAATAGTGTTGCCCGGCTACCCATTTAACGGAAGAGAATACTGGCCTGGCGGTAATTTTGAGCAGGATGGTTCTTTTACGCAAGCCAGAGTCCTTGAATTTATTGCAGCAGAAAGTCGCGCGGGAGAGGCCACTTCACCAGAGTTCGCCGCAGAAGATTCTCAATTGATTCGCCTTCTGACCGAACTGGGTAACGATGAACTGTCTGTAGAGGATGCGTTATCCAAGCTCGATACATTGGTTATTGATTAAGTCGGTTGAATTAAGTTACGGAATAAAAAGGAAGGGAAGAATGGCTGGCAATCACCTGAGTGCACAGGATGTACTGAATCTGGTTAAGTCAAAGAAACTTGATCCGCAACAAGCTGCTTTACAGTTAAAGGCGTTGGCACGACAAACGCTCAAAGAAGTCGATGGCCAGGATAAAGAAAGCGCAAACGACAAGCGTGAACAGGTTAAGTATCACCTGAAAGCTTGTTTTGAGAAGGTTCTGCAAAGAAAGCTCACGGAAGAGGAGTTGGATAAATCCTTTGCCGAGTTGGGCGTTGATTCTATGATTCTCGTCCAATTGGTTGAGGTCATTAATCAAGTATTTTCGGTCAACCTGAAGCCCAATAGGCTATTCGACTACCCCTCTATTGAAACACTTGCACCATATGTTGCAAATCAGGCTGATCTGTCCAGTCTTCAACAGCCTTCAAGAGATCGTGCAATAACCGCCGTCGCTTCTCAACGCGCTGGAGATATTGCCGTCATAGGCATGTCTGGCCGGTTTCCCGGCGCAGATAGTGTCCATGAATTCTGGGACATGCTTGCATCTGGAACCGGTATGATCGGAGAAGTACCCTCTGTTCGCTGGAATACAGAAGAATATTTTGACGCTGACCACAGTGTCGAAAACAAAAGCTATAGCCGGTGGGGCGCTTTTCTCGACAGGATTGATCAGTTTGACGAGCGATTTTTCAATATTTCTGGAAAGGAAGCCAAACTGACCGATCCTCAGCAACGCTTGTTTCTTGAGCAGGCCTGGGAAGCCATGGAAGATGCTGGCTATGCCAGTCACCGTATCGGCAATCGCCGCTGCGGAGTATTTGCCGGGGTCGGTAATGGTGATTATCAGGGTCAAATGCATCAGGCAGACATAAGTCATGCAGCTCAGGCATTTATGGGAAATGAGAATGCTATTCTCGCTTCCAGAGTAGCATACCTGCTGGACCTGAAAGGCCCTTGTCTGGCTGTGGACACGGCTTGTTCGTCTTCCTTGGTTGCCGTGCACTTAGCCTGCCAGAGTATCTGGAGTGGCGAAAGTGATTATGCATTAGCCGGTGGCGTATTTATTCGCACGTTACCAGACTTTTATATCTATGCCAGTAAGGCCAATATGCTTTCGCCGACTGGTGGTAGCTATGCGTTCGATGCGCGGGCTGATGGGTTCACCCCAGGAGAGGCCGTTGGGGTGATCATGCTTAAGCCGTTGGAGCAGGCTATCGCTGACAGAGATAACATCCATGGTGTCATCAAAGGATCTGCTACAAACCAGGATGGCAGAACCAATGGCATTACGGCGCCCAGCGTAAAATCACAAGCCGAGCTGCAAAAGGGATTATATCGACAATTTGATATTTTTCCCGGATCAATCAACTATATCGAAACTCACGGCACGGGAACCAAGCTGGGCGATCCCATCGAAATCGATGCATTAAACCAAAGCTATGGGATGCAAGGCCAGCCAGGGATATGCCCGATTGGTTCAGTCAAAACCAATATCGGTCATACGGTAACCGCTGCTGGAATTGCAGGGGTGCTTAAAGTCTTGATGGCATTAAAGCATAAAGCGCTGCCCCTTCCCTGAACTTTGCGCACGCCAATCCCGACATCGATTTTGACTCAACCCCTTTCTACGTCAATACCACACTGGCCCCCTGGCATCCCCAGAAAAATGCAGTGAGAAGGGCAGCTATCAGCAGCTTCGGCTTTAGTGGAACTAACGCTCACGTGGTGATTGATGAAGCACCGGACAGAACGCCAACAGACACCCCCATGGTCAATAGACCGCAGGTGATCGTGCTGTCTGCCAGAACAGACACAGCATTAATGGCAGCCATCAGGAATTTACATCAATGGTTGGAAGACAATGGTGATCAAAACAGGCTGATCGATATTGCCTATACCTTGATGGTGGGACGACAACACTTCAAGAAACGCTTCGGAATGGTCGTGAACAGCATTTCCGAACTTAGGCAGAAGCTATCTGATGTGCTTCAGTCTGGGCCATTGACTGTCCCTGTGCAGGATCTCGTATCCCGCTCTGACATCTTGCCGGGCGGGGCACAAGAAGGTGGGGATGTGCAGATCGCTATGGAGAGAGAACTGCAGCTGTTGATTGGCAATGCTGAGACTGGCGATGATGAGGAAATTGTCCGTCTTCAATGGCTCGCCGCCTGTTTTGAGCAGGGCCACGATTCAACCGCATGGGAGCGTTGGTATGCGGCTGGGGGGGCATGCACGATTTCGTTACCGACTTATCCTTTTGAACGTAAGCGTCACTGGTATGATCAGTTGCTCACAACAAGTTCTGAAGAGAATTCAGAAGCCCATACAGTTCATTCTGGGCCATTGAGACTGTCGGATAGTAAAGCAGCTATGCTGATGTTTGATTTCCAAAGCGATGAGGTATCGGTAGAGATCAGTTCTCACGGTATTGCCTTGGTAAAAATGCATGATCGAGCCAATCGCAATATGCTAACCGATAACCTATTG
This sequence comes from Photobacterium sp. GJ3, assembly GCF_018199995.1. Lineage (NCBI taxonomy): Bacteria > Pseudomonadati > Pseudomonadota > Gammaproteobacteria > Vibrionales > Vibrionaceae > Photobacterium > Photobacterium sp. GJ3. The sequence goes on along the minus strand of NZ_CP073579.1, from coordinate 1,182,364 downwards.
GCGGGGTTACGCCATATATTTCAACAGATCAATCAAAGTAGCAACGTTAAAGTGGTTGTGCTGACAGGCTACGATAATGTGTTTTGTATGGGCGGCACTGCGGAAATGCTTAACGATTTGTCAGAGAATAAAGGCACCTTTGCAGATAATGCTTTTGTCTATCGAGGCCTGCTGGACTGTAAGGTGCCGGTCATTTCTGCCATGCAAGGGCATGCGTCCGGCGGAGGCTTAGCATTCGGTTTGTATGGCGATATCGTGATTCTGGCCGAGCAGGGGGTCTACAGCGCGAACTTTACTAAATACGGTTTCACACCTGGAATGGGGGCGACACTTATTCTGAAACGGCGATTTGGTGAGAACCTGTCAACCCGGATGATGTATACGGCTAGCGCTTATCGGGGGGAAGAGTTAAGGTCCATGGCTCCCGAACTGTTGTACTTTTCATCGGAAAAAGTGTTGCCTGAAGCGCTGGCGATTGCGGCTCAGATTGCAGACAAACCGCAGTTGACTCTGGAAACACTGAAGCAGGGTTTAACCAGAGAGATGAACGCTCAACTGCCAGAGGTGATTGATTATGAACTTGAAATGCATCAAAAGACCTTTTCTCAATCAGAGGTAAAAGCCCGTCTGCAGGCGCACTTTGAAAGCTTGAAGAAGTTTAACCAGGGAGTTAGGCAACAACCGTTAAACGCTTCAATGTCAGCCTCAAATTCGGACAGCCATTCTTCTAACGGCGAGCTTGCCAGTCCTATCAACCTCTTTGAGATGCGGCTTCATGACGTATTGCCCCATCAGGAACCCGCCTCAAAAAAACATCCGACAGTCTTTGTCGAGAGAGATAAGGATCATCTGATCAAGCAACTTGGCGAGATAGTCGAACGTATTATTCAGGTCTCGATCAGTGACGACGATTTGTATGAGAATTTCCATTCTTTGGGAATGGACTCCATTAACGGGGTTGAAATCATACGCGATATCAATAAAACGTTGCAGACCCAGTTGGAGGTGACAGCGTTATATGACTACCCAACGCTAGATAAGTTAACAGAACATGTATTGTCTGCCTTTTCCTCGATAAAACGAAACGATTCGAAAGAAGCGTTGGAACAGAAAAACCGCAAAGCAGAATCTAAAGCTGATCGGAAGCCTGCCGATCTGCATGTGTTTACCAAACAGATCACGGAAATTGTCAGTCGAATATTGCATGAAAACATTCGCCAGGAAGATCTTGAAGAGAACTTCTCTAGTCTGGGTGTAGACTCAATTTCCGGAGTCGAAATTATTCGGGATTTGAATAAACATCTGAATGCAAATCTGGAGGTGACGTCTTTATATGACTATCCAAGTATTTCTAAATTGGCTCAGTACGTCCTTGATGTCTTGCCATCCGTAGCTTCTGAAATCGCAGTAGAGCCTCCTGTAAAAGTGAAAGGTATTCAAGAAGAACTTCATATTGACATCAAGAATGAGGTATCAAATAAAGAAAATATTGCTAAAGAAATTGTGACGCTGCGACAAAGCGCCACCTCCGGCTCTATTCGGTTAAGGGAAAAACGAAAGAAAGGGGATACGATACAGTTTGTTGAGGCTCCGAAGGCGACAAGGGTCAGGCTAAGACCGACAGGTAAATCTTCATCTTCGGAACAAGCCATTGACCCAATCCAGGTTTCGAAACAACACTCAAATGATATTGCCATTATCGGGATGTCGGGCCAGTTTCCTGGAGCGAACAACACAGAAGAATTTTGGAGCAACCTTGCTGCCGGTACAGCCAGTATCACGGAAGTACCGATCAGTCGATGGGACTATCGTGAAACCTTTAACGAAGACACTCACGCAGATGGTCAGAGTTATAGTAAGTGGGGTGGTTTTCTAAATAATCCCGGGCAGTTCGATCACGAGTTCTTTAATATTTCACCCTTGGAGGGTGAAATCATGGACCCTCAGCAAAGGTTATTCTTACAGGAAGCTTATAAAACCTTCGAGGATGCAGGGTACAGCGACACGGATTTGGCTGGCTCCCGCTGCGGAGTCTACGTAGGTGCCACCTTCAGTGACTATGACGAGGTGCTGACATCGGTTTCACTGGATCGAACTTCTCACGCATTTACCGGTCTGGCGCCCTCCATATTAGCGGCAAGAACAGCATACCATCTGAACCTTAAAGGTCCCTGCCTGGCAATTGATACTGCGTGCTCTTCTTCCTTGGTGGCAGTCCATTCAGGATGTCAGAGTATTCTTAACGGCGACTGCGATATGGCTCTGGCCGGCGGGGTGTATATGATGCACTCACCTCGAATGCACATTCAGGGAAGCCAGTCGAACATGCTGTCACCGACAGGAAAGTGCAGGCCATTTGGCGCCGGTGCCGATGGCATTGTGGTTAGCGAAGGTGTTGGCGTTGTGCTGCTGAAACGACTGACTCAGGCAATCGCTGATAAGGACCACATCTATGGCGTTATTAAAGGAAGCGGCGTAAATCAGGATGGGGCGACCAACGGCATTACGGCTCCAAGCGTCAATGCTCAAAAGCAGCTGGAAATTGATGTTTACAATAAATCAGGGATTGATCCTGACACCATCTCATTGGTAGAAGCGCATGGCACTGGCACCGCCCTTGGTGACCCGATCGAAATCAATGCTTTGCGCAAAGCATTTGCCGAATTTACCTCGCGCCGTCATTTTTGTGCAATTGGGTCAGTGAAAGGCAATGTCGGTCATACAACCATGGCTGCCGGGATCACGAGCCTAATCAAGGTATTGTTAAGTTTTGCTCATCAGCAAATTCCACCGTCTCTGAATGCTGAAGAAGAAAATGAACATATCAATCTTAACGACAGTCCGTTCTATATCAACAAGACCTTGAAGGACTGGCCAGCGAAAAATGAGCACAAGCGCCGGGCAGCTATCAGTTCATTTGGCTTTAGCGGAACCAACTCACATCTAGTTGTTGAAGAGTTCCCGTCCAAAAGGCCACTAAAACCCAGACAGGGAAGGGTGCAAATTATTCCCCTTTCAGCCAGCAACGAAACCGCTTTAATGCAAAAAGTGAAAGATCTGCTTCACTGGCTTAGACAAGCCCCTGCAGAAACCAACCTGGAGGACATTGCCTACACGCTGCAGATCGGTCGTAGCCACTTTGCCCTTCGACGAGTGCTGGTTGTAAGCAGTCTGGATGAACTCGAAGAAACGCTCCTTTTCATGATCAATGATGGCCGGACTGGCGCCACGGAAACAAGCGCCAAGCCACAGCAGCCCCGTACTTTACCGTCGGGACTGGAGACAGCAGATCATGCCGGAAGCATTGAAGGATTGGTAAATCACTACCTCAGCGGGCATTTGCCTCAGTGGTCAGTTTTATATGGCAATGAGCAATGTCATAGGATACCTCTGCCAACATATCCGTTTAACACCAGAGAACTCTGGCCGTCAGCACATCAGGATCGGGTGGCACAACCAGAAGTGCGTCCGCCATCAGCTACGGTAAACAATCAAGTGTTTCAATCCGTTCCATCCGGAAAATCGATAACAACTGCCGCATTGCTGGCTGATCTGTAGTTCAAAGGGAGTGAGTCATCATGGAATCAAACAGACAATCATGCAGCGTATTGGTCATTGGCGCAGGCCCTGCGGGTTTGGCAGCCGCTAAATGCCTTACCGAAAATGGACATCGGGTGACAGTTTTCGAAAAAACGGATGAACTTGGAGGTATTTGGGTTTTTCGCCCCGGACATGATGGCGGTGCCTACAAAAGTACGCGTTTTCAAAGCTCCAAATTTACTAGCCACTTCTCGGATTTTCCGTTTGAGGAGGAGGCTGATACGTTTCCAACGGTCAAAGATGTGAATCGCTACCTCCATCGTTATGCAGAGGCCTTTACACTGAAACCATTGATACGATATCGCCATGAAGTGAAACGACTGACTTACGATGGATCCCGGTGGGAAGTCGTATTTAGCTCGGATTTTAATTCGGATTTAAAAGAGAAGTATGATGCAGTCGCCATTTGTTCTGGTTGTTACTGGTCCCCCTTGTTACCTGATGTCAGTGGTTTAGAGCGCTTTACCGGTGAGATCATCCACTCCAGCAATTATCACGATACAAACATCCTCAAAGGAAAGCGTGTTCTTATTGTTGGAAACGGTGTCAGCGGAATGGATATTGTCGCTGAAGCAGCCGAGACCTCTGAGCAAGTCAGTTGGAGCTTGCGCAGGAAAAACTGGATTATGCCCCGTATCGTCGGTTTCATACCCAACGATTGTACCGTTAGCCCCATTCGCAGGGCTGTATTCAGCAAGACTCCACGAAATGACGTCCTGAAAAAATGGCGTGCCAGCATGCCTGATTTCATGAGGGATTTCGAAGAGAGTGGATTGATGCCGGATCACTCACATCAGAATAGCGTGCTGCATATCAATGATAATGTCGTCAGTAAAGTTGCAAAGGGAGACATTGATATCAAGCCCGCCCTGAGTCGCATTGAAGGCGACACGGTTTACTATGTTGATGGATCAAGCCAGATCGTCGATGCAATTGTCTTTTGTACGGGCTACCGCTTTTCTTCACCGGATTTCCTTCCAGAACTCGCTATTGAAGAGGGCTTGTACGAAGGCGTCTTTCACCCAGATTTTCCTAAACTGGCTTACATCGGCAATGTCTGCAAGCCAGTCAGAAGAGCGACAACCAATATCTTCCCTGTCACTGAATTACAGTCCAGGTGGTTCAGCCATATACTCAGTGGAGAGGTGGAGCCGCCCACGCGGGATGTGATGCTGAGTGCTCTGGAACGTTGGGAGGGAGTCAATATCGACGAACTTTACCCGATATCCCTTGCTGAAAAATTCGGTGCATTTCCTGATCCCCGTGAGAACTGGTCTCTCTACTGGGAGCTTCTCAATATACCTTCTTATCCCTCACTATTCAGGTTACAGGGCCCAAACCCTTGGCCTCAAGCAAGGCAATATATTGATGACGTGAAGGCAAGGACCTGTCCTCCGAACTTCATGACGCCTGAGATTGAGAAATACAAATATGTCTTGCTGAGCAGGTTGGGTCAGTCGTCTCTGATGCATTTACGCAATACGCATCAGATTGATTCAAATGAGCTGAATCTTGCCCTTTCTGTAATCAATGGGGAACAACAACACGTAGCCGAAGAGGGGCGAGATAGCGATATCGATGAAGACGTAAAATCAGTCTTAAAAGAGCTAGTCTTCGATATTTTGAAAATTGACCCAGGCACTTTAAGCACGCAGCAGCCCTGGTTAGCTCTGGGCTTCGATTCCATCACATTGACTAGGCTGGCCAACCGGATCAATCAACGCTTTCCGAGCGTTAAATTAAGCCCAGCAGCGTTTTTGCAGCATACCACGCTTGACAAACTGGCCGTAGAAATCGTTGCAAAGCATCAAAAACCGACATCTGACCAAGGTTTAGCGTCGACAGGCTCAAAAAATACAGAAGGTCAGGTGGAAGTAAGCGAACCGAATATTGAGAATAATCCGACTCTTGTGTCGTGGCTGAGCAATACGATCTATGATCTTCTCAAGGTCGATATTACTCAGGAAAACCTGAATACACCTTTTGTGGCGCTTGGCTTTGACTCTATTTCGCTGACTCGTCTGGCAAACGATATTAACCGGCGATACAAGGATCTGGCCGTTGCCCCTTCAATATTTATTGAGTATCCAACCGTTTCGGCCCTGTCTGCATATTTAGCAAAAGAGTTAGCACAAGATGTGGTGCATACCCAGCAAGACAACCGGGAAAATTGGAAGGCTGAGCAGACGAATCTACAGCAGAAAAGAAAAAACCTGAATAGAAAGACTGACGAGATTGCCATAATAGGTCTCGCCGGTCGTTTTCCGGGTAGCGAAAGCATTGTCGATTTTTGGCACCAATTGAAAGAAGGTCAAAGCATGATCAGTCTGGTGCCGAAGGAGCGATGGGACTGGAGGAAAATCTACGGAGACCCCTTGACCCATAGCGACAATACCGATTGTAACCACGGGGGGTTTATCAGGGGGCAGCGCTATTTGATCCTCTGTATTTTAATATTTCTCCCAGCGAAGCCAGACTGATGGATCCCCAACAGCGGATTTTTCTCGAAGTCGTTGAGCAGTGTCTGCAGAATGCCGGATACAGTCGAGATGCAATGAACGGTAGCCATACCGGTGTGTATGTGGGTGTTGCCCGGTTTGATTACGCCAGTCTCATTGCAGACAGCAACGACCGAACTCATGGTTATGCCAATACCGGAAATACGCATGCGATTTTAGCGAATCGAGTTTCCTACATCTACGGCTGGACGGGGGAAAGCCTGGCCATTGATTCCGCATGTTCAAGTTCGTCTCTGGCGATTCATAAGGCTGTGAAAGCCATTTCATCGGGCGAATGTGACCAGGCGGTGGCAGGTGGCGTGAATCTGATTCTCAGTCCGACCACATTTATATCAAATAGAAAAATGGGGCTTCTCAGTAACGAAAGTACAGTTCGTTCCTTTGACCAGACGGCTAGCGGCTACCTGAGTGGTGAAGGTGCCGGAGCGGTTCTGTTAAAACCACTTTCTCGAGCCCTGGCAGACGGCGACTTTGTGTACGCTGTGATCAAAGGCAGCGCTGTCCGGCATGGCGGAAACGGAGCCTCGCTGACAACCCCGAATCCCAAGATGCAGGCACAGGTGATTCGCGACGCCTACGCCGATGCTGGCATATCACCCTCGCAAGCCTCGTATATTGAAGCTCAGGGCGCAGGCAATGTGATGGGAGATTCAGCAGAGCTAAGTGCCTATCACGAAGTGTTTGATTCGAACGAGGCACCAGGGAAATCAATCGGCATCGGAAGCATCAAAGGGAATATCGGGCACCTGGAAACAGCTTCCGGAGTTGTTGCCTTGATTAAGGTTTTGCTCGCGATGAAGAATCAACAGATACCGCCCATGTTGCACGCAAGTGAATGCCGACCCTATTTTTCAATGGATAAGGGACCGTTTTACTTTCCATCCCATACACACCCTTGGAAGTCGTCGACGAATCATCCCACGGTGGCCAGTCTGCATAACTTTGGATACGGTGGCGTCAATGTTCATTTGGTTCTTCAGGAATATAGCCGACCGGCACCACTGCTAAACCATCGATCAGAGCGTAGCCTGATCGTGCTTTCGGCGGGTACCAAAAATCAACTAACGCAGTATCTGAAAAGCATCAGGGATTATCTGACAAATCCTGAAGTCGCCATTTATGGCGCTGAATCCACGCTTGCCGATCTGGCATTCACCTTGTTTTGTGGCCGCCCACAGTTGTCATCTCGCCTACACTTTATTGTGTCATCAAAGGCCGAACTTATTGGAAAGATAGATCATTACCTGAGGGAGGGGCAGGTCTCTGAAATAAAGTCGATTGATTTAAAATCGATTCCAGTCAGTGAAGATGGCCAGCCCATATTAGAAGATTTATCGAGGGATGAAAAACTCCTGACATTGGCAGCATTCTGGCACGCGGGAAATATTATCGACTGGCAACGCCATCAATTGGAACCTCACGGCTGCCGAACGCCTTTTCCATGCCCTGACTTCGATCGGGCAATTTATTGGCCAGTAAATATCGATGAATATTCTGAAGCCTCCCGAAATCCCATGCTTGGTCATCATTGCGCTACAAGAGCACAGCCTCAATACAAGATTGAATTTACCGGGAGCGAGTTCTTTTTTGCTGATCACCGGGTAGGGGAGGATAAGATTCTGCCTGGGGTTGCTCACCTTGAAATGGCGCGTTGTTCCGCCGAAGATGCCGGACTGAATGTCTCTGTGATGAAAAATATCATGTGGGGACAGCCGATCGTGATTCGTGATCAAAATTTGGCGGTAGACTGCTCAATTCGAGTCAAAGACGAGGCAGCACAATCCCACTATTTTGAGGTGCATTCGGGAGAGAACTTCTATTGCAAAGGGACTGTTTTTCATACCGAGAGTTCACATTCAACTCCGAATCTTATCAGGCTGGAGACGCTGCTAGAAAGCTTCAACCAGGTGCTTGAACACGATGCCATCTATCATCAATTTGGACTTCGAGGACTACACTTGGGGCCCGCTTTCCGTCCTTTGCGTAAAGTCTGGTTTAACAGCGAACAAGCTCTCGGACAACTGGATATCCCTTCTGGAATCCATTCTTCATCCAAAGGTTTCTACCTACATCCTTCAATTATGGATGGCGCTTTACAGACAATAACTTCACTCGTGTCGGGAGACTTATCCAACCGTCTCTATCTTCCATTTTCGCTCGGTCAGATCTGTATTTATGCACCGGTGAACGAGCCATGTTACGCCCTGAGCGAACGTATTCAGAGCTTTACTGCTCAGGATGATAGCCTCTTGCAGTTTAATATCACGCTTATCGCGGGTGATGGGCGAATATTGGCCGAGTTAACGGAGTTCTGCGTCCGGTTATGGCATGAAACACCAGAGCAGGAAGAGCAGAAGGGGGGCGAGCAGACGACGGCAGAGTTGATCCTTGCCCAAAGTGTCAGTCAGACGGTCGTGAGTGATTCGTTAGAATCGATAGGAGGCTGCTTTGATCATGTTCCATCTGTTCTGGCTATTGATATTGGTCAGTACAGCGTGATATCCGAAAGATTGCCTTCCGAAAATAACGGCTCCCCTCACGTTCTTCATTGGCGAATGGGAGAAGGAATAATTCAGGATCGTATCACGGCAGCACAATTCAGCTTCAAGGATAGCGATGATATTAACCCGTGTATTGAAGAACTTCTGGCAGAGAAGACTTTACCTTCATGTATTTTATTGACGATGCCCGCGACTTCTGAAAATCCTGGTGGATGGATATTTGAAAGAGTATTCAGGTTATTCAAGGGGTTGGTATCCAAGGTCGGCAAGGAAACACAGATTATTTGTGTCGACATGAACAAGACCATTAGCCCATGGAGTAAGGCGATCTTGTCTTTACTCAGGTCTTTGTCCAAGGAATCTCTTCTGCTGCAATGCCGATATGTGCATTTTCAAGGGGTTACCGAAAACTCTCTTGCTATAGAGGCAATCCTGGCCGAATTTTCCAGGTCAGATACAGACGATATATGCATTGATGCAGGGCGCCGCAAACAGGAATATCTGAGGCAATTAGATGTAGTCACCGATAGTGTGATTTGTCAGCAGCCTGATTCATACGACAATTCACCCATCAAACACGGTGGCGTTTATCTCATTACCGGTGGGATGGGGAAGCTGGGCGTAATTTTCGCCCGTTATCTCGCTGCCCACGGTGATGTTCGTCTGGTTTTGGCGGGAAGCTCTCCGATAGATGAAGATAAGCTCAAAGTGATTCATGAACTAGAGAGCAAGGGGGGGAGCGTCAGATACTTCAGAACCGATTTCAGCAATCGGGACAGTGTCAGTCAAATGCTGTCTGCAGTGCAAGCGTGCTTCGGTCAGCTCAATGGCATCTTTCATTGTGCGGGTCGCACCGACGATAACTATCTGATCAATAAGTCGTTGACAACCACTGCCAGTGTGATCAATCCCAAAGCGATAGGTGCAGTGCTACTTGATGAGCTCACGGCGGATCATGCATTGGATTTCTTTGTTATGTCCTCTTCGCTTGCCAGTGTGGTGGGAAATGCAGGTCAAACCGACTACGCCTATGCCAATGGTTTTTTGGATAGCTTTGCCACATATCGAAATTCACAAGTCGAAGGGGGTAAGCGCTCTGGCGCCACTTTATCCATCAACTGGCCATTATGGCGAGATGGCGGAATGACATTGGCGACAGCCCAATTGGAGTGGATTGAACAGAATTTGGGATTGTTACCGATGCCTGCTTCTGAAGGCTTGAAGGCCTTGAATTATGGATTGTTGAGTGGTCTCAGTCGCTTGGTTGTGCTCTATGGGCACAAGCACAAATTGATCAATCAATTTAATCTGCAGGCTTTGGAAGAAGCGCCTCAGGCATCATTACAGGTCAGTGGCAGTTTCACTCCTGACACATTTCAGTCCGTCCGGGAAACGTTATTACAACTTTTCGCTGAAAAGTCTCGGATCCCTACAGATTCCATAGTTACAACGAAGCATTTATCCTCCTATGGTATGGACTCAATGATGGTGATGGAACTGACTCGTTCGCTGGAAAACGACTTCAATGACCTCCCCGGGACATTGTTTTTTGAACATCCAACAATTGATGCGGTGGCAAGTTATTTGTGCGAGAAATATCGCGGTAATCTCGATTCTATGTTAAGCCGTCGATTCAAAGAACCTTCCAGACAGGTGCCAAATACCTCGTCACCGGTCGAAGAAGGGCAGGCCACGCTAGCGATGCTTTTACAGAGCCTCCCGGTAAAAAGTCAAATTCAGAATATTTCGGTCTCCCCTGAGATAAAGCTGGAAGTCATCACTATGGGACAGGGCAGTCCATTATTGTTCATCCCCGGGTTTGGCATGACGGCTCAATTGTGGCTTCGTCAATTAGAATACTTTGTTGCTCACCACCGCATCATTATTATTCATCCACCTGCCCACGGTAAAAGTGACGCTAGTGATGATGTTTCCCCCTCAAAAATTGCGCAATACTTCGTTCAGGTGCTAAAAGCAATGAATATCCATGAGTCTGTTGATGTGGTAGGGACATCCTATGGAAGTCAGATTGCCCAATGCCTGGCGGCCAGGCACAGCGCAATGGTGAACACGCTGACAATCGCTAACGGCTTTTATGAGCTCAAAGACAGGTTCAGCCCGACAGACCCATTTGCTGGAGGCATCATATCGTTCGGAGGTGAGCTGTGGCTGGAATTCAATGAACAGTCCTTGCAAGAAAATGAGAAGCTTCATAAGGACTACCTGTTCATTAAAGACAGTATCAGCCTGGATTCAGTTGACGCCTTAACTTATATCGATAGCTTTACCAAAACCTCTACTCGGGAAATATTGAAAGACATCAAAGTTCCCACGCTGATGATTAGCGGAACCGGAGACAGACTGAGTACCCGGGAAGTGAACAACACCATGCACGATTTAGTGTCTGGAAGCCAGTTTTACAGCATAGAAGGTGCCGGGCATTTTGCCTGTGTTACTCATCACCGAGAATTCAATGAGACACTTAATCACTTCATCTCTCGCCGTAAAGAGATACCGTTTGGAGAATTGACGCATGAGAATGTGGATTAACTTTTAATTCCACGCGACTGATCAATCAAAATTGAATAAAACAAAGCCAAAAAAGGAAGATGGAATGAGAGTAGGTATTGAGGCAATCAATCTTTATGCCGGTGTCGCCTGCATGGACGTTTTAACGATTTTTAAGCATAGAGAGCTGCAAATCGATCGATTTGACAATCTCATGATGAATAAGAAATCAGTTGGCTTGCCGAATGAAGATGCGGTCACTTGTGCCGTGAATGCCGCTGTAAAACTGATTAGCAGTATGGCGCTGGAAGATAAGGACCGGATCGAGATGGTTATTACCTCGACTGAATCCGGCGTGGATTTTGGGAAATCAATCAGTACGTACATCCATGACTATTTAAAGCTGAACAGTGCTTGCCGGGTATTTGAAGTAAAGCAAGCCTGTTATGGAGGGACGGCCGCACTGCAGCAAGCCGTTAACTATGTGGCGTCCGGAGTGTCACCCGGAGGTAAGGTGTTGGTGATTGCAACCGATATCGCACGCCATGCAAACCTGAACTACGCGGAGCCGACACAATCGATCGGTGCAGTTGCCATGCTGGTAAGCGATAATCCGCAAATACTGGAAATAGATTTTGGTGCAATAGGCCAGCACAGCTATGAAGTCATGGATACATGTCGGCCGGAGACGGAACTGGAAACGGGAAATCCTGACTTGTCTTTACTTTCTTATCTTGATTGTCTGGAAAATTGTTACAAGCGATATGAAGAGAAAGTAGAAAATTCTGATTTTCGCCATACCTTTGACTATTTGGCGTTTCACACACCATTTTGCGGGATGGTCAAAGGCGCTCATCGGAAAGTGATGCGTTCCCTTTATCGTACCAAACCCAATGAGATAGACATTGACTTTACCGAGCGGGTCAAACCTTCACTGAGCTATTGCCAGGATGTCGGTAATGTCTATTCTGCCACTTTGTATTTTGCCTTATGTGGCATCATCGATAATGCTGACTTTGACGATGAAAAACGCGTCGGCATGTTTTCATACGGCTCGGGATGTTCTTCGGAGTTTTTTAGTGGCGTTATCCTACCTTTTGCAAAGGAAAAACTCGCTGAAATGAAAATAAAGGAACGTCTTGAGCAGCGATACCCCCTGAGTACGGAAGAATATGAGTTATTGCTGAAACTGAATTCGGAATGGACGTTTGGTATCAAAGATCGATTCGTTGATCTTACACCGTTTAAGAACATTTATGAGAAAACGATGGCGGGCAAAGGCTTATTAGCCCTTGTTGGTATTGAAGACTACCATCGCAAATACCAGTGGACTTGAACCCACTTTGAAGGATTACGGCTGATGTATTACTACGATTTATCCCCGAGATATTCGGAAACCGATGCCATGGGGCATATTAATAACACGGTTCTTCCTGTGTGGTTTGAGAAGGCCAGGGATCCGATATTTGAATTGTTTATGCCAGGGCGAGATTTATCCAAGGCTAATTTGATTACAGTGAAATATGAGATCGAGTTTAGCAATGAGATACGTTATGAAAATGATGTGCAGATTTCGACAGGCATCAAGAAGATTGGAAATTCATCTCTCACAGTTGTACAGAGGCTAGTACAAAACGATGTGCTGTGTGCAATTGGCCAGACGACCATTGTTCATTTTGATTACAAGACAAAGAAACCGGGACCCATACCCGAGACCATACGCCAACAACTCGAAGCACATATTCTATCGTTGAAGTCACCACGAATTTAACAGATCACAGTAAAAAGGAATTCACATGGATAAGAGCGCAATTTTTGATGTCATCATAAACAATATTGAAGAGATTTTGCCGCAAATTCCCCGCGAACAGATTCGCTTGGATGGCAGTCTTGTAGAGCTTGGCGCCAACTCTATCGACCGGATGGAAGTTGTTACTTTTTCAATGGAAGATCTTGGAATCAAGGTCCCTCTGCAATCATTAGCCAAAATCGACAATCTTGCTGGCTTGGTAGATCTGTTTCACAAGCATTTGCACGAATCAGCCTAAGGAGATGAAAGATGTCTGTTGTGGTAACAGGAATGGGGATATTTTCGAGTATTGCCCCCAACATTACAGATTTCTTGGCGGCGCTAAAATCAGGCCGCACAAACTTTTCCACTCAGACGGTTGTTTACGGATCCGAACACATGCAAGTCGTCGGTTCTTTTTTGCAAGATTTTGACTTCAAAGAGCAACTGAGTTCTCGGGAGTCGATTCCAGCCGCATTGAAAGAGAAAGCGTTCAATGTCGGCCGGAGGGCTCCAACCGCCATTCAAGCATCCATTTTGTCAGCAATGGATGCTTGGTTGCAGGCTGGGTTATCGGAGCATGTCGCAGAAGCAGACAGGGTGAGTGTTGTTGTTGCTGGGAACAATTTGACTAACGACTACATAGCCCAATTGCATCAAACCTATGAGGATTCCCCTGAATATCTGCCGCCACGCTTCATCCTCCATTCAATGGATACCGATCAGGTCGGGACTTTAAGCGAAGTTTTTTCAATTAGGGGTGAAGGACTGACGACAGGTGGTGCCTCGGCCAGTGGCAACGTAGCACTCATTAAGGCGTTTCAGCTCATTCGGTCAGGGGAGTCAGATGTCGCATTGGTGGTAGGTCCGGTATCGGAACTATCCCCGATGCTCTTTCAGGGTTTCGAAAAGATCGCCGCATTAGGTGGAACTGGTGGTATCGGAAATCCGGCACTTGCCTGCCGGCCTTTTGACAGCGGACATGAAGGTTTTATACCGGGGCAGAGCAGCGCTTGTCTTATTCTTGAAAGCCAGCAAAGCGCTCAGGCTCGGGGAATACCGCCATTGGCGACCATGCTGATGGGCAAAATCTGCCTTGACGCCAACCGACAGGCAAATCCGTCGATGGAAGGCCAGATCCGTGTCATGAAAGAGACACTGCGTTGGGCTGGAATAGATGCACGAAAGGTTAACTATATTAATGCCCACGGCACTTCCACTCCGCTTGGCGACAAAACGGAGCTGTGTTCAATCAAAGCTATCTTTGGCTCAGGCGACGAAAGTCCATGGATCAATTCCACCAAAGGGGTGACGGGACACTGCCTGTATAGCGCGGGTGTTGTGGAGGCCATCAGCACAATCCTGCAGATGCAGAACGGGTTTATTCATCCCAATCTTAACTTAGTTAACCCAGTAGATGGCGACTGCATGCTGGCTGGCCCTCAATCTGAACCGGCTCAAATTCATTATTCATTGAGCAACTCTTTTGGATTCGGCGGTATCAACACATCTGTGATTTTTGCCGGGCCTGAAGTTAACGGAACGCTATCATCTACATTAGGAAAAGGAATCGGACGATGACCACATACTTATTTCCCGGTCAGGGCTCGCAAAGCAAAGGAATGGGAAAAAACGCTTTTGATGATTTTCCGGACTTGGTTGCGCAAGCCGATGAGATTCTCGGTTATTCCATTAAGAAGCTGTGTCTTGAAGATCCGGACAATCAACTGAATAATACCCAATATACTCAGCCAGCTTTATATGTGGTCAACGCTTTACTATACCGGCAACATCTGCAACAAGGGGGAGGGAACCGAACTTTCTTGCTGGACACAGTCTGGGAGAATATAACGCCCTTCAGGCTGCCGGAGTGATGAGCTTTTCTGACGGACTTTCCCTGGTTAAAAGAAGAGGGGAGTTGATGAGTAAATCCGTTGGCGGAGCAATGGCCGCTATTATTCGGCTGGGAGCAGATGAAGTTGAACGGTGTCTGATTGAAAACAATCTGACTGATATTGATATCGCGAACTATAACAGCCCGATGCAGACAGTGTTGTCGGGATTGATTGCCGATCTGGAGGTCGCACAACCTATCTTTGAAAAGGCAGGGGCAATGTTTATTCCCCTCAACACCAGTGGCGCATTCCATTCACGCTATATGGGCAATGCCAGAGCTGAGTTCTTCGACTTTCTCAATCAATTTAAATTTTCTACGCCTGAAATCCCAGTTGTTTCCAATGTTTCTGCACAACCGCAAAAGCCGGAAAATATACATCAGTCGCTGGCCGATCAGATCACTCATCCAGTCAAGTGGACACAAAGTATTCGGTATCTTCTGGATCAGGGCGAGACCGAATTGATTGAAATTGGCGGCGGAGACATTTTGACCAAAATGGTGAAGGCAATACAGGCAGGTGACGAAAAGCCGAGGCGGAGGCGTAACAGAGCTATCCCTGACATGATACAAAAACGGGAGCCAGAGTCTGTCGCTCGCAATTCAGAGGCTTTGACGCCGAATAAAGCTGTTGAAGCATGGAATCATCGACATCCGATTGGGACCAGAGTGCGTGTTGCTGGTTATGACGACATATTTGTGACCCGCAGTATCGCCAGGCTACTGTTTGGGATCAGGGCCGTCGTCTATATGGAAGGCTACAAAGGGTATTTTTCTCTGACGGATGTGACGCCAGAGGTCGCCCATGATTGAAGCGTATCAAACAATAAGAGTTCGATCTGAAGGTTCTGTATGCTATCTCCAGTTGTATCGCCCTGACGCTCACAACACGATTAATCACAAGATGATTCATGAATGTTACGAGGTGCTGGCACTTTGTCGAGAACGAAGCATCACTGTTATTGTGCTTGAGGGATTGCCTGAAGTTTTTTGCCTCGGTGGCGATCTGGATTCCATAACCGGGTCGGACGAAGAAAGGAGACTTCATGAATCAATGCCGGAACAGCTCTATGATTTATGGACATTCATGGCGACAGGCCCGTTCATTACCATCGCTCATGTGTGTGGTCGGGTGAACGCGGGCGGAATCGGTTTCGTTGCGTGTTGCGATATTGTTATCTCTGACCCTGGGGCTCAGTTTAGTTTATCTGAACTTCTTTTTGGACTGATGCCCGCCTGTGTTTTCCCATTTCTGACAAGACGAACCTCTTTCCAGAAAGCACATCACCTTACTCTGATGACGAAACCGATTTCAGCAGAGCTGGCTAAGCAGTGGGGTCTGGTTGATGAATGTGAATCGGATAGCTTGCGGATGTTACAACAGTATCTTTCTCGTTTGAAAAAAATGAACAAGATCGCCATCAGTCGTTATAAACGGTATATCAGCGCTTTGAATGATAATATTCAGTCTGCGAAACCTCTGGCCTTAAAAGCCAACAAAGAAGTCTTTAGTGATCAGGAAACGATTCAAAATATCAGGCGCTACCTGCAAACCGGCCAATTTCCATGGGAATAATGTAAAGGTTGTCGTGGCATAGTGTAATGGTCATCTAAAATTGGCAACAATTTTAGAGTTCTCCCGATACAGTAAGCTTCATGCCACTTCAGCTTCCAGCTTCTCCGGCATGAAGAGAAACAGCATAGAAGATGCGACAAGCAGCAGGCCACCAAGGGTCCAACTGACAGAAATACCGTAATGTTCTGAAATCATCCCGAAAAGCAGTGATGCAAGCACGCCGCCACACGTGATCATGAAAGAGCTGATGGACAACATAGTGGAGCGGACACGCGTTTCTGTGTGTTCATGTAGCAAGACGCGCTCAGAATTATTGCCAGCCGTGAACAGAAAGAAGAACAGCAGGTAACACATAGCAAAGCTGATAGGCTGTGTGGTATTGGCTAAGGCAATGAACGCGATGCCCGCGGCGACCCGGGTCGAGAACATCAGGGTTTTGTGGGATCCTTTCAGAATTTTGAGTAATCGGACGGACAAAATTGACGAACTGGCAGACATCAGAAAGTAAAGGGCAGAAAGGCATCCGAAAAAGGTGACCCCATAACCTGTGCCATGGATGAGTTCTGACAGATAAGGTTGCCAGTAGTTTTCAATCCCGCTCAAGACCATGCCAAACACCAGCGAGGTCTGCATCAGCCGGCGAAGCACCGCATGACGGAAAGCGGTTTTGATGGCTTGCAAACTTGTCTTGAAAGCGTCTGCAGGTTGCTGATTTTCAGGTGATGGCGCAGGTTGTCTTTCTTCATGAATCAATCCCCGCGTAATCAATATCAGAACCAGACTGGCGATGGCAACCAGGGCGATATTGAGATCATATCGGTTCAGCGCTGTCATCGTTGATGACACTGAAAACGAGCGGGCGGTGACGTCGGGCAGCCAGCCACCGATCAGGGAGCCAGCCGCCAGTCCGAGCGTGACGAACACATGAATGGTGGCAATCGCGGAATGAAAAGATTGCTGGCCGGGTTGGCGCCGGAAGCTGTCGTAAAACCAAGCGTCAAGCGTACCGGAATAGACGGCTTTTGCTGTTCCCAGCAGTATGGCTGCAATCAGAATGAGGGGCAGGCCGTCTGCAAAGTACAGCACGATGCAGCCCAGAATGTTGACCAGCAGCGAGATAAGGTAAGTTTTCCTGCGCCCGTAGGTATCTGCGACGCCGCCCAGAGGGATTTCAAGCAGGGCGGTGCTGCCGATCCAGACCGCCATGACGATCCCGATATCCATCAGGTTCAGTCCTCTCGACTGGAAAATCAGTATCAGTACCGGAATCATGATGCCCACAATCGTCCAGTGGAGGCATTGTTGAATCCCGAATCGGCGTGTCAGTCCTTTTTTGCTCATGCTGATGTTCTCTGTAATGCTGAATGTTCGCAAAGAATCCCATATTGATTCATTGTTTCAATGTAATCTCATAAAGGGTCGTATTATGATGCTTTGAGTGTCGGAATGTGATTCGGAGAACGCGAAATGGATGACAGGTTGTCGCAAGAAGTATGTGCTTTGCTGAAAAAGGAGCTCAGGAAAAGGAAAATATCCTATCAGCACTTGGCAGATGCATTGGAAATTTCTGAAGTGAGTGTGAAGCGACTGCTGAATCACGCACAGCCCCTGTCAATGCAGCGACTGATTCGTATCGGTCGTTTGCTGAATTTCCCACTGTCGAAGTTGCTTGAAGAAGCAGAAAAAAATATCTACACCATTCCGGTTTTCACGACAGCGCAGGATCAGGCCTTTTTTGACTGTCCGCCGCTTTTTACCTTCTGGTCTGAGTTAACAGAACACCGGACAGTGAGCGAGATTGCTGAACGCTATGGCTTGAATGAGCCCTCAATCCATCTGTATCTGAGAAAACTGGAATCCATTCAGCTGATTGAGATCAAAGCGAACCGAACTTGTCAGTTATTAGTCCCGAGCCACACGTCTTTTGAAAAAGGGGCCCGGTTTCCCATCTTTTTCACCCGAACGGTGCTGAACCGCCTTCAGGAACGGGTGATTGATCTCCCTGCTGAGGATAACCAGGCTTTTTTGATGACGTTAAAAGCAGAGCTGACGCATGAAGAGTTTTTGGAAGTCATGCACAAGTTAGATGACTGGATGTTCAATAAGCTGCGCGAAAGTCAGGATGTCAGAGCACGGGAAGGCCTGAAAGTTGCCCCTTATACCTTCGGTTTTATGGCGGCTCAGGGAGCTTTTCATGATAAGTTGCCAGACATTCCCAACCTGACTGATGCGGTTCAGTGACGCAGATGCCAGGCATCGCGTCACCCTGCTTCAGCGTTGTGAAAGGTTGTTTTCACTTAAACCCACCGCCAAGCTTTCCACTAAAAAATCCACCAGCAGCCTTACTTTCGGAGACAGCCGGACACTGGATGGAAATAACGCCCAGATCCCTTCTTTATCATCGCGGTACTGGGCCAGCACTTCTATCAGCTCGCCGGATTCCAGATCCTGCTGAATGTAATAATCGGGCAGTTGGATGAGGCCCAGTCCCCGTTTGGCGGCATCACGCAGGGCAAAACCACTGTTGCATTTGAGCCGGCCTGAAATACGAACGGATCGGCTCTGCTGTTGGTCTTTGAACCGCCAGACATCCACGGAGCCGACCAGGCATTGATGTTTACTCAGTTCAGACAAAGTGTGCGGTTCGCCATATTGCGCGAGATAAGACCGGCTGGCACAGACATAAGATTGCCGGGTCGACAGCCTGCGGGCCAGCAGGGTGGAATCTTCCAGCCGGCCTAAGCGTATGGCCAGATCAACGCCGGATTCAATGAGATCGAGTTTCTGGTTGGTCAGCACCAGCTCGACGTCGACCTGCGGGTATTGTTCTAAAAACTGATTGATCAGGGGCGCAAGGTGCATCTCGCCGTATGTGACGGGGGCGGTCACGCGCACCAGTCCTTTTGGGGTGGTTTGCATCTGCGTGACGGCGAGTTCCGCCTGTTCGAGTCCGTCCACCAGATGTTTGCATTGCTGGAAATACAGCATTCCGGCTTCCGTCAGTGTGACTTTACGTGTGGTGCGGTTGAGCAGTTTGACGGCGAGCCTGTCTTCCAGCGCTGCGACGCGGCGGCTGACCTGAGCCACCGAGGTGGACAGTTTTTTGGCGGCCAGTGTGAAGCTGCTCGATTCTGCTACGGCGACGAATTCACTGACGCCTTCCCAGTTTGCCATGGTGTGTTCCGTGTTTGATTCCGAAGTGCTGATTATTACACAGGCGTAAAAATGATTTGCCGGAATCGGTAATTATTTCTGAGATGTTCAGAGATATACTGCATGAAAGCTGTGTATCTCATTCAACAATAAGGAAGATTTTATGACGCTGGCACTGAAACCCGGTCAAACCTCAATCAAATCGAAAGCGGCTGTCGCCTGGGCTGCGGGTGAACCGCTGAAAATGGAAGAAGTCGACGTTCAATTGCCGAAAGCCGGTGAAGTCCTGGTTCGTATTGTGGCGACGGGTGTTTGCCACACGGATGCCTTTACGTTATCAGGCGATGATCCGGAAGGGATTTTCCCGGCGATTTTGGGCCACGAAGGCGGTGGTATTGTTGAAATGGTTGGTGAAGGCGTGACCAGCGTGGCGGTGGGTGATCATGTGATCCCGCTTTACACTGCTGAGTGCGGTGAGTGTAAATTCTGCACCTCGGGCAAAACCAACCTGTGTCAGGCCGTGCGTGAAACGCAGGGCAAAGGTCTGATGCCGGACGGTACGACGCGCTTCTCGATCAATGGGGAGCCGATTTATCACTATATGGGCTGCTCCACGTTCTCGGAATACACCGTGCTGCCAGAAATTTCTCTGGCGAAGGTGAACGAAGCAGCACCGCTGGAAGAAGTCTGCCTGCTGGGTTGTGGCGTCACAACAGGTATGGGGGCTGTACTGAATACAGCGAAAGTCCAAGCGGGTGATACGGTCGCGATTTTTGGTCTGGGTGGTATTGGCTTATCGGCCATTATCGGTGCGCGCATGGCAGGTGCCAGCCGTATCATTGGGGTTGATATCAATGAAAGCAAGTTTGCACTGGCACAACAACTGGGTGCGACGGATGTCATCAACCCGCAGCATTTTGACAAGCCGATTCAGGAAGTGATTGTCGAAATGACAGACGGCGGTGTGGATTTCTCGTTTGAGTGTATCGGCAACGTGAATGTGATGCGTCAGGCGCTGGAATGCTGCCATAAGGGCTGGGGCGAGTCGGTGATCATCGGTGTGGCCGGTGCCGGGCAGGAAATTTCGACGCGTCCGTTCCAGCTGGTCACTGGCCGGGTTTGGCGTGGTTCTGCCTTTGGTGGGGTGAAAGGCCGCTCTCAGTTACCGGGCATTGTTGAACAGTATCTGGCGGGTGAATTTGGTCTGCAGGAGTTTATTACGCATACCATGGGTCTGGATGAAATCAACGAAGCGTTTGAGCTGATGCATGAAGGCAAGAGCATTCGAAGCGTCGTCCATATGGATAAGTAAGCCAACCCCAAACCAATCAAGCATGAACCATACAGCCACAGGCTGTGTGGTTCAATTTCAAAGGATGAAGTGATGACTTCTGAATCCCAAAATCTGCAGCATGTCAGCCAGAACAAAACCTTTGGTGGCTGGCTGAAACAATATACGCATGCGTCAGAAACGCTGAACTGCACCATGCGATTTTCCATTTTCCTGCCTTCCGTGGCCACAGCGGAGCATCCGGTGCCTGCGGTGTACTGGCTGTCGGGCCTGACCTGTACAGATGAAAATTTCTCCCAAAAATCCGGTGCTTTTCGTGTGGCTGAGTCGCTGGGGATCGCCCTGATCATGCCGGACACCAGCCCGCGTGGCGATGAGGTGGCCGATGACGACAGTTACGATCTGGGGCAGGGCGCAGGCTTTTATCTGAACGCGACCCAGCCGCCCTGGAACACGCATTACCGAATGTATGATTACGTGGTTCAGGAACTGCCTGGCCTCATTGAATCGCATTTCCCGGTGTCTGATGTGAAGTCGATTGCCGGGCACAGTATGGGCGGACATGGCGCCCTGACGATTGGGCTGAAACACCCGGAATTGTATCGTGCCATTTCTGCGTTCAGCCCGATTACGCATCCGATGATGTGCCCGTGGGGACAAAAAGCCTTTGCGGCCTATCTGGGGAATGATAAAGAGACATGGCGCCAGTACGATGCCTGCGAATTGCTGAAGCAGGGCAAAGCTGCACTGCCAATGCTGGTGGATCAGGGCGACGCCGATAACTTCCTGAATGAGCAACTCAAACCTGAGCTGTTACAGGCCGCCGCCAAACAGCATGATTCGCCGCTCGAACTGCGCATGCAATCCGGTTACGACCACAGCTATTACTTTATCGCCAGTTTCATTGACGATCACCTGCGCTTCCATGCCCGGTATTTGTTCGCTGAATCTTGATTGCAAACTGTGCTCAGGGCAGGTGAAAACTTGCCCTGAATCAGGACATTGGCCTAATGGGCTGGTAATGCATTGCAGCGGCTGATACTGTGTGCGAATTTTCAAAACTCAGGACTGAACTGAATGGAAAAAGTAGCCATTTTCGTCGATGTGCAAAACGTATATTACACATCCAGGCAGCAGTATCAGCGCAACTTTGATTACAATGCGTTTTGGGCCAGTGTGACGAAAGATCGGGAAGTGGTGGCTGCGTTTGCGTATGCCATCGATCGGGGCGATCGCAAGCAGCAGGAGTTTCAGAACATCCTGCGCGCCATCGGGTTTGAGGTCAAACTGAAACCATTTATTCAACGTTCAGACGGTTCAGCAAAAGGGGACTGGGATGTCGGCATCACCATTGATGCGCTGGAACATTCAGCTGAGGCCGATGTCGTTGTGCTGGTTTCCGGGGACGGTGATTTTGATTTGCTGCTGAACAAGTTGCGAGTCGATAAAGGCAAACAGGTTGAGCTGTATGGTGTGCCTGACTTGACGGCAGCCTCGTTGGTGAACGAAGCCAGTACCTATTTTCCTATCAATGACGATTTGCTGTTGTAATTCGGTGCCTGGGAAGGGCTGTAAGGTCATTTTTGAACGATTCGACATCAGTTTGAGGTTGATTGCCCCTAGCGCAGCAACACCGAATGGACTGGAGTCGATTATCGTGCTGAATCTGCTTCATGATGGCATTGTGCATCTCAGGCTGGTGGATAAAATCGCTCAGCTTTTTCATGCGCGAGCGTTTCCGGGTAACTGATCTTGTGTGCCAGAGCTATCCCGTTAAAAACACACACGCCCCGAACCGGGGCGTGTGTCATATTGGCCATCAGATATCGGGTTTAGGAGAGCAACTCCGGACGATTTTTGTACTGCTCCAGCGCCTCCGGATTGGCCAGCGCGCCGACGTTTTTCACCGGCTGCTGGTGCACCACATTCCGCACCGCCAGCTCGACCAGTTTGCCGGATTTGGTGCGTGGAATGTCCGTGACGGCCAGAATCACCGCCGGAACATGACGTGGTGAGCAATGCGCTTTGATGCGCTGCCGTATCCGGGCCTGGAGCGTCTCATCCAGTGACTGACCCTCTGCAAGCTGGACAAAGAGCACCACGCGCACGTCGTTTTGCCAGTTCTGACCAATCACAATCGAATCGATGATTTCATCCATCGGGTTGACCTGGCGATAGATCTCAGCCGTGCCAATCCGAACGCCGCCCGGATTTAAAACAGCATCGGAACGGCCAAAGAAGATCAATCCACCATGCCGGGTCAGCTGAACAAAGTCACCGTGATGCCAGGTGTTGGGGAACACGTCCCAGTAAGCACTGTGGTAGCGTTGATCGCCTTCGTCATTCCAGAAGCCAACGGGCTGGTTCGGGAAGCTGTTACGACAGACCAGTTCTCCCTGAGCTTCGGTGAGCGGATGGCCCTGATCATCAAACACCTGAACATCCATCCCCAGTGCCCGGCCCTGACATTCACCCCGATAGACCGGACTGATTGGATTCCCGATGGCAAAGCAACCGCAAATGTCTGTTCCGCCGGAAATGGATGCCAGTTGCAAATCAGCTTTGATCGACTGATACACATAGTCAAACTGCTCTGGTGCCAGAACAGAACCTGTGGAACATAAGGTTCTGAGGCGGGACAGTGTGTGCGTCTGATTCGGATGAAACCCTTTTTTCTCCAGAGCTTCCAGATATTTGGCTGAGGTGCCGAATAAGGTGACGTCTTCTGCATCGGCCAAATCCCAGAGCACATTGCCATCGGGGTAAAAAGGCGACCCTTCGTAAAGAATCAGCGTTGCGCCCGCGGCCAGCCCACTGGCCATCCAGTTCCACATCATCCAGCCGCAGGTGGTGAAATAGAACAGGCGATCCCCTTTGTGAACATTGCTGTGCAGCAGATGCTCTTTCAGATGATTCAGCAGCATGCCGCCGACACTGTGCACGATACATTTGGGTTTTCCGGTCGTGCCAGACGAGTAAAGGATATACAGCGGATGGTTGAATTCAACGTGTTCAAACTCGATCGGCCCTGCCTGATACTGGTTCAGTACTTCATTCCAGCCTCGGTATTTGTCTACCAGTGGCGGTGCAACAGGGGCGGGCAGATCGGCAAATGGAATCAGAACGACGGTTTCAACACTGTGCAGTTCCGTCAGCATGGCATTGACTTTTTCAAGGCAGCTGTGGCTTTTGCCGTTGTAAAAATAGCCATCGGCGGCAAACAGAATCTTCGGACAAGTTTGTCCAAAACGCTCGACGACGCTGTCGACGCCAAAATCCGGTGAGGTTGAGGTCCAGATCGCTCCAACGGCACTGCTGGCCAGCATGGCAATGATTGTCTGTGGCAAATTCGGCAGATAGCCCGCAACCACATCGCCAGCGCTGATCCCTTGTTCACGCAGGAACTGACTGAGCGAAGAGACCTGTTGTTCCAGTTCGCGCCAGCTCAGTTGCTGACGTCGCGCTGGGTTCCCTTCACAGTGGAACACAATAGCATCCTTGTCCGGGTGTTGCCGACCATAAGCCAGCAGGTTTTCCGCAAAGTTCAGCCGGGCATCCGGAAACCAGCGGGTATCCTTCGCCGGTTCTTTACTGTTGGGTGGGCAATCGGTGATGCGCGCACCTTTTTCGCCGATCACGCCGCAGAAATCCCAAAGCCTGTCCCAGAAATGATCGCTGTGACGCACAGACCAGTGATGAAGCTGCTGATAATCATGAAACAGTGTGTCTTCCTGCTCGCTTAAAGCCACCATAAACTGGTAAATCAGGCTGTCATGAATCTTGTCTTTTGTGGGTTGCCATAAGATTGGCGCTTGATCGTCTTCCAGATGATGGTCATGCATGCTCATCGTTATCGTCCTTCTTTTGATGGCTGACGTCTTATGTAATTTTTCTTGTTTGCTTCTTTTCGTCTGTCTTAGATGGCTTGATTTTCAGGATGTGCGTCTTTGAATGCTTTGAGTTGTTGACAAGCCTGCTCAATGCGAGTTAACGATGGATATGGAGACAAGTCAAGTTCAAAACGACGGGCGTTATAAAGTTGTGGTACCAGACAGAGATCGGCCAGCATGGGAGTATCACCGCAGCAGAACGTGGTGCTGTGTTGCTGATGGCGAGCTGCCAGTTGTGTTTCCAGTGCGGCCAGACCGGCTTTCAGCCAATGGTGATACCAAATCAGCTTGTCTTCCTGGCTTACTGCCAGTTCGCCGGTCAGATAATTCAGAACCCGCAGATTATTCACTGGATGGATGTCACAGGCCACGCTCAGCGCCAGCGCACGACATTGCGCTTTTTGCCAGGGATCAGAAGGCAGCAACGCGTTTTCGGGATAGCATTCATCCAGATATTCAATGATTGCGAGCGACTGGCTCAGATATCCCTGCTCGGTTTCCAGTGTCGGGACAAGCTGAGCGGGATTAATGGCCTGATAGGCCGGAGATTGTTGTGCCTTATCCACCAGAGAAACCGGGTGGCTATCGTAACGCAACCCTTTCAGGTTGAGTGCGATGCGCACCCGGTAGGCGGCGGATGAGCGAAAATAATCGTAAAGCGTCATCCAGCCTCCTGTTTAGTCTGGTTTGTGGTGATTCAGATCCGTCGGATCGTACTGATGTTCATACTGCACCACAGTTTGTTCAATCGCGCCGAAAATGGAATCGCCCTGATCATCGAACATTTCAATTTTGACGGTATCACCAAACTTCATGAACGGCGTCACGGCCTGACCCTGATCGATGATTTCCAGCATGCGGCGCTCTGCCAGACAGCAGGAGCCACTCGAGCGATCAATATTGGAGACGGTGCCAGAGCCGATAATCGTGCCTGCACTGACATGCCGGGACTTGGCCACATGCTGCACCAGCTCGGCAAAGTTGAAGGTCATATCGATACCAGCATTCGGTTCGCCAAAGAGTTCATTGTTGAGGTGAACCGTCAGACGATGGTGAACCTTGTAATCGTGCCAGCTGCTGCCCAGTTCATCCGGCGTGACTGCAACCGGTGAAAACGCAGAGGCCGGTTTGGACTGGAAAAAGCCAAAGCCTTTGCTCAGTTCTGCAGGGATCAAATTACGCAGAGAAACATCATTCACCAGCATCAGCAGCTTAATGTGCCCGTGAACTTCTTCGGTGCGCGTTCCCATCGGGACATCGTTGGTAATGACCGCAATTTCGCCTTCAAAATCGATCCCCCAGCTTTCGTCAGCCATTTCAATGGGCTGGCGTGGTCCCAGAAAGCCGTCAGACATGCCCTGATACATCAGGGGATCCGTCCAGAAACTTTCCGGCATTTCAGCCCCCGGGCTTTGCGTACCAGCTCGACATGATTGACGTAGGCACTGCCATCAGCCCATTGGTAGGCGCGGGGCAATGGCGAGGCGCATAATGCCGGGTTGAACGGGAAGACATCGTTGGCAATGCCATCGTTCAGGTTACGGTAGAGGTGTTGTAAATCGGCCTCGACCTGATCCCAGTTATCTAAAGCAAACTGCAGCGTCGGGGCGATGTCATGTGCATGTACGGCTTGGGTGAGATCACGTGAAACGATAATCAGTTGTCCGTCACGGCCATGGTTTAAAGAGGCTAATTTCACGTTTTACTCCTTCACTTTACAATGTAAATCTAATGCTTGTTTTTTGACCTGAAGATCATTTCCGGTTAATCCAGGAATACACATAATCTTTGTTTTCAACGCCTTCCGGCAGTTCTGCGACTTCCAGCGGATAGCGGGTGTCGATCATTACGGCCACTTCATCGGTTTCTTTTTTCGGCTGTGCCTGGCTGGCGGCCAATGCTTTCGGGTGCGGGCCATGCGAGAAACCACAAGGGTGATGAGTGATCATCCCGGCTTCAATGTTGTCCCGGCTGAAGAAGTTCCCGCGATGATAGAAAAGCACTTCATCGTAGTCGTCGTTGTTGTGATAGAACGGCACTTTGAGCGCGCCCGGATCAGACTCAATCGGACGGGGGACGAAGGTGCAGATAACAAAGCCATGCGCAACGAAAGTCGTATGTGCTGAAGGCGGCAGATGGTAACGGTGGCTCATCAGCGGACGAATATCGCGCCAGTTCAGTTTGAAGACCGTCAGATTCCCTTTCCAGCCCTGGGCATCAAGCGGGTTGTAAGGGTAGGTAATGGTGTTCATCTGATCGCGGGCTTTCAGCTTGACCTGCCAGCGCTGATCGTTGCTTTGCTGGGCCAGGAACGCATCATCAATTTTGGCGTGTTCCAGAACCGCCGGGTCATACACGGCATGTTGTCCGACGATGCCGCGATCCGGCATCTGATAACCACTGTTTGTGGCTTCAATCAGCAGCAGGGAGACGGGTTCATCCACTTCAATCCGCCAGCTGGTGGCGCGGGGAATTGTAATGTAGTCACCGTCACGGAATGGTAAATGTCCGTAGTCGCAGTACAGGTGGCCGCTGCCTTCATGGACAAACAGCACTTCGTCGCCATCCCCGTTGCGGACCAGATGGTCCATCGACTCGTTTGTGTTCCAGACCCGCATTTTCAGTTGATTGTTGAACAAGACCAGAGAAGCATCCCAGGGCGACTTTCCCTGCTGTTCCAGACGGGTGGTGTCAATGGCCCGCGGACGCAGCGGCCCTTCCCATTCGACCCAGCCAGTGGGCGGGTTGGCATGATACATGTGGCTGGCCGGACCAAAGAATCCTTCCTTGCCACATTCACGTTCATACGTACCGTCCGGCAGATCACAGTGAGCCTGACGGGAAGCTTTGCCTTCGATGATTGGAAACTGAAACCATTGACGCATCTTTCGGTCCTCATTGACGATCACCGTCTGAAGTATATATGGATCAGACGGTGCCTATCCTTGTTGGCCAGGCCCGGGGACAACCCTGTATTGAAGGCGGCTGCGAAAGCCCGGGGGCACTGGTTTAACACCGTATTAACTTGATGCTTTAACTCTGGTTGAGTCCGAATGAACAAGCAACCCCTGTCGTCATATTCACTTTTGATAGGTGTGTTGATTTTTTTACATAACTGTATGTTCTTATTGATGCTCTAAGTTGAAGTCAGGAATGGTCTTTCTTCCGGGCAGTGTGGCTGCGGATTTGTTGGGGTGTTGTAAAAATATTGTTACAGTGAAGCATTTTTACGATTCGTCCCGGATGGTTCCATTGCGATCCCCAAAACGCCTACCCTTAAATCAAGCAGGGAACACACTCAGGTTTTTCTAGGGTAATTTCACCGTTCACTTTAGATGGAGCGGCTGAGGTTACGATTGGACGGACAATTGCCAAGGTCAGGCAGCGAAAGAGAGAAGGTTGTTTTATGGGTAAAGCGACAAAGTACGTATCGAAAGAGCCAGATGAAAACGGCTTGATTCATTGGACAGAGGAAGAGCATCAGATCTGGCACGATCTGGTGACCAGACAGCTGCGTTGTATTCAGGGCAAAGCCTGTGATGAATACCTCCATGGTCTGAAGCTGCTGAATCTGCCCATCGATCGTGTGCCTCAGCTTTCTGAAATCAACGCGGTACTGGAGAAATCAACGGGTTGGCGTTGTGTCGAAGTTCCGGCATTGATTAACTTTGACCGATTTTTCAAACTGTTA
Organism: Photobacterium sp. GJ3; assembly: GCF_018199995.1. Classification (NCBI taxonomy): domain Bacteria; kingdom Pseudomonadati; phylum Pseudomonadota; class Gammaproteobacteria; order Vibrionales; family Vibrionaceae; genus Photobacterium; species Photobacterium sp. GJ3. Next base: position 1,153,952 of record NZ_CP073579.1, on the reverse strand, counting down.
TCGAACAAAGAGTTTCCTGTGGCCACCTTTTTGCGCAGCCGGGAAGAGTTTGATTATCTGCAGGAGCCGGATTTTTTCCATGAAGTGTTTGGCCACTGTGCCATGCTGACCAATCCTGCGTTTGCAGAGTTTACGCACACTTATGGCCGTCTGGGGATGGATGCATCCAAAGAAGAGCGGGTGTATTTAGCGCGTTTATACTGGTTTACCGTCGAATTTGGGCTGATGCGTCAGGGCGGTCAGCGCCGCATTTATGGCGGGGGCATTCTGTCCTCTCCGGGTGAAACGGAATATGCCATGACCAGCGAGAAACCGGTTTACAAACCATTCGAGCCGATTGATGTGTTGCGAACCCCGTATCGCATCGACATCATGCAGCCCATCTATTTTGAGATTGATGATATCCAGCAACTTTATGAGCTGGCTCATCAGGACATCATGAGTCTGGTGCATCAGGCGCAGTCTATGGGCCTGCATGCACCGCTATACCCACCGAAAAACAAGGAGCAAGTTGGGGAATATGTCTGATTTAACTGAACTGAAGTGCGAAGCCTGTCAAATTGATGCCCCGATGGTCACGGAAAGTGAAATGACGGAACTCACCCAAGCCATCCCAGCGTGGCAAGTTTTGGATGTAAACGGCATTAAACAGTTAGAAAGGGCCTACAAATTCAAAAACTTCAAGCAAGCCTGGGCCTTCGCGGATAAAGTGGCCGAAATGGCTGAAGAAGAGTTTCACCATCCAACCATCACGCTGGAATGGGGGAAAGTTACGGTCAACTGGTGGAGCCACTCCATCAAAGGGCTGCATAAAAATGACTTCATCTGTGCCGCGAAAACAGACCGACTGTCAGAAAATTAAACACTTTTTCTGACGCATTTGGCCGGTGAAAACCCGTGTGATTGACGAAAAGCGCTGAATCTCAGCGCTTTTTTTATGGCTGGGATTCCTGAGGTAGCCACCAAGCTGTCAGCTTTTTTGACAGTGACGGAGCGAAAGCCGCTGCAGATGACAACTGCAGACCGGATAAAAGTGCCTGTCTGGCATTCAAATCAGCGTTTAGTGGATGATTGCAAAACGAATTTTAGCCTTTTCTAATTTGCATTCTGACATGCAAAATGCGAAGCATGTCACGAAAAATCCGTCATTCACCGTGTGGACCAGCCACAGATCATTCACTTACCTCCGGCATTGAAATTGCATGATTCAGATCACATTCTGCCACGCAGAATGGGTCGGCCAGCGAGCTGACGGCAGCAGAGATAATAAAGCATGACCGATTGAACCGGTTGGGTTCAGTCCATTTAGGGGGCAGCACTATGTATGACGCAGAGATGAAGCTGAACCATCAAATCGTCCAGTTTCTGGAGTATAAAATTCAGGCATTGCAAGAGAATGTACAGGAGCGGGTCACGGAGCCGCCAGAGCTTTATACCGCGATTCTGGCTGTTCTGGCGCAATATATGGCCGGATTGAAATCTATTTCCTGCTTACTGAATCATGGGTTTATTCCGCAAACTCGGGGTATTTTCCAGACCTTAGGTGAAGACTATGAGGACATCATTTTCCTGAGTCTGCCCGCGCTGGAAGGCCGGATGACGCATCTGCACGAAGCTTATCTGAAGCGGATTGCCGGCGATGGAAATCAGGATTACTACAGCCCGGTGTCTCGCTGTGAAATTCGCAGCCAGATCCGGGAAGCCAGCGGAATCAACAAGAATGTTTTCCAGCTTTACCCCAAACGGCAAGCATTACAGGTGCTCCGTCCGGTCGGAGATAAACCCTGTTCGGCGAGTCTGGTTATTGAATTGCACCGCCACTTTGCCTACAAGGCTGTGCTGCTGACCGTCCTGACAGCAAAAGTTGCCAGTGAAATGGAAGTCATGCGTGAGTGCCTGAATTACCGGGCACATCTGGAAATGGTTGATCCCCAGGCGGTCAGGATGCCTCAGGTCAAACCGCAGAAGATCAAGCAGCCTGAAACTGTGCAGCCTGAAGTGATGGCTGCAGAAACTCAGGCCGCCAATAACGATATATCTTATGCAGCAATAAGATAATGACCAGCGCTGCCGGGCTGTACCCAAAAGTCGTTGAAGTGTGTTAACGTCAGGAACATTGACAGCAAATGCATTGCACCGTCGTTTTCTCCCTGCTGAGTGTGGTTTCGAACGCCTCGGCAGGGTTTTACTTTGATGGATCAAAGACAGATTTGGGAACAGCATGGCAAACAAAAAAGCACTTGATACTAAAATTATCACCGCTGGCCGTTCAAAAAAATGGACGCAGCATCTTGTAAACCCGCCGGTCAGCCGCGCCTCAACCGTGGTGTTTGATTCTGTCGCGGAGATGAAACACGCAACAGCCAACCGGGCGAATCAAGCACTCTTTTACGGACGCCGCGGCACCAACACCCATTTTGCATTTCAGGATGCGATGGTTGAACTGGAAGGTGGCGTCGGCTGTGCCCTGTATCCGTGTGGTACGGCCGCGATTTCAAATGCCATTCTGTCCTTTGTGAAAACAGGCGATCATCTCCTGATGGTCGATGGCGCTTATGAGCCGACCCGTGATTTCTGCGATAAAGTCCTCGCGAAAATGGGTGTGGAAACCACTTATTACGACCCAATGATTGGGGAAGGGATCCGCGATCTCATTCGTCCGAATACGACCGTTTTGTTCCTCGAATCACCGTGCTCAATCACGATGGAAGTGCAGGATGTTCCGACGCTGGCTAACATTGCGCATGAGCAAGACATCGTGGTGATGCTGGACAATACCTGGGCATCGCCGATCAACTTTCAGCCTTTTGAGCATGGCGTGGATATCTCCATTCAGGCGGCCACCAAATATATTGTCGGGCATTCCGATGTCATGCTGGGCACGGCAACTGCGAATGAACGCTGCTGGGACCAACTGCGTGAACACAGTTATCTGATGGGGCAGTGCACCTCCCCGGATGATGTTTATCTGGCGATGCGGGGGTTGCGTACCCTGGGCGTGCGCTTGCGTCAGCACGAGGAAAACAGCCTGAAAGTTGCCCGCTGGCTGGCTGAGCGTCCGGAAGTGGATCATGTTCGTCATCCGGCCTTGCCGAGCTGTGAGGGGCATGAGTTTTATCTCCGTGACTTTAAAGGTTGTAACGGCTTGTTCTCTGTGGTGCTGAACCGCGGCAATACGGAGGCGCTCACGGCTTTACTGGATGGCATGGCGCACTTCAGCATGGGGTATTCCTGGGGCGGATTTGAAAGTCTGATTCTGGCGAATGAAAATATCAACAGTTTGCGTACGGCAACAAAGAAAGTATTTGCCGGTCCGATCCTGCGGCTGCATATTGGCCTTGAAGACGCAGACGATTTGATCCGGGATTTAGAACAAGGCTTTGAACGGTTGAATGCTGTGCTGCAAGCCAAGTCATGACTCGCCCATTGCGATGAAATGCACAGGCCGCGTAAATCGCGGCCTGTTTCGTTTTCACTGCGCCCCGCACAAGAACCCGCCCCAGAATTTTAAAAAAATAGTCTAGAATTCAAGCAACAGCACAAAGTATTGTGCGTTCTTGTCTGGGAGAGGGGCTATGTGGAAAGTTCTGGGATTATGTTTCGGTAGCGTCATACTGGCTGGCTGTTCCGGTATGGATTCAGCGTACGGCGTGGGTGAGTACACGCTATTTCCCAAAGCCTATGTGAATGATGAGCCTTACGACAGCATTTATCATTACGGCTATAATCAGGGATGTGAAAGTTCACTGAGCCTGAAAGGTGTTGTGGATACCGCTTACATGAAAGATATCGCGCTTAAAGATTCGGATACCCGGTATAACGAAGGCTGGGAAGACGGAAAAAACGCCTGTGAAGATGGTCAGCGTCGTATTATGGCCACCAGCCGCCTGGAAGTGTCCGAACAGCCGTTGAGCCAACCTTACAATCAACAGTCTGGGTCTGAGTCTTCTCAGCAACCGGCACAATCAATCTACTGACATGATGAGCGCGTGAGTCTGCCACGCTCAGGCTGATTTTATTTGCTGTCATTTTCACATCTCAGGCAGTCAAACTGCCAGCTTGGTGGGCAGGTCACAAATATGAAGATTGAATCGAGGATTTTCTGTTGCTTTCGGGCCTTACAGAGTGTCAATTCGGAAATGAATCAATTAAAAGTGCCTGAATTTATGACAGCTCTGCCTGTCATTTCGAAAGTTGAACCAGTGAATTTGAATATATAAGTGGTTGTTTTTACTGGATTGTCATGCCATTCACACTGAATATAATGTCAGGTTATTGACCTATTATTCAGTGTGGCTATTGTGTTCAGACGAATTGCTTTATTTTTCATTGTTGTTTTTCTATCTGCATGTGGCAGCGAAGAAACTTATCCGGAATATCCGAAAGATCGCCAGCAAGGCATTCTTTCCGGTGTTGTTTTTGATGCCGCGGTTTCTAATGCAAGAGTCAGTGTTTACGAATTCAACAACGGTAAAGCAGGTCGTTTATTAGCCGCCACCAACACCAACCCGGATGGGCGTTTTTCTATCGCGCTCACCGCCGGGACCACGCCGCTGTATCTTGAAGCCAGCGGTGGCGGATATCTGGATCCGCATTCTAAAAATGTTGTAACCGTGAATGACAGAGGTCCGCTGAAGTTCCGGGCTTATGTCAATTTTGTGGAAGGTCAGAGCCGGAATGTCATGCTGACACCGCTGACCAATATTGCCGCGGGTCTGGCTGAATATAATTTTCAGCGTTTAGGTCAACAGACTGCGGCAGCCATCGAATCCGCAAACGCAGCCGTGAACAGCCAGTATGGATTTGACGTTTTTGCGGTTCAGCCACTGGATATTTCTGTCGGTAACTACAGCGCTGTCGCCACACAAGGTCATCAGTATGGCGCATTCTTGCTGGCATACTCTTCAGCCGCTTATGAACTGCTGGAAAAGTCAGGCGGCAGCGACAAAGAAAAGCTCATTTATACCTCTTACAATCTGGCTGATCTGCAATATCGCGATATTCAGGCAACCGGACAACTGGATGGCTGGTCACTGGATGAAGTCTCGGCTTTGCCGGTGGCGCTGTCGTTTGGTCTGCAAAAACTGAATGTTGAGTATTACACCAACACATTAGCCCAGCATTTGCTTCGGGTGGTCAACAACCCGGACATCAATATTTCTTCGACTCCAGCCAGTGATTACACGCCGCTGGTGAATCGTTTGAACAATGCTTCTGGCGGGATATATGCCCCGCGTGCCCCGGTTTCCATCGATGAAGATGCACCGGAAGTGGTTCGTTTCGGGAATGAAACCTTGTCTGGCTCCGGACTGGTTTCTGTCAAAGTGACTGACTTTATCGGAATTGAGTACGCAGAAGTCTTCTTGCAGACCAAAACCGCAGAAAGCGGCTGGGGCGAACTGGAAAACTGTAAAAACGGTATTTCTTCCCTCTGTCATGTGCAGTCTGAGGCTTTCGACAGTGGCGTGCGCGAAACGCTGGTGGTTACCAAGGTCAATACGCTGGAAATCGACAAGCTATCGGCTGAACCCGTTGAGGCAAGGCTGGTTCTGAAAGTGGCTGATGTGCTCGGAAATGCCGATGATGCACAATCCGTTGCTTTCCGGTGGGATAACCTCGCGCCAGTGATCAATGTCACGTCGCCAGAGACCTTTAACCCGGTCAATAAGGCATTCTATACCCTGACCGGAACCATCAAAGATGCCGGGTCAGTCATTGACAGCGCAACCATTGCGGTGAACGCCGGTGCGCCGGACGTGCTGAACTGTACGATGCAAACCGATCCTGAGACTCAGGAAGAAGTGTGTGCGTTTACCCAGAATTTCGACCGGGGTCTGTTCATTGGCGGGCAGACCACCTTCTTCCTCACCGCAACGGATGGCAACGGCAACAAAAGTCAGGCACAGCATCTGATCCTGTCGGATACCACAGCGCCGACGCAAAGCGTCGCGTTTCCTGAAGTTGCGATGAAGTTCTTCGACGCAGATACCGGCGAGTATCAGGACAACCTGACGCAAGAATATTTTCAGGATCTGTACGGAAAACAGTACCTGAATCTGAATTATGCTTATGCTCTGCAAGGGCTGAAAGGCGTTCACCCGGAAGTCGATTTTGCAGACTTTACTACCCTGGTGCTCGATCAGAACCAGGTGCCGTATCTGACTCTGAGTGTTTCAGACGCCACAGGCAGTTCTGAAGTGACCAGTTCCTCGGCTGAGGAACTCAATGTCATCGTCACTTATGAAGCAGGGAAAATCGGTGAACCGGTCGCGATCACCCGGACAGTGAAAAGTAATCTGGGCCAGCTTCCTCATGAAGTGTTCCCGGCGCCTGACACCGAAGGCTACATCAGCGAAGCGCGTTATTTCATTCCTTTTGTCCGGGAGATCTTCGGGGCAGACTTCACCCGGGTGGACGAAAGCTATGCGCAAACCATCACCATTGTGACCGAGGATGGTTCAGGCAACTTATCTGTCCCTTATAAGTTTCAGTTCAAATCTACGTTTAACTTGCCTTCAATCAAGGTGACATCGCCTTATATTGGCGCGAGTGCAACCATTGAGCGTCTAAACGCCTCCGGCCAGTGGGCGTCGATTGCGTCATGTAAGATGCTTGCTGTCCCGTCGAAAACAGGCGGCGGCACGCTCAAAGACACGGCCAGCTGTCAGACCCATTCTCAGTTTGCCGGTGAAATCCACCGGGTGACGGTGACGGGGTCAACCCAGTTCTACAAATGGAGTCAGAATGCACTGACTGAATTTGACCTGACCGAAGAACATGGCTTGCGCATGTACGGCATTGTGGGCGGTGAATCCGGTGATCGTGAGTTTATCATCACGGAACTGTCGGTCTTCCAGTCTGGATTCTTTGATTACCTGTTTGATCAATCGAATAAAACACAAGGTACAGCGCAGGGTATTCTCTCGGATGTGAATGCCATGTTCGGGGAGCAGACCAGCCAGTTCTTTGGCTTCAACCCGACCACCACCTATTACGCGAATAATGATGAGTTGCTGACGATTCCGAACCCGCCGTCCAGTAAATATCTGTACCGCTTCTTGCTGGAAGCCATGGGGGATATTGCCAATGCGAGTGCGGTTCAGAACAGTACGGATCTGGCAAAACTGTATTACACCGATATCGTTGGCGACGGGAAGCCGGATGGGAAAAATGCTGCCGGTCAGCAGCTCTATTTTGCCAATGATCCGCTGGGTGAAAATTATTACCGCGAAAAATTGGGCGAGCATTTCTACGACTTTGTGAAAACAAAGTTTACCGGCAAAGTCGATGACAAAGTGGCGATGTATTACGCCAACCGCTTTGCGAAATCAGATCCGACGCTGCAAAGCCAGAAGGTCTTTAAAACGCCTGCGGAAGCGGTCGATCAGGAGCCACCAGCGGTCAGTCTGGATCCGCTGGCCAGCAATGCCATTCAGTTGTTCAACAAGTGGTATGTGAGTGGTGATCTGAGCGCAATTGTGAATGTGTCCGACCCGTCCGGCCTGGATAAAAGTGCGCAGCCGACCAAGCTGGAATTGTTCTGGGGTGTGGATACCGAGAGCAATGCGGCCACGCCGACAGGGATCACGGCCAATAAAATCGATAACGATGCCTATGCAGAGAAGCATCAGTTTGGCTTAGATACGGCCAACGACTATCCGGGTATTGCCCGTTTGGATCTGTTGCTGAGTGCAACGGACCGTGAAGGGAACAGCCATGGTTATCACGGCCAGACTAAAAAAGCGACTATCTTTATTATTGATAACGATCCGCCGAAATATACTTTCATTCCGCCATTTAAAGCCGACAATCTGCCGGATACCACGTATATCAACACCAACTTCAAACAAACGCTGAAATTTGAGGTGGATGAGCGTGTCGGTGAGGATCCGGCCAAGCGTCGTTTCATTTTCCGCAATGGCACCAAAGAACGTGTGGTGACGCAGGAGGAATCCAAATCCGAGAGTAACATCGTCACGCTGTATCTGTGTCTGGATACGCAGTGTGCCGATGATCTGGAAATTCCGAAACCGGTGCATCTGGATGCCGGTTCATGGACGCTGATCACCGAAGGTGCGGATAAACTGGGGAATTTCATTCCTGCCACCGACCCGAATGTCGGTCGTTTCCGGGTGAATGTTGATTATCTGGCACCGGAAGTGCTGGATTCTGACGTGGAACTGCTGGGCGGTAACAGCCAGTGGTCGCCACTCGCGGTGCTGAACAACGGGATCGGGAATGTCAGTGCGCTGGGCGAGATTGAACTGAAACTGCATACCGGTGCAGGATTGATTGATCTGGCGCCATGCGGCCCGGATTGCTCAACAGTCCCGGCGTATCTGCTGGGCGATAAAGCCAACACCAAAATGCAGCTGGTCGCGGCGAACCTAGAGCATGGGAAAACCTACACCCTCTACATCACAGCGCGGGATACGGCTTATCCACCGAATGAAGGGGAAGGCACCTTCGCATTCAAGATTGATAAAATGGGCCCGGTGATTGCGACCCCAACCCTGAAAGACGGCACCGCCCCGGAGTTATCCGGTAATATTATGGGAACCAAATTCATTGCCAATATTGCCAGCATGACGGATGACTCCAGTGTTGAAAATATCAGCTTCTGGCAGGAACTGAGTGCCAGTGAAGTCAAACTGGTGGAGCCGTTCAAGCCGGAGGGGCTGACCAACATTAATATTGATCTGCAAAAGGCGAATACGTCGCTGATCAATACCAGTGAAGGCCATCAGATCAAAGTCTTTGTCAAAGCGACAGATAAATATGGCTTCGAGAGCCGCTCAAATGCGGTCTCAACTTACTTCGATAATGAAGGCCCGGCCATCACCCTGAATAACTTTGATGTAGAGAATGATTATGTTGAGCCAGGCTATGTGTTCAATATCTCCGTTCAGGACGAGGGCACAGATCCGATCAAACCGGGTTCAGTGGTTTACTGGACTTATACCGGCACAACCCCACCGCCGGGCGTGGCTGGGACACAGCCAACCAACCCGAACGAAATTGCAACCAATATGCAGCAGGATTTCACTCTGAAAATCAATGCCGAGGATATTCGTGGCAATCTGCAGGATAAAACAACCTTTGCCATTCAGGTGGATACCACACCGCCGGATGCATCGCTGACGGCGCGTTATCAGAGCGATAATAAAGAAATTTCTCCGGCTCAGACGATTACCGAACCCGGGACGGTTGATCTCTACCTGGATGCGACTGATCCGCAAAGCGGCATTGATAAAGTGGAAGCAACCCTGTTCCGCGTGGGAACAGAACAGGGGGAAACCATTGTCTTCAGTCCGGTTACGGGCAACGAATCCCAGCGCAAAGCCAGCCTGAATACTCAGATTGCTAACGACGGTAAATATAATCTGGTGGTGAAAGCTTTTAATAAAACCAAGGTGAACAAAAATAGCGAACGCCAGATAAACACCATCGTCCGTCCGCTGACGGTTCAGCGTGAAGGTTACAGCCTGACTGTTCTGAACCCGGCGAATTTCGGAACATTCACTTTTGGCCAGAGCCTGCGTGCTGAATTCGGTATTCAGAATGCAGAAGGTGCGGTTCTGAATAAACTCGAATGCTGGCTGCGCGAAGATTACACCGGTGACGGCGCGCCGGATAACGATACGTCAGGGTATTACAAGGTGTACACCAACACCGCCTCGCCTGTGTGCCAGTTCGACAATATCGACCGCAATATGGCGAATAATCCGGTGCTGATCACCCGAACAACCGCAAGCAATGGTGCTGAAGTTGACCAGATCTTCTCGTTCAACATGGTGGATATTGATGCACCAGTGATCGCGAATAAAGACAACTTCAAACTGAAGCAAGGTGATGTTGATACGGTTGGAGACGTGAAGAAACTCACGGTACGTGTGACTGTAGATGATGCGCTCTCCGGTATGGACAACAATGCTGAAGTGAAGTTGCATAAAGGTCTGGCAGAATACGTACCAACGAACATTCAGCCAAGCAATGGTAATAAAACGATTACTTATGCTTTTACAGGAGATTATAACGACTTCATCCGCTTTAATGATGTGGAACACTTTGTGAAGGTTTCAGGGCTGAAAGATAAAGCTGGCAATATTGTACTGGATTCTGATTCAACGATTCAGCTTCAGGTACCGAATGTCAAACCAAGTGTTGAAGTGATTGGAATTAAAGAAGGCGACTACATTAACTCGAAAACGGTCGAGTTTGCGATGAAGATTGGTGTTGGCCAAGAAGCAACGCTTGATAATGTTGATGTTCGCCTAGGCTCGAACACCTTCAAATTAACTTCTCACGCGAAAGAAAATTTTGATGGTGGAGCGAAGCCTTGTTTGGATGAACCTGAATTGATGTGTGTGAATTTCCGTGGAGAGGTTGCACCTGATCATGTGGGTGATAATGTCGATGTGCTTGTGATCGTTTCTGATAAATGGGGTAATTCGACGACACATGAAAAAATCACTTTAGGTATTGATCAGGCCCCACCAGTGATTTCAGATGTTTATAGCATTGGCTCTGATGAAAATGGCAATGTACTGATGAACTTCGATATTTCAGATGAAGCCAGTGGCCTGAATCGTGTTAAATATATCGTGAAAGATTTGGGTGACAGTTTCACGATTGATAAATCTTCCGCAGATGATGTTATCCATCAACTGGCATTTGAATCTGCAAAGCTTGGGAATAAGAGTAGTTTCAGGGTGTATATCGAAGCGGAAGATAATGTTGGTATGGTTGATAAGACAGAATTCACCGTCAATATTGTGAAACCGCAAGCGACGCTGGAACTGCTGGGTGCGCAGAAGAAAGATTCGAATATAGTGCTGGCGAACAATACGCAGACATTCAACATCAGCACAGTGACAGATCCGAATTCACGTGCAGAAGTGAAAGGCTACGTGGTGACACTGGATCCACAGGCTGAGGGCCTGAGCCCAATTACGCTGATCGGTACATTCAATGGTCTGACAACGGCGACTGAGATTGCGACTCTGACAGAAAGTATGCAGGGGCCGTATCACCTGAAACTGTCGATTCTGGATAATCTGGGCCGTTCACTGCCAAGCTATACCCTGAAGGGGGAAAGCTCTCCGGTGACCATCTCGCCACTGATTGTTGATATGGCAAGACCGAATATTCTGAATGTTCAGGTCGTGCAACAGGCTGTCATGCCGACTGTGGATGGCAAATACACCATTCGCTTAACAGCCAATATTCAGGATGCGAACCTGAACAGTACCAAGGTGGTGGCAACACTGAACGGTGGCACGAACCCGTCTGATTACACCAAGCCGGCGGAAGCGAGCGGCGTGTACACCTTCGACTTTAAGGCAGCCGTAGGCACACATGATCTGATGATTAAGGCCACGGACTATGCAGGCAATGAAGTCAGCACTCCGTACACTGATTTTGTTGTGGAGCCGTGGACAGTGCCTGAGGTTACTAGAATGACTGTCAATCAAAGCGAAGTTGGTGGGAATCAAACGGTCACAGTTACGATGGATTTCTCAGAAGCTGTGACAGACATTACGACTGATGACTTTGAGGCAATTGCGGATTTAGGAAGTGATCATGGTTATTTCCAAAATATACAAGCTAACAGGTATAACACGATTTGGTATGTCGACTATGTGACGCCAACTGGTGAGGATACCAATGTCACCATCTATTTAAAGAATGGTAGTTACGTTGCTGAAGATGATGGCATGCCTGGTAAATCTGAGAACACGAATATCAATGTGATTGCTTCTCCATTAGTGAAGTCAATTGAAATGGATAAATATACGATGAAGGTAGGAGAAACGATTTCAGGGAGAATAACGTTTAATAGACCAATAGAAAATAATGAAAGTTATATTTCAGAAGGTGGCGAAGCTTGGAAAAATAAATGGTTTAATGGTGACAAGGAATTAAGGTTTTATTATAACGCTACAAGCGCAGGCAGACATAAAGTCGGAATAAAACCAACGTTGTATGATGAATATGGTAACTATAATGCAGAAACAATAGTGGTAGTGGATGTAACTAATTAGTTTCTTTCTGATAAAAAATCACCGCCATTCGGCGGTGATTTTTTATCTCCCCGGTAATCCCCTTGAAAAATTATCGCTCAATGAAGACCAATCCTTATCCAGTGAGGAGTTATCTTGTTCACCTACCGCTGATATTTAACTGATTGCACAGAACCGTCGCCTTCTTAGATAAGTTGTCATTCATCCGTATTCACCCAATTCACCCTCGGGCCATGCTGACACTAGCGGTATCATTCTTATTTGATTTCACATAGGGCTTAACAAACTGTGGAGGCATGAGCTTTACGTCATGACCAAATTGCTTGAATACTCTCGCCCAATCGTGAGCACTGGCGCAAGCTTCCATACGAATAAGGCAGGGAGGGATATTGATTATCGTCTCGGACAGCTTCTTTCTGCTGACGTTTTTCTTAAGAAGAACTTTTCCTGATGAATCAACGCCGTGTAGAGCAAAAGATGATTTGGCTAAATCGATACCTAAGGTTGTAATGGTCATGATCTCTTCCTCATTCAGTTCACCAATTGTTAGTGTAGGTGGTGAGTGGAAGTGTCCATATCATTAACAAAGCCTGTTTTCTCCATAATCTCACCGAAACATTTCTCGCCATTGCCAGAGTTCACCAGTGATCCTCAGCCTATGAAAATAGGCTGGATTGATATGTTCCTTTGCAATTGAGTGCCTATGGCGTAATACACTTGCGCACATATGTGGTTCACAGAGATCAAAGGGATGGAAAAATGAAACAGATAACGCGCATCGTTTCAGTAGCTGATCGCATTGAGTGGCAGTGCATTGGCTGATGACTGGTCCGAATGGGCAATTGACCCGATTACAACAGGGACAGACAGTAAAGTCTGGGGATCGAATGCCGAGGCAACTGGTGACTATGCCACAGCCTGGGGATATGGCGCTGCAACAGTCGGCTTCAGGTTCTTAATTCTGGGGATTGATTCCAGCACCTGGCTCAAGCGGTTGAATCACGCCAGCCTCCCCGAGGATCATTCGGGGTGGTTGGCGAAGTCAAACCTGAGCGCTCAGGGTTAGGGCAGAATTTCATACTTTTTAATTTTATGGCTGAGTGTGCTCAGTGGAACGGCCAGCGACTCCGCAGCTTTTTTGGTTTGCCAGTTGAAGCGCTCCAGAGTTTTCATAATCACGGTCCGTTCATACTGAATCACAGAATCTTTGAGCGATCCCATATCCACTTCCGGCAACTCACTGTCGAACACACTTTCTTCCGGGATCTCTGCCGGTAGTTCACTCAGCATATAGGCTTCTTCATCGCCCAGTTCGACGGTATCAACGGTTTCGAAATCCGACAGCAAGACGGCCCGTTCAATGATATTGCGCAGTTCACGCACATTGCCGGGAAACGCATATTCCATCAGGCGCTTGCGTGCTTTTTTGCTCAGCACAGGTTCGCTGTCCAGTCCCAGTTTCTGGCTGGTGAGTGTCACAAAATGTTCTGCCAGCGGCAGAATATCTGCAGGCCGATCCCGGAGCGGTGGCAGCGTAATCGGGAACACATTCAGGCGATAAAACAAGTCGGCCCTGAATTCATTCTTCTGGATTTTTTCCATCAGATGACAGTGGGTTGCTGCCACGACCCGAACGTCGATGCTTCGCTCTTCACTTCCCCCGATAGGACGGATTTTCCGCTCCTGTAAAACACGCAGTAATTTTGCCTGTAATAACAGCGGCATATCGCCAATTTCATCCAGAAACAGTGTGCCGCCATTCGCGGCTTCGAACAGCCCTTTTTTGTCTTTATCTGCGCCGGTAAACGCGCCTTTTTTGTGACCGAACAATTCTGATTCCAGTAACTGCTCAGGGATCGCGGCACAGTTCTGTGCAATGAACGGCTGATTGGCACGGTCGGAGTTGTCGTGAATATAGCGGGCAATCACTTCTTTGCCTGCACCGGTTTCCCCCCGCAGGAGAACATCGACCGGTAAGGTCAGAATCCGCTGCAATCGTTCCAGAACGTCCCGCATCGGCTCACTTTCCGCAATGGGGCCAGTGTAATTGGCTTTCTTGCGGGCTTTGAGCTGCTGATTTTCCCGGTTCAGTGCTGCATTGTCTGCTTCCAGACTGCGCAGACTGGTGTGGTACGTATCCAACAGCATGGCCTGACGAATACTGGTCCCGGCCAGTTTGGTGAACACCGACAAGGACTGCTCGTCGTCAATCAGGCAGAGATCGAACAGCACCAGCAAGCCAACCGTCAGGTTCTGATGATCTTTTAACGGCCAGGCCAGCAGATTGGCACTGCGTAAATCCATCGCAGCTTCATGCTGATAAATGGTGTCACAGTTGTAGCCGGAGTAGGCATACAGTTCATTGATCAGCACAATTTCTCCGGTTGTTATTGCATAACTGAACGGATCATTGTCAGTCAGTAAATCCAGTTGCAACGGCATCCACGGATGCTCATGCAAAGGTTGTTCATGTTTGTGAACACTCAGTGGAACCAATGCCTGTCCGGTCTGGTCCAGCACGTACATAATGCCGTGCCGGGCCTGTGTCAGCTGACGCGCCGCCCCCAGGATGGCGTCCATGGTGGACGCCAGCTGGGTGCGATCGGCCAGTGTCTGACTGATCGCGAGTAACAGGTTATTGAGTTCTCCAGTATTAGCTGAAGGCATACTCGATCAATCCTTGTTCATCGACAGAAATAGTCAGCGTGGTGTGCGGGCTGTCCTCACCCTGATGCGACAAGAGTTCCGTGGACAGCTGAGGCAGGAGCTGACGGTTGATGACCGCATCGATGTTCCGCGCACCGGTTTCGCTCAGGCGGCAATGGCCCAGCACGAAGTCGACCAGATCCTGCTCAAACGCCAGTGTCAGATCATGGTGCGTTTTCAGGCGCTCGCCCAGTTTACGCAGCTTATGTCCAATGATGTCGGTCATGGCATCATCTGCCAGCGGCAGGTAAGGGATCACATTCATCCGGGCCAGCAGCGCCGGTTTGAAATAACGATTCAGCGCCGGACGAATCGCATCGCCGATTTGCGGTGCTGTGATGTCGTCACTTTGCTGCGCCAGGGATTCAATTTCCTGTGTGGCCAGGTTACTGGTCATCAGGATCAGGGTGTTTTTGAAGTCAATGGCACGGCCTTCACCGTCGTTCAGAACGCCTTTATCAAACACCTGATAGAAGAGATTCAGGACTTCCGGATCGGCTTTTTCAACTTCATCCAGCAGCACAACCGAGTAAGGACGCTGGCGAACGGCTTCGGTCAGCATGCCGCCTTCGCCGTAGCCGACATAACCCGGAGGTGAGCCAATCAGACGGGAAACGGTGTGCTTTTCCTGAAATTCAGACATGTTGATGGTGGTCATGAAACGCTCACCACCAAACAGCTGATCAGCAATCACGCGTGCCGTTTCTGTTTTACCGACACCACTCGGGCCCACCAGAAGGAAAACGCCCATGGGGCATCCGGGTTCATCAGGCCAGCTTTCGCAGCGCGGATCCCTTCACTCAGGGAGTCAATGGCAAATGGCTGACCTTTGATCACTTCGGAAAGTGACTCGCCCAGCGTCAGGACAGAAGCCGACTCATCTTTCAGCACTTTCCCGACAGGGACACCCGTCCAGTCTGCAATCACCTGACTGATTTCAGCCGGGCCGACTTCAAAGTGAACCAGCGCTTCTTCGCCACGGCACGCTTCAAGCGCCTGCTGACAACGCAGAATCGCTTCACGAATGGACACCTCATCCATATCCGCCAGATCCGCATGCGCTTCGTCTTCAGACGCTTCATCCGCAGCCGGGGCTTCTGCTTCGCCGGTTGCAATGTGCAGCTTCTGGCGCAGGCTGATCATTTCATCAATCAGATTCTTTTCCTGCTCCCACTGCGCAGTGAGTTCTGTCAGTTCTGCTGTCAGCGTCTCGATCTGGCTTTCAATCTGCGGGATCAGCGTGGCGTTTTTCTTATCGCCGGTCTGTTGCAGTTCATCACGCTTCAGGCCATCCAGCTCGCGCTGAGAGGAAGCAATCTGCTGTTGCAGGCTTTCGACGGCTGCCGGAGTTGAACGCAGGCTGATATTCACGCGGGCACATGCTGTATCCAGCACATCAATGGCTTTATCCGGTAATTGACGCCCGGAAATATAGCGGGAAGACATTTCGGCAGCGCACGCAATCGCATCGTCACGGACATAAATATTGTGTGCTTTTTCGTAGGCCGGACGCAGACCACGAATGATCAGTGCGGCTTCTTTCGGCGAAGGCTCATCCAGTTTCACCAGTTGGAAACGACGGGCCAGGGCCGGATCTTTTTCGAAATACTTCTTGTATTCAGACCAGGTGGTCGCGGCAATGGTCTTCACTTCACCCCGGGCCAGAGCCGGTTTCAGCAGGTTTGCTGCATCGCTGCCGCCTGCCTGATTCCCCCGCCAACCAGCGTATGGGCTTCATCAATGAAGAGAATGATCGGTGTCGGAGAGTTTTTCACCTCTTCCAGTACGGCATTCAGGCGTTTTTCGAATTCACCTTTTACGCTGGCACCGGCTTGCAACAGACCCATATCCAGCCCAAAGAGTTCAACACCTTTGAGAATATCCGGCACATCCCCTTCGACAATCTTCAGTGCCAGACCTTCAACCACGGCGGTTTTACCCACACCCGGTTCACCCACGGCAATCGGATTGTTTTTCCGGCGACGGGCCAGAATATCGATGATCTGACGGATTTCACGATCCCGGCAGAAGACTGGGTCGATTTTGCCTTCCCGCGCTTTGCCAGTGAAATCGATGGTGAACTTGCTCAGCGCAGAACCTTCCTGACGCGGTTCGCTGCTTTCTGTATTGGCCACCTGTGCTTCAATCGAATCTGCGGTGAACTGATCAAAGTTTCGTTTCAGGGTTTCGCTGTTGATCGGCTCAAACAGCTCCTGGATGTCGTGTTGCCCGTAACGGATCGGATTTTTCACCAGCGTCAGTAACAGCGCACCCGTCCGGATTTGCTGCTGGCCCAAATCAATCGACGACATGAGCCAGGTTTCCTGCAGCCATTCAATCAGCAGTGCAGAAAAGACAGGTTTCCCTCCCGCCGCTTTGTCGCTGCGTTGTAATGACGCATTGAGCGACTGGCGGATTAAATTTTCCGAGCAGTCAAAACTCAACAGAATCTTATCAAAATCACTGTTCGGACGTTCGAGCAGGCTCAGCAGATAATGCTCAATCGCCACTTCCGTGGATCGCTCAGAAACAGCAAGTGCCGCTGCATCTTCCAGCGCAACTTTTGCGATGGGATGCAGACGTTGAATCAGAGAAGCTAAATTTACGTTAATCATAGGTCCATCAAATTCGAGTCGTGGAAAGCCCTGATTATAAGCAGATTCAAAATTTGCTGACGGCGGCAGAGCGGGGGATAAGCGGCTGAATTAGTGACTATTTCATGTGGATATGACAATCCGTTCAGTGATCCTGCATCAGAAGGTTTCGATGTGAGCTTTTTTATAGGAAAAATGACAGTGAAGGCTGTGAATTTCACGGAATGCGAAAAGTGTGGCAGAGGTTTCAGAATTCACTAAATAAGCGTGCGCTACACAGGATTTTCGAAATCGGATCCTAAATAAAAGTGGGAAAGAGTAAAGCATTTCCTGATCTGAATTTTGATAAAGATTTTCTAAAAAATGAGATTATTTTCTGAAAAATGAGAAAGGCAGATTTAGTATTCTTTTTGTCAATAGGCCTAAGCTATTGATTTTAAGCGATATTAAAAGTTGGCATGGTCGTTGCAATGTATTCACCATCACAACGATGAAGCGCGATTTGCGCTAACGCATCAAAACAACTGAATTTATTACGAATAAGGAAAAGCGATATGCCAACTCCAGCTTATATGTCAATTCACGGTGAAACTCAGGGTCACATTACGAAAGATGCATACACTGCCGATTCTGTGGGGAACACCTGGCAGGAAGCACACGTTGACGAATTCCTGGTTCAGGAACTGGATCACGTGCTGACTGTCCCTCGTGACCCGCAAAGCGGCCAGCCAACCGGTCAGCGTGTTCACCGTCCGGTTATCGTCACCAAGCAGCAAGACCGTACGTCTCCACTGCTGTTCAATGCCCTGGTGAGCGGCGAGAAACTGCCAGAAGCTTACATCAACTTCTACCGCACTTCCACGCAAGGCAAGCAAGAGCATTACTACACCATCAAACTGATTGATGCGCTGCTGGTCGATGTTCAGACGCGTATGGCGCACTGCCAGGACGCAGCAACATCTGACCGCGTTGTTGAAGAAGTGCTGAAGTTCACTTACCGCGCAATTGAAGTGACTCACGAAGTTTGTGGTACCGCGGGTAACGACGACTGGCGCGCACCTCGCGAAGCATAATTCGGTAAACCGAAAAGAGAAAGGGGCCAAATCTGGCCCCTTCGTCATCTTTGCATCAGGTAAAAGTAATGAGTCATCAGGTTCAATTTTCCTTTTCAATCGAAGAAACCGATCATGATTTCCGCGTTGAAAGCTTTGAAGTGGAAGAACGTCTGTTTCAGCCTTTCGAAGTGAAAGTGTCATTGCTTTCACGTGATGCAGATATTGCATTGGATGATCTGGTCCGTAAAGCCGGGGCGCTGAAGCTGCTCGGTCAGGGGCGGGACGTGTCCCGTTATTTCCACGGGATCGTGAAAGAAGTCAGTTTTAAGGGCAGTGGCCGTCAGTTCAGCCGTTATGAACTGGTGTTGGTACCGGATTTATGGTTCCTGACCCAGCGTGAGGACTGCCGGATTTTTCAGGATCTGACCATCAATGAGATCATTGAGTTGGTACTCGCAGAAGCCAATGTCACGGCGTTTCGTATGTTGGCGGATGCCGGTGAAAAGCAGGAATACATTCTGCAATACCGTGAAACGGATTTAGAGTTTATCCATCGTCTGATGGCGCAGCACGGTCTCTGGTATTTCTTTGACCACAGCGAAACCGGTCATGAGCTGGTGATTGTGGATAAGAATGAGCTCATCAACGCGCTGGTCAGCACACCGGAAAACGCAACGCTGGTGCCCGATGCCAGTGAACATGCGATTCTGTACCACGGTGATTCCGGGGGTGTGCCGGACCGTGAACACATCTTTGATGCTGATTTTGCCACGCGCGTTCATACCGGTGCGGTGTCGCAAACCGACTATCATCACCTCACACCCCATACCAGCCTGATGGCCAGCGCTGCTGATTTCGAAGCTGAAAATTCCTATATAGATTTAGCGGTATACCAGTATCCGGGCCGTTATCACCAGCAGCCACAGGGCATGCAGCAGGCCGATTATCGTCTCTCGGCCCACAAAGTTTCCGGCACCGAGCTGAAGGCGGTGGGCTGTGTGATGCGCTTCATTCCCGGCTACAGCTTTGTGATGGAAAGTCACCCGCGCCAGTCGCTGAACCGTGATTATATCTTGCTGCAAGTGAAGCACTACGGGCGTGATCCGCAGGTGCATGCCGAAGAACGCAGCGGCGAGCCAACGACCTATCACAATGAATTCATTGCTTTCCCGGCCGACCTGACTTACCGGGCACCGGCGCAGAAAGCGCCTGTGGTCGAAGGGCCGCAAACTGCTGTGGTGGTAGGGCCTGAGACTGAAGAGATCTACACCGACAATCTGGGCCGGGTCAAAGTGCAATTCCACTGGGACCGTCTGGGCGGGATGGATGAGCACTCTACGTGCTGGGTACGTGTCAGTCAGACGCTGGCCGGGCCAAGCTGGGGTTCCGTCTTCCTGCCGCGCATTGGACATGAAGTCGTGGTGACATTTTTGGAAGGGGACCCGGATCAGCCACTGGTGACGGGTTCGGTGTATCACGGCCTGCATCGTCCGCCGTACGATCTGCCGCTGAAGAAAACCCGCACCACGATTCGTTCGAAAACCCACAAAGGCGAGGGTTACAACGAAATCAGCCTGGATGATGAAACCAATCAGGAAGAGCTGTATCTGCGCGCGCAGAAAGATATGAACACACTGGTGTTGCATGACCGCTTCAGCCATATCGGACAGGATGACGAGTTGAAGGTTGTACAGCATCGTGAGATTGCAGTTCAGGGCGATCGGAAAGAACTGATTCACGGGAATAAAACGTCACTCAATGAGCAGACATTGATCGAACAGGTCGATCAGGATGTCACGGTGAATCATCAGGCCAATGAAGTCGTCAGTGTTGCTGGTAACCAGCACCGTCAGTTGGAAGCGCACCGGCGTGTTCAACTGGGTCAAAGCGACACGCTGGAGATTGGTGCGGATCTGACCACGGTGATCCTTGCGTCCCGATCCACTTCAGTCGGGGGTAACGATCAATTGACGGTTGGTGGCGGCTTTCATATTGAAACCCAAGGCGATACTTCAATCCGTGCAGAAGGTGAAGCTGCGGTTGTTTCTGCTGATGAAATCAGAGTGGAAGTCGGTGCTGCCGGATTGGTGCTCAAAAGCAGCGGGGCAATCGAATTTTACGGCACGGCGATTAAGCTCAATGGCGTGAGTGACGTGGCCCTGAAAGGGGGCAAGGTCGACCTGAATCCTGGCGCCGCTGCTGGCAGCAATCAAGGCGTGAGCGCTCTGGGTCCGATCGGACTATCGATTTCACGATTAAAGCCACCCGTAATCACGTCTGCTGTCTTTCAGAGCATGATCGAAGAAGGCGTACTGATGATGGAACTGTGTGAATGCGGAAGAGGGAAAACATGTCAATTGCACCGTTAAAGCCTGAATGGCAGATTCAGCAAGCCAACCCCATGTTGCCCGCTTCAGATCAAAACGCCTATGTGCTATTTGAGCCCTTGTTATGGCCAGACTGGGAGGCGCTGTTCTCTGAAGACGAAGTGGTGTCACTCTTTTCCAAGACGCGTTTTGCGCACTTGGAGAATGGGCCGCTTCTGGTTCCTTTGGCACGAAACTTGCCCTTATGGCAAAGACTGATGGCTCAACTGGAGGCGACCCCTTGCGGTTGTTTGCTGGTGGCGCCAGACACCGTTTCATTTTCAGAACTGACGGCGTCATTGCGGGAAAGGTTGATCGTGTCACGTGGCCGGGCTGATGCAGTCATCCGGTATTATGAGCCCCGTAAGTTATTGATGTTGGTTGGTTCAATGTCTTCTGAACAGCGACAACAGTTTTTCCCCAAACTCCATCGAATTCATTGGTTTGATCAATATTGGCTTTTGGCAGATTGGCGCAGCCAAGCGATGAATACGACCTCAGCTGAGAGATGGCTGATGTCTGATGATCAAATAAACATCATGATGTCTATCGCGGAACAATGGCATGGAGAAACAGCCTGATGAGCCGAATCTATACGATCAAACCGAATGACACCCTGCTGCAGATTGCTATTGATCAGAAAGTTGATTTTAGCACCCTGCTGGAGCTGAACCCTCAGTATCAGAGAAATCCGGATTTTATTCGGGTCGGCGAACCAGTTCGGTTACCTGACGAGAGCCAGACTGAGCCAGCTGAGCCGACTTATTCTGTGGCCCCCGTGTCTGACCTGCGGCCGCTGGAGGCCGCGGGCCCATTGATTTCTCCGCCTTTATGTCAGCCAAGTGAGGTGCACGATGTCGTGTTTGTGACCGGAGATGGTCCGCTGGAATATTGGATTCTGGATGAAACTGCTTCGAAATTGCTGGAAGAAGAAACCAAAATTACAGATCGCTTATTACAGGATTACAAAGCTTTAGTTGAGCGCGCACCACAAGGTGAAGGGGTGACGCGTGAGCAGTTGGAACAGCATGCCCAGGCCAGAGAAGCTTGGCTGGAAGATGCGAAATACGCCGGAATTTTTGCAACTCAGAGCAAAGTGCCCAATCCTGCTACACGCAGAGCGGCACAGGTGAAGGCCCGTCGTCCGCAGCCCAATCCAAATCAGGAGCGAGTGAAGGCGATGCTGAAATCACTCGAAAATCGTCGCCGTTTTGTCTCGCAATATCGGGATGATTGGTTTGGTGAAAGCTCGATTGAAACACTCAGAGCGGAAATTCTGAGTCAGATTCAAAAAGAGATCGATTATTACAAGACGCTCGAGATGAAAGCCGTCACACCTCAGTCGACCACAAAGTCGGGGGTGGTGATGGATAATATGAATAAGACCAAGAAAAAATATACGACTCAGTATATTCGTGATCATATCGTGGAAGTTTATTCCATTAATCAAACACGTCATGTCTATATCCGTTCTCGGTTTCAAGAGCGTGAAGTCAGGCGCTGGAAACGCGTGGCCCGAAATAGTCATGCGATGAATGCCTTGCATCAAAGAGACTACAGGGGCTTCGGCCGTGCGATTCGAGACGATATTAAGGAAGAACAAAAGAATTTAAAAATTGAAGGTAAGTTGATTGAGTGGAAAGCGGATGGCGATAAATTTAAAGAATGGAAAGCGACTCAGCCTTACCTGGATGAAGATGGAGATACGTTTTTTGCGGTCAGCGCGGAAGCTCAGTTGTTTCGTTGGGGGCACAAGCCAGTGTTTCTACAACATTTGAACCCACGAAAGGAAAAATTGATATAGGGATTGGCGGCGAAGCCAGCTTTTCACTGGCCGAAGCTAAAACGGAAGCGAGTTTATTCTTCCCTTCTGAAACTGGATTTCCAGTGAAGCTGCACTATAAGGACAGTAATGGGCGCGATGCCACCTACTCATTTGGCTGCTTTCGCCTTCAGGGGAAAGTCACATTAGGCTGCTTTGTTGGCGTGATGCTCGATGGCAGAGTTCAGATTGGGCGGCCGGAAGAGGATGGCGCAAGTACTGGGGTGATGTTTACCCCCAGAGTTGATTTAGACAAGGCCCCGAAGGGGGATGTCGGCTTTAAAGCGCAAGGGTTCGCGGGGGCGCAGGCGAGTGGCCAACTCTCGGGGGATTGGAGTGGCAACCCCCGAAAGATGAAAATACCTTCAATTTTCAGGTGCTCGCCGAAGTGAAGCTTGAGGGCAATGTTGCTGCCGGGGCGGGATTCAACGCCGATTTCCAGCTTGCTCTGATTGATGGACGATTCTACCTCAAATGTTCCGGGCAATTGGTTTGGGGTGTCGGTGGCGGTGGCGGTTTTGGCGCCATGATTAATATGGAGCAGTTGTGGGAGCTGGCGAAAATTATCTGGCAGGGGCTGCAGCATGTTGATTATCGAGTGCTGGACAATATTGACCGAAGAGCATATGAGTATTTGGTGGACGCAACCATGATTGCGTTTGCCAGTGACTTGATTCGAGACCCGAATCAAGCATTGTTACATGCCCTTGCATCGGGTGATGAGCAAATCAGAAGGTGGAAAAAGGAAGTTGATGAAAGAAGTGATCGTCAACGTAAAGTCAATATTCTTGCCAAACGGATTTTAAACAACACGACGAACGCAGGTATTCCCTTTAATCAATTACTTCCCGAAGCCATAGGAAGTATGCTGGATCTATTAGTTGAAGAATTTTATTTGAGCTTTAACGAAGACCAGGAATGGGCAATTTATAAGCTGCTGAAAGAAAGTACTTACAGCTGGCATAAGTTTGAGGAAATCTTGCAGCGTATGAATCCTGAGGGTCAAAAAACGAGCGGGGATCAAGTTATGTTTGATAACCTTGCCCGGATTAATGCGATACTGGATGGCAGCCAACAATCAGACTTTAACCGTTGGGTTGGTAAACTGGCTGAGCTGGAAAAAAGTACTCTGGTGACTGTTGACCCCTATACCCCGCTGAGTGGGCAGGCCCTGGCCAGTAAAAGAACAAAAGTTCACCAACAGATTGCTCAACGCCATCAGGAAAGCGAGACACAAACTGCGTAATCCAAGCCCCGGAAGGGGCTTGAAACTTAAAAGTGTCAACCCTATCAGGACGGGTCAATCGCCGGGGCTACCTGTTGAAGAGCACAGCGAAAGCTGGTGCTTGGATAATAGGCTTTTTCGACCGGATCATTATAAATCCGGGCGAACGTCATTGTTGTTCCTGTCGCATCGCGCTGAACCTTCTGTGTGCCGGATGCAGGGCCTTTGGGATTGAGCTCCGGAGAAATCTGATAATAGTCGGGGGAGTACCAGTCATTCACCCATTCACTGACCTGATTTGTCATGCCATAAACCCCCAAAGGGTTCGGATAAAATTTGTCGACGACCTCGATATCGCCTGATGTATTGGCATCATTTTCAGTGTATTCAATATAAGACTCTGTTTCAGGATCGAAATAGATATCCCCACGTACCTGACTGTAACCATTGTTGGTGGCAAAATAGTAATGTTGGCCTCGACTGCGGGCAGCATATTCCCATTGTGCCTCGGTGGGCAAGTCGAAGGGCAATGCGCTGACCTGCCCTAACCATTGACAGTAATCTTTGGCTTCCTGCCATGCTTTGGCGCTGGCGGGGTCATTTTTTTGTTCACTTACGATTAATCGTGCGTATCGTTCAGAATCCCGTTGAACAATTGACCCATCACGCGAATTATCTTTGGCCACAGGCAGTCCGTTGATCTGGCGCATCCACTCCATATCAATAAATCGCGTTTCAAACTTAGCGATTGAGTAGGCATCGAGTGTGACTTTATGAAGAAAGGCAGCTCCTGTCTCCTGACTAAACGGCGAACTCAAGCATTCAGCATCCGGAGACCAATCTATCCGGCTGATCGTACCGCTGGGGATTTCACAAGGGGCACCAAAATCCCCCATCTCAAAGCTGCCGCCTTCAACAAACACCAGATTTTCTATGGCACGAACCACCACCTCGGCAGCGTTTTGTTTTTGTTCTTGGGTTGCCTCGGGGTAACGCTTTTCGATATTGGCGACAATGGTATCAAGTCGCTGCTGCGATACCGTCTCGCTGGTGATTTTGATGGGTGAATTGTTGTCATTGCAGGCCGCTAATAATGGCAGCGTACATGCAAGTCCTAGCCTGTAAAATTTCATGCGGACATCCTTTATTTTTAGTGCCTTAGTCTACCGAAACCCCAGAAACAAAAACACAAAACTGGTGGTTAAATCAGGAAATTCACAGGTGTTTTTTGAATAGGGTTCACAATGGATAAAAAGAAATCGACTTGAAGTCCCACCCGACTGAGTCAGTCAAAGAACACAAGTTCACCAACAGATAGCTCAACGCCATCAGGAAAGCGATATACAAACTGTATAATTCAAATCCCGGAAGGGGCTTTATTTATTGCTGGGACTGATTACTGAAGTGCACAACGGAAACTGGTGCTGTAAAAATATGCACTCTTGACTGGTACAGAATGAATCCTTGAAAAAGTCATCGTTGTTCCTCCCGCATCTCGAAGTACTTTTTCCGTCCCTTCCTTTGGTCCTTTTGGGTTTAGCTCAGGGGAGTATTCGTAGTAGTCAGGGGAGTACCAGTCCTCCACCCATTCACTGACTGGATTGGACATACCATAAATCCCTAAAGGATTTGGGGGATAGCGATCTACTTCTTTGGTATTTGTTGATGTATTTGCATCAATTTCATTGTATTCGACGTAACGATCAATCTCGGGGTCGAAATAGGCATCTTCCAAAACCTGATGGTAACCATTATCGGTCGCATAATAGTATTTCTGGCCACGACTTCGTGCAGCATATTCCCACTGTGCCTCGGTAGGCAAGTCGAAGGGCATTTCACTGACCTGACCTAACCATTGGCAATAATCTTTCGCTTCCTGCCACGCTTTAGCACTGGCTGGATAATCCTTCATATTAGTTATCAGCCATTGATATGTTTCCGAATCACGTTGGATTATCGACTGATCTTTTGCATCATCTTTGGCCACAGGCAGTCCGTTGATCTGGCGCATCCACTCCATATCAATAAATCGCGTTTCAAACTTAGCGATTGAGTAGGCATCGAGTGTGACTTTATGGAGAAAGGCAGCCCCTGTCTCCTGACTAAACGGCGAACTCAAGCATTCAGCATCCGGAGACCAATCTATCCGGCTGATCGTACCGCTGGGGATTTCACAAGGGGCACCAAAATCCCCCATCTCAAAGCTGCCGCCTTCAACAAACACCAAATTCTCAATCGCGCGAACCACCACTTCAGCGGCGTTTTGTTTTAGCTCTTGGGTCGCCTCGGGGTAACGCTTTTCGATATTGGCGACAATGGTATCAAGTCGCTGCTGCGATACCGTCTCGCTGGTGATTTTGATGGGTGAATTGTTGTCATTGCAGGCCGCGAATAATGGCAGCGTACATGCAAGTCCTAGCCTGTAAAATTTCATGCGGACATCCTTTATTTTTAGTGCCTTAGTCTACCGAAACCCCAGAAACAAAAACATTGCAAAGCATCGCCAATGTTGAATTGAACCCGTATTTCTTGAACCAAGTGCGCAATGAAATCAATTTGGTGATTTTGTTTGTCGTTCCCGCGCAGGCGGGAACCCAGTGACGTTGATGCGCCGGAGCTTCGTCTGGGTGCTGTGAACGAAATTACAGAATGGCTTGAACCTTGCTGTGATTTGATCTGTTCCATGATGATTTTTGTGTGTTTGTAGCCCGGCGCTTTATGGATTCCCGCCTGCGCGGGAATGATGGTAATGTGATGATTTATCAAGCCTTTGTCGTTCCCGCGCAGGCGGGAACCCAGTGACGTTAATGCGCCGGAGCATCGTCTGGGTGCTGTGAACGATTCTACAGATTGGTTTGAACCTTGCTGTGATTTGTCTGTTCCATGATGATTATTGTGTGTTTGTAGCCCGGAGATTTATGGATTCCTGCCTGCGCGGGAATGACGGTAATGTGATGATTTATCAAGCCTTTGTCGTTCCCGCGCAGGCGGGAACCCAGTGACGTTGATGCGCCAGAGCCACGTCTGAGCGCTGTAAACGATTCTACAGATTGGTTTGAACCTTGCTGTGATTTGATCTGTTCCATGATGATTTTTGTGTGTTTGTAGCCCGGCGCTTTATGGATTCCCGCCTGCGCGGGAATGACGGCAATCGTATGAATTGTATGAAGTTTGTCGTTCCCGCGCAGGCGGGAACCCAGTGACGTTAATGCGCCGGAGCTTCGTCTGGGTGCTGTGAAAGAAATTACAGAATGGCTTGAATCTTGCTGTGATTTGATCTGTTCCATGATGATTATTGTGTGTTTGTAGCCCGGCGCTTTATGGATTCCCGCCTGCGCGGGAATGACGGTAATCGTATGAATTGTATGAAGTTTGTCGTTCCCGCGCAGGCGGGAACCCAGTGACGTTAATGCGCCGGAGCTTCGTCTGGGTGCTGTGAACGAAATTACAGAATGGCCTGAACCTTGCTGTGATTTGATCTGTTCCATGATGATTTTCGTGTGTTTGTAGCCCGGCGCACCATGGATTCCCGCCTTCGCGGGAATGACGGTAATCGCATGAATTTTATAAAGTTTGTCGTTCCCGCGCAGGCGGGAACCCAGTGACGTTAATGCGCCGGAGCATCGTCTGGGTGCTGTGAACGATTCTACAGATTGGTTTGAACCTTGCTGTGATTTGATCTGTTCAATGATGTTTTGAACGCGCTTAAAGCCCGGCGCTTTATGGATTCCCGCCTGCGCGGGAATGACGGTAATCGTATGAATTGTATGAAGTTCGTCGTTCCCGCGCAGGCGGGAACCCAGTGACGTTAATGCGCCGGAGGTTCGTCCGGGTGCTGTGAACAATTCTACAGAATGGCTGAACCTTGCTGTGATTTGATCTGTTCCATGATGATTATTGTGTGTTTGTAGCCCGGCGCTTTATGGATTCCCGCCTGCGCGGGAATGACGGTAAGTAAATGAATTTAAAGTCATTCGTCGTTCCCGCGAAGGCGGGAACCCAGTGACGTTAATGCGCCGAAGTTTCGTCTGGGTGCTGTGCACGATTCTATAGAATGGCCTGAACCTTGCAGTGATTTGATCTGTTCCATGATGATTATTGTGTGTTTGTAGCCCGGATCTTTATGGATTCCCGCCTGCGCGGGAATGACGGTAAGGCGATGAATTTAAAGTCATTCGTCGTTCCCGCGCAGGCGGGAACCCAGTGACGTTCATACGCCGGAGCCTCGTCTGAGCGCTGTGAACCGTTCTACAGAGTGGCTGAACTTTGCTGGGATTGTATCTGTTCAATGAAGTTATGAACGCGCTTTGAGCCCTGCGCCCTATGGATTCCCGCCTGCGCGGGAATGACGGTAAGTAAATGAATTTAAAGTCATTCGTCGTTCCCGCGCAGGCGGGAACCCAGTGACGTTGATGCGCCGGAGCCTCGTCTGGGTGCTGTGAACGATTCTACAGATTGGTTTGAACCTTGCTGTGATTTGATCTGTTCCATGATGATTATTGTGTGCTTGTAGCCCGGAGCTTTATGGATTCCCGCCTGCGCGGGAATGACGGTAATGTGATGATTTATCAAGCCTTTGTCGTTCCCGCGCAGGCGGGAACCCAGTGACGTTGATGCGCCGGAGCATCGTCTGGGTGCTGTGAACGATTCTACAGATTGGCTTGAACCTTGCTGTGATTTGATCTGTTCCATGATGATTATTGTGTGTTTGTCGCCCGGCGCTTTATGGATTCCCGCCTGCGCGGGAATGACGGTAAGGCGATGAATTTAAAGTCATTCGTCGTTCCCGCGCAGGCGGGAACCCAGTGACGTTAATGCGCCGGAGGTTCGCCCAGGTGCTGTGAACTATTCGATAGATTGGCCTGAACCTTGCTGTGATTTGATCTGTTCAATGATGTTTTGAACGCGCTTAAAGCCCGGCGCTTTATGGATTCCCGCCTTCGCGGGAATGACGGTAAGACGATGAATTTAAAGTCATTCGTCGTTCCCGCGCAGGCGGGAACTCAGTGACGTTGATGCGCTGAAGGCTCGTCTGAGCGCTGTGAACCGTTCTACAGAATAACTGTACTTTGCTGGGATTTGATCTGTGTAATGATGTTGTGAACGCGCTTTGAGCCCTGCGCCCTATGGATTCCCGCCTGCGCGGGAATGACGGTAAGACGATGAATTTAAAGTCATTCGTCGTTCCCGCGCAGGCGGGAACCCAGTGACGTTCATGCGCCGGAGCATCGTCTGGGTGCTGTGAACGATTCTACAGAATGACTGAACTTTGCTGTGATTTGACCTGTTCCATGATGATTTCGTGTGTTTTTAACCCGGCGCTCTATGGATTCCCGCCTGCGCGGGAATGACGGTAAGACGATGAATTTAAAGTCATTCGTCGTTCCCGCGCAGGCGGGAACCCAGTGACGTTCATGCGCCGAAGCTGCGTCCGGGTGCTGTAAACGATTCTACAGATTGGTTTGAACCTTGCTGTGATTTGATCTGTTCCATGATGATTTTTGTGTGTTTTTAACCCGGCGCTTTATGGATTCCCGCCTGCGCGGGAATGACGGTAAGACGATGAATTTAAAGTCATTCGTCGTTCCCGCGCAGGCGGGAACCCAGTGACGTTGATGCGCCAGAGCCACGTCTGAGCGCTGTGAACGATTCTACAGAATGACTGAACTTTGCTGTGATTTGACCTGTTCCATGATGATTTTTGTGTGCTTCTAACCCGGTGCTTTATGGATTCCCGCCTGCGCGGGAATGACGGTAAGTAAATGAATTTAAAATCATTTGTCGTTCCCGCGCAGGCGGGAACCCAGTGACGTTAATGCGCCGGAGGTTCGTCTGGGTGCTGTGAACGATTCGATAGATTGGCCTGAACCTTGCTGTGATCTGATCTGTTCCATGATGATTTTCGTGTGTTTGTAGCCCGGCGATTTATGGATTCCCGCCTTCGCGGGAATGACGGTAAGGCGATGAATTTAAAGTCATTCGTCGTTCCCGCGCAGGCGGGAACCCAGTGACGTTGATGCGCCGGAGCCACGTCTGAGCGCTGTAAACGATTCTACAGATTGGTTTGAACCTTGCTGTGATTTGATCTGTTCCATGATGATTATTGTGTGTTTGTAGCCCGGAGCTTTATGGATTCCCGCCTGTGCGGGAATGACGGCAATCGTATGAATTGTATGAAGTTCGTCGTTCCCGCGAAGGCGGGAACCCAGTGACGTTAATGCGCCGGAGCTTCGTCTGGGTGCTGTGAACGAAATTACAGAATGGCTGAACCTTGCTGTGATTTGATCTGTTCCATGATGATTTTCGTGTATTTGTAGCCCGGTGCTTTATGGATTCCCGCCTGCGCGGGAATGACGGCAATCGTATGAATTGTATGAAGTTTGTCGTTCCCGCGCAGGCGGGAACCCAGTGACGTTAATGCGCCGGAGCTTCGTCTGGGTGCTGTGAACGAAATTACAGATTGGCTTGAACCTTGCTGTGATTTGATCTGTTCCATGATGATTTTCGGGTGTTTTCAACCCGGCGCTCTATGGATTCCCGCCTGCGCGGGAATGACGGTAATGTGATGATTTATCAAGCCTTTGTCGTTCCCGCGCAGGCGGGAACCCAGTGACGTTAATGCGCTGAAGCATCGTCTGGGTGCTGTGAACGATTCTACAGATTGGTCTGAACCTTGCTGGGATTTTATCTGTTCAATGATGATTTTCGTGTGTTTGTAGCCCGGCGATTTATGGATTCCCGCCTTCGCGGGAATGACGGTAATCGCATGAATTTTATAAAGTTTATCGTTCCCGCGAAGGCGGGAACCCAGTGACGTTAATGCGCTGAAGCATCGTCCGGGTGCTGTAAACGATTCTACAGATTGGCTTGAACCTTGCTGTGATTTGATCTGTTCCATGATGATTTTTGTGTGCTTGTAGCCCGGCGCTTTATGGATTCCCGCCTGCGCGGGAATGACGGTAAGGCGATGAATTTAAAGTCATTCGTCGTTCCCGCACAGGCGGGAACCCAGTGACGTTAATGCGCCGGAGCATCGCGCAAATGACGTTAATCAAACGGTGTTCTGCCCCTGACCTGATTCTTTTATCCGAGAGTAAAACGCGATTGGTGAAAATTCAGCGTGCTTTCTAAAAAATGAGAAAATTTTCTAAGAAATTGGAAGGATTCAAGAAGTGATAAAGACATCAATTACGTTAAGTTATTGATATTTAAATATATGAAAAGTTGGCATAGTGGTTGCAATATACTCAGCATCGCAATGATTAGCGATAAGCTAAAACGAATCAAAACAACTGAAATTAATACGGAAAGGAAAAGCGATATGCCAACTCCAGCTTATATGTCGATTCACGGTGAAACTCAGGGCCACATTACGAAAGATGCATACACAGCCGATTCTGTGGGGAACACCTGGCAGGAAGCACACGTTGACGAATTCCTGGTTCAGGAACTGGATCACGTGCTGACTGTCCCTCGTGACCCGCAAAGCGGCCAGCCAACCGGTCAGCGTGTTCACCGTCCGGTTATCGTCACCAAGCAGCAAGACCGTACGTCTCCACTGCTGTTCAATGCCCTGGTGAGCGGCGAGAAACTGCCAGAAGCTTACATCAACTTCTACCGCACTTCCACGCAAGGCAAGCAAGAGCATTACTACACCATCAAACTGATTGATGCGCTGCTGGTGGATGTTCAGACGCGTATGGCGCACTGCCAGGACGCAGCAACATCTGACCGCGTTGTTGAAGAAGTGCTGAAGTTCACTTACCGCGCAATTGAAGTGACTCACGAAGTTTGTGGTACCGCGGGTAACGACGACTGGCGCGCACCTCGCGAAGCTTAAGGTCGCGAAGCGTAAATGGGGCCGCACTTGGCCCCTTTGTTTTAGTTGCATCAGGTAAAAGTAATGAGTAATCAGGTTCAATTTTCGTTTTCAATTGAAGAAACAGATCACGAATTTCGTGTTGAAAGCTTTGAAGTGGAAGAACGTCTGTTTCAGCCATTCGAAGTGAAAGTGTCATTGCTTTCACGTGATGCAGATATTGCATTGGATGAACTGGTCCGTAAAGCCGGCGTACTGAAGCTGCTCGGTCAGGGGCGGGACGTGTCCCGTTATTTCCACGGGATCGTGAAAGAAGTCAGTTTTAAAGGCAGTGGTCGTCAGTTCAGCCGTTATGAACTGGTGCTGGTGCCGGATTTATGGTTCCTGACTCAGCGGGAGGACTGCCGGATTTTTCAGGATCTGACCATCAATGAAATTATTGAGTCGGTGCTGGAAGAAGCGAATGTCACGGCGTTTCGTATGCTGGCGGATACCGGTGAAAAGCAGGAATACATTCTGCAATACCGTGAAACGGATTTAGAATTTATCCATCGTTTGATGGCGCAGCACGGGCTCTGGTATTTCTTTGACCACAGCGAAACCGGTCATGAGCTGGTGATTGTGGATAAGAATGAGCTCATCAACGCGCTGGTCAGCACACCGGAAAACGCAACGCTGGTGCCCGATGCCAGTGAGCATGCGATTCTGTACCACGGTGATTCCGGGGGTGTGCCGGACCGTGAACACATCTTTGAGGCTGATTTTGCCACACGCGTTCATACCGGTGCGGTGTCGCAAACCGATTATAACTACCTCACGCCAAAAACGCGTCTGATGGCAGATGTACCGGAATCGGATGAAGCCGAAGTCTACACCGATCTGGCCGTGTACCGCTATCCGGGCCGTTATCAGCAGCAGCCTCATGGCAAGCAGCAGGCCGATTATCGTCTGTCGGCTCACAAAGTTTCCGGCACCGAGCTGAACGCTGTGGGCTGTGTGATGCGCTTCATCCCCGGCTACAGCTTTGTGATGGAAAGCCACCCGCGCCAGTCGCTGAACCGTGATTTTATCTTGCTGCAAGTGAAGCATTACGGGCGTGATCCGCAGGTGCATGCCGAAGAACGCAGCGGCGAGCCAACGACCTATCACAATGAATTCATTGCCTTCCCGGCCGACATGACTTACCGGGCACCGGCGCAGAAAGCGCCTGTAGTCGAAGGGCCGCAAACGGCTGTCGTGGTGGGGCCTGCGAACGAAGAGATCTACACCGACAATCTGGGCCGGGTCAAAGTGCAGTTCCACTGGGACCGCCTGGGCGGGAGGGATGAGCACTCTACGTGCTGGGTACGTGTCAGTCAGACGCTGGCCGGACCAAACTGGGGCTCCGTGTTCCTGCCGCGCATCGGGCATGAAGTCGTCGTCACCTTTCTGGAAGGGGATCCGGATCAGCCGCTGGTGACGGGTTCGGTGTATCACGGTTTGCATCGTCCGCCGTACGATCTGCCGCTGAAGAAAACTCGCACCACGATTCGTTCGAAAACCCACAAAGGCGAGGGTTACAACGAAATCAGCCTGGATGATGAAACCAATCAGGAAGAGCTGTATCTGCGCGCGCAGAAAGATATGTCGGTGAAAGTGCTCAACGACCGGTTCGAACAGATCGGTAACGATGACACCCTGACGGTTGCGCGTCATAAAACCAACGAGATTGGTCAGAATCAGCTGGAAACCATCAAAGGAAACAAAACCACAGAAGTCAAAGGCACCTTCACGGAAACGGTCGATGGCGATGTCACGGTGAATTACAACAGTAATGAAGCCGTCACCGTGGTGAAGAACTCGGATCTGAAGATCAACCAGAACCGCACCACTGAAATTGGTAAAAACGATGAACTGGAAGTGATGGAAAACCAGACCATCACGATTCACGGTGCCCGTCAGACTCAGGTTGATAAAGACAACAACCTGAATGTAGAAGGGAATTCCACCCTGACCGTCACCGGGAATGTGACGTCTGATTCCAAAAGTACGACGCAGATTATCAGTAAAGAAAAGATCGTGCTAAAAGCAGGATCTTCTCAGATAGTCCTGAATAGTGATGGTTCGATTCAGATCACAGGCACCTCAATTTCGATTAATGGTTCAGACAAAGTTGTGGTTCAGGGCGGAAAAGTATCGGTGAACTAATGCAAAAACATCAGACACAGTTCAGTGCGACCATCACAGCAGGTGCCGGGGAATCCCCGGCGCCTTTGCATCCCCGTTTTGGTCAGATTCTTGCCATTGAAAATGATGGCGTACGCGTGACTTTCGATGGTTGTGACATGCCATCCGGTATGGCAGCGCGGCTCGGACGCCAGTTCAGCATCACAGAGCTGGAACTGGCGTTGCAAAACCAGTTGTCGTGCCGGATTGATTTTGTCGGACAGGATCCGAATCTGCCACTCGTGACTGATATCTTCTTCTCGTTGATTGAACAGCGGGATGAACTGGTGCTGAAAGCCAAAAACATTCGCATTGAAGCGGAAAATGAGCTGGTGGTGTCGGGCGGGGAGGCGAAAACCCGCTACGAAGCAGCACAGAAACGGGTCACCACCGAAGCCAAATACATCACGAGTCAGGCCGAGAAATCACAGAAAATTCAGGGTGCGATCATCGCGATTAACTGACGGATACGAATGATGATAAACAGTCTGATTCAACCGGAAGCCCCGGGTTTGACCAAGCTCACGGAAGAGGATTTCCAAGGGTTATCCCAGCGCGTGAATGACAGCATCGCCCGGGCGCAGGCAACGCCTGCGGGCATGCAGCGATTTGCCCGCGAAAAAACTGAAACCGTCGCTGGCGAAGTCCAGTTTCTATTGGCCCAGCGGGAGCGTGCGCTGGACGCCGGATTGCCGGACGCGGGCAGCCATTATTACCATCTGCTTCACCGGAAACTGAACCGGTATCTGTCTGTCCTGCTCTCATTTTACCGGGTTGAGCCCGGCTATCTGTTCTGGATGCAGGATCAGGCACCTCAGGTGTTGCTCTGGCTGCTGACGTCTGCAGAACTGGCACAACTCGATCCGCAAGCCGCGTCTTTGTCGCCATTACTCACCGAAAAAATGCCCGCCGAAAAGTGGCTTCGCACTGTCTCGCTGGCCACGGCACCACATCTGTCCAACATGCTTGCGTCCGCAGCCCTCAGTGCGTTGCCTCTGGCCGGAACTGCGATGACAGCCCTGATCAACCGGGGGGAAGTGACAGAGTCTCTGGCGTCGCAGTGTATCCGGGAAGGGTCAGCCAAAGTCGCAGTGCAGGCCCGGTATCAACTGGCCCGGATGGGGGATCAGGCCGGGATGAACTGGGTGCTGGAATACGGCAAAACAGACGATTCACTCTTTACCCACTTGCTGATCCGCAAAGACAAAGTGGCCTGGCTGCGCCGGGACATGATGCCGCAAGCCGAATTTCGTCCGGATGTGGCCTTGTACGGCATTCTGAACCGGTTACCGGAATCGTTCGATCTGCCGGACTTCCAGCATGACGAGAAAGCCTATCTGAAAGCCGCGCTGGCTGGTGATCCGCTCGCAGTGGAACCGATGATTGAAGCACTTTTCAGCGCTCAGGATGAAGGACAGCAGGAACAGTGGCTGAATGCAATTTTGCTGATTCTGGGAGAGCAGGTGCCGGTCCGCGTCGCGGATCTGGGCGTGAAATATGACGCGAAGCAGGCTGCAGATTTACTGATGCAATGGTGGCAACACCTTGAACCTGAAGCGGTTCAGGTGCCCATGATGCGGCTCGGAAAACCGCTGGATTATGCCAGCAGCGTCGATGTGCTGCGCAGCCAGTCGATTCCGGCTGAATTTCGTCACTGGGTCTGGCGGGAGCTCTGTCTGTGCGGCGGGATCTATGTCGCCTACGACCCGATGAGCTGGCCGGAACGGCAGCGACGGGCCATACACTCTCTTTCTCATCACACAACTGCTGCAGAGCGGTATAACCAGAGGATAAACGATGCAGCTGTGGGACGTTGAATCTTCGCTTCCTTATGCCATGAAAGGCCAGTTTGTCCGTGATCAGCACGGCGAATCTGTTTGGGTGGTGTGTCTGAAAACCGGCTGGCAGCAGAACGGGGGCCAGTGGCAACCGCTCGAGGCGCAGCCAGAGATTTTCGCAACCCCAGTGTTTGCCGGTGAGGCGGGTTTTTCTGCCCTGCTGGCAGATCAGGATTTTGTGGTCTCCAAAACCAATACCGATGTGCTGGTGCAGGGGCATGCCAGAAGTTACGGCAAACAGCCCGTCACTCAGATGAACTGCCGTCTGCTGATTGAAGAACATATCGATAAAACGCTACAGGTGATGGGGCCGCGTCAGTGGATCACGCAGGCCGGTCAGGTCGGGGTGACTGTGCCTGCGGCATTTATCGAGCAGCCGGTGTCTTATGCGCAGGCCATGGGCGGTGAGGATGAGCGGAACCGTGTCGGATGCGGTGTTGCCGGAAAGCCGATGGATTTACTGGTTCAACCCGTGCCCTCGGTGTTTTATCCGGGTCAGGACTGGCGCATTGAAGGTGCCAAGGTGCAGCCGGCCAGTTTCGGGCCGGTCGCGGTGTTTGATATGCCGCGCGCCGCACTGGCAGGCACCTTTGACGCGCAATGGCAGGAAGAGCGCCGCCCGCTCTATCCGTTAGATTTCGACCCGGCGTTTTACCAGTCCGCCCCCAAAGATCAGCAAGCCAAGGGCTTACTTGCGGGGGGCGAGCGTCTGATTCTGTCGGGCTTCAATCATGAAGAAACCCTGTACTTCAATGTGCCGCGCCGAACATTTTCAGCCCATGCCGATTTCGGCAATGGCCAAGAGAAAAAGCAGATGGCGCTGCATACCCTGTCGGTGGATGCCGATGCATTAACCGTGACCGCAACCTGGTCGGCGGCGTTTCCCTGTCAGGGACGGGAAGCAACGCTGGTGAAAACCGTGATTTCTGAGGAGCAGGCAAGCGTATGAGTGCATCAAGCGCGAAATATCTGCTGTGTGCTGAAGCAGTCACAGCGGCAGGATTCAATCTGGATGTTTCAGTCGCGGTGGGTGAATCGGATCTGGACATGTACGACACCGCCACGCTTGCCGATCAGGATGCGCGGATCACCGTCGCACCGGTCACCTATCTGGAAAGCGACGCTGCTGGTGCTGAACGTGCACTGGCACTGCTGACACTGCTGGTTGAGCAGCTGACGGCCCGGTTACCGGGCACTGTGTCTTCCGTGCCGCTTTACGTGCGGATGCCAGAAGTCGTGACCCAGCGGTTACTGGATGAGTGGCTGCAGACAATGCACGCGCAGGAATCGTCACACAAAACCATCAGCCGCGTGAAGCTCAGCCACGATGCGGCACATGCGCATTTCACTCAGGTGCTGAATGTGCTGGCGGAGGAAGAGATTTTACTGGCGGTGTCCATCGATGCGCCTATTGCCCATCTGGAAGCGCTGGCAGCCGACAATCAGTTACAGACCAACCAGCATCCCTGGGGGTGATTGCCAGTGAAGGCGGTGCCGGTGTGATCATGGCCAGCCGAAGTTTTGTGGAAGCCATGAAAATTGAGCCGCTGGCAACGCTCGACGGCTGGAGCTGCGAACCGGACGAGGGCCACCATCTGATGTCGCGGGTACTGCGTCGCCACAGCCGAGCGGTCGACCAGCTGGGGCTGCTGTTCAGTGACATGACCAACCTGCGAACCCATCAGGAAGACTATGGCTTTGCCGTGGGTGCGAAAGGGGAGGCGTTACTGAATCCGGAGCAGGTGATCCAAAGCCATAGCCTGTGGGGCTATCTCGGCCATGCATCGTTATACGCGACGCTTGCGCTGGCCGCCCGTTACCCGAATGCGCTGCGCAACCGCAGTGCGTTCCTGTTCGGCGCCGATCACAGCCGGGCCATGCTGACGCTGACGTTAGCGGCGCCCTCGGCAGAGACCGGGGCATGATGCAACCACGCGAGAGAAAAGGAATTCCTGTTTTTTGGCTCAATGTCTCAAGCTGACGCATTGAAGACCGGCAGGATATTAAATGAGTTGATTAGGTGATTCAATCTGTTAGGGTTTTTCGCTGTACGTCTTGATGACCGTACTTCTTTGTTAATTCCCTGAACTGACAATAAAAAAGAACCCGGCAGATGCATTGTTGTCCTGAATCATCACTTTTCAGCCAGCAGGTGCCTGACCCCGATTCGGAGACCGTCATCATGATGTACCGTTTACCTGTGCTGAATCACTTATTTTTCCATTTCATGCTTTTCTCACGTCTGAATTATCTGTGTCTGACGATTCTTCTTCAGGCGCTTCCCTTTGTTTTCTTCATGCTGAAGTCCGCTGTTGCTTTTCTGGTGACCCGTCCCTTCAACCCGCATGAATCAGCTTCGCCCGTGCGATAAGAAATGAGAATACAACCATGGAAAAAGTGAGATACGTCAAGGCACACTATAAGCCCCTTGAAGATACCACCCCGCTGCCCCGCAACGTGGTGAACCAACCCATCGAACCTGTTCCCGACCACAAGCTGGTGGTGGAACTGGCCGGGCAGTGGGGGTCGAACCGCGCCTATTTTCAACTGGCGAAAACCGATGTGCAGGCACAGAAGGTTGCACGTGCAGTTGCAGATATGAAAGCGGGACATCGTACCCTGGCAACATTTAAAGGTTTGGAAAATGAAGCCAAGAACCTTTATCTGGTTGTGCCATTGCAGGGGCTACCAAATCCGCTGACCTTTTTACTGGCTGAAAATCTGATGCCGGTAGAAAACGAAACGGAAATGGATGAGTGGGAAACGGTGATGATTCCGGTTCGCGCTCTGGCTTATCTGGACGAGAGCAAAGACAAAGAAAAAGCAGCTGAACTGAAAGGCGGCTATTTGTATGTGTTCTGGAAAGGGAGACTGTGGCGCGAACTTCAGATCACCGAAGCGGGTTATTACAAAGATATTGATACGGAATATTACCGTGTCAGAGATCAGTACGAGCGCCAGAAATCGCAGCCCGTGATTGAACATCGCGAGGCGAGCGGGTTCGACCTGCCTCAGTTCTGGGTGCCTTACAAAGTTGCGGGTGAAGTTCAGGCAGGGGAGAGCGGTATTCAGCTGATGTTCTCACCCGATCAGAAAACCTACACGCAAATTGAGGCGCTGGAAAGTGACTCGGCAAAACTGAGCGCTGCAGCGACGCCATTGGATGAATTATCAATTTACTCTCAGGGGAAAGCTTTCGAACCGCAGGAGCACACATCGGACATTCAGTCGGCCAAGCTGCATCAGGTCACCGAAGAGGATATGTCCTGGCTCACCGAACAGTGTGTGGTGAAAGATAAATACGCTGAGTCGAATACGGCGGTGGCGTATGTTGAAGGGCATAATAAAGGATTCAAAGTGACGCTTGAGCGAGGACTTGAGGATGAAAATATAGGCTTTGTGCAAGAGATTTATGCAATCTTGAATGACACGAAGAGTGAGTGGCAACAGTCTGTACTGCTAGAGCCATCAGGCGATGGTAGTGGACACTTTATTCACGGAGTATTTGAAGGAATGCCATCAGATGGCGACTTTTCTCTGTATATCGCGAGTCCTTGCGATCCAAATAGCGGTGAATATGTGTTTTTGAATAGAACGTATCAACAGATGATGGAACCGGATCAATTTGAACCATTTACACCCGCTCCAGAAAAAGAAACTGTTGATACGGAAGAGAATCAGAAGAAAGACCAAAGACTAGAAGACCTAATGGCAATGTGGAAAAAAGAAGCATTAGGTATAGATATATAGGAATAATGAGATGAATAAAGTAAAAAAATCGGTAATTGCAGCTCTAGGGTTATCTGTAATAGGTGGCTCTGCAGCATATGGATATTTCTATGTCACAAATCCATATGATGAAGAGTATATGGAAAATTTAAAAAGCATTGTTGCATCTGTAGAAAAATCTGATGAAAATATTCCTCATGTGGCTTGGCCAATATTTGTTGATATTCCTCAAGGTACTAAAATTGAAGAATGGAATTCAGAGTTAAATTTACCTCAAATTCAATTTTTTTATAAAGGCAATGAAAATATCGGAAAGGGTTCTCTTTATACAATGAATCTGGATGGAAGTGATGTTCGCATCCTTTTTAGTCAAGAAGAGATAGGTGGTGTACCTGAAATTAGAGGATTATCTCGACCTTCACGATCACCAGATGGCAGGTATATTATTACGTCAATTCAACCAAGAGCATTTAGATTTAGTTGTGCAGTTTATGATTTGAAAATTAGAGAAAAGATAGATTTAGGCAAGGGGCGCTGTTATAACTTTAACTGGAATTCAGAATCTAATGGTGTTTATTATATAGGCGGAAATAGCTGGCAATCACCATATTACTTTGATTTAAATAAAAGAAAATTGGTAGAATTGAATCCTGATAAAGATAATTTTTTTGAGGACTTAAGCTTCAAATCTGACTTAGCTGGTGGGTATCCGATTGATAATAATAAATTCTTTATACGTCAAGTCAAAGGTGATGAAAACAAACTTAATAAATACTATGGGAAGGGGTTTAGGTTTAAGTTGCCTGAAATGACATATGTTGGTGTTGAAAATTATTATCCAGATGGATGTAATTATGGACAAAATTTAAGTGCTGACGGTAAGTATTTCACTTGTGTATATGCGAAAAGTGGAAAGTATTATTATAGTAAAGACAATCCTGATTCGATAGTTGGGGAAGCTAGAGAAGAATTAATAATTCAAGCTGGTAAATGGTATATGAAGGAGAACTCAAATACTATTTATAGACATATCAGAGATGATATAAAAACACCTTTATCTGGAATTTATTATGCATTTAAAGAATCTAAATCAAAAGATATCATACATCATTTATCATATTTTTTACCGGAAAATTTAAAAGATAACTATAAAGTGAAAGATTTCGGTCAATATTTTCCGCCGATTCCTGATTATGATATATACAAAATAGCATTAAATGAAATTCAAAAAGAGGATTAAATAATGTCAGTGGTTTCTATCTCCGGTATTTACTTGATGGGGCGTATTTATGATAAAGATGGAGCAGTTTCAAAAGGAGCTAAGTTCTTTCCATTGACATATGAAACGCTTGTTTTTGGTGATAATAATTGGTACGAAGAGTTTACATATAATAAGAAAAATCAATTAGTTAAGTCAGTGAAATCTGAGCATCCAATAGTATTTAGTGATCAATATGGAAAATTGAATATACT
This sequence comes from Photobacterium sp. GJ3, assembly GCF_018199995.1. NCBI lineage: Bacteria > Pseudomonadati > Pseudomonadota > Gammaproteobacteria > Vibrionales > Vibrionaceae > Photobacterium > Photobacterium sp. GJ3. Next base: position 1,113,097 of record NZ_CP073579.1, on the reverse strand, counting down.
ATCAGAAGATGTCGAAACCTTAGATGCTTTATCTGTACTTGGATCTCCAGTAGTTGTTAAGTCTGGAGAGGGAAATAAAGAAAGAAGAGTGTCATTTTTTCCTTCAAGATTAGCACCCATTTATCAAGCATCTTTTGGTGATAAATGGAAAGGAAAATTATTTGAACTCATAAATAAAATTAATGCTGATAACGATGATTTATTTAAAAGATCATTAAGTGAGATCAAAGTAAATGAGATGTTAGATAATGTTTATAATATTAAAGATAAAGGTGATTTGTCAAATGAACATTATGAGAACTATTATAAATGGGTAAAGTCCTTAAAAAAATCAGAACAAGATAATAGTTTATACTTGTTAGAGGTTCCTCAGTATTATACAGTTACTGTGGTGTTCTCCTCTTCTAAATTCCTTGGTGCGACGGTAGAAATAAAAAACATACCTGAGAAAATTACATTGGATGGTAATATAGGTCGCTGCACTTCAAAAGTTGAACCTGTTAATTTTTTGGATAATAGCAAAGATACAAATAGTATATATTGTGCAACATTTTGGATAGAAGGTAATATATTTGATATAGACGAGTACGCTAATAAATATATTGAAATAAATGTGGATTTATCAACAATAACAGATGAAGTTGGTGATAAATTTTTCAGTTCAAGAGGGATTAATAGTTATAAATTAAAAGAACGTATTTTTGAATTACCCATTAAATCAGTAACGGGCAGAACAACTGTTATAAACGGCGATCCAATCAGTGTCGAAGAATCCTTGCTATTGCATGCACCAGAATACTATCAAAGCCTAATTAAAAAGATTGATGAGAATCCACTGGGATTACCACAATCATTTGCAATGGAAAATGGAAAGCCTCTGAATTTTAATGAAAGTTTCATTCACTATGTTCAAAGCTACAAGAATCCGTTAAGCACAGGCGCGATGTTTCTAGAAAAAGGAGTCAGTTGGCAGTTACTATCGAAAATAACTTATGCAGGACTTTCAAAGGCTTTAGTTGGTCAAAACTCAGGCTTAGCTCAAATGACATTGGCAGCAGCAAATGTAACTGGCACAGCGAATGCGTTTATAAATTGTGTAGCTGATCTTAAAATTGAAAATAGTAGTCTGGTAACTCAAGCTAAGAAATTTAAAGGTATAATGGAAGCCCGACAAATTGAATTTGTTAGGCTCCCTCGTGGATTTGACTCTTTTATTACCAAATCAGGAAAGGTTGTCGGAGAGCTTTTAGATAAACCATTATCTGCTGCGATAATAGGTATGCATGCCTGGAATAGCATTGAAGTAAGTAAAAAGGCAGAACAAGCAGAAAAAAAACTATTAAATAGTGTTTTAGATTATGGATCTTATATAATTACGCCTAGTGTAAATAAAGTGAAATCATTAGGTGAAGATAAAGACTTAATAAAAAGGGAGCGTGATGCATTAATTTCCCTTCAAGAGAAATTAAAGTCAATGTCTGTGGAGGATGTCCATGGAAGTCATCTTAAAGCAGAAACGTTAAATACTGATACATTATACAGAATTGACAGTACAACATTTGGGTTTGATCGTGCAACACCTAACTTTGCAAATAAAAGCGTTCAATCTGCTTTTGATGAAATTGGTAGCTTACTCTCAAATCTTTCTGACCCAATTGAAATTATAATTTCGGGTCATACCTGTAATATAGGTGACGATGAATACAATTTAAAATTGTCTTTGAAACGAGCTAAATCTGTAAAGAAAAGCATTCTGAATGCGATAAAAAATAAATCTTTAATATCACTGTGGGACGAAAGAATATTAGTTTTTGGCTATGGTGAACATGAGCCATTAGTCGAGAACTCGAATAAAGAAAATCGGGTTAAAAATCGCCGGGTCGATTTATTATTGAAATTTAGTGCACACTTCGATTATCCACCAAATCGAGCGGAACTAATCAATGTTGAAAAAGCAAGAAAGAGCAGTTTAACCGCATTAACAACGTATGATAAACATATTGTCGATAGTGCTGTTGAAGCTGCTTCGATGGCATTTGATGTAATCGTTGGGAATATTGCTAAAGCATATCCTTTGGCTGGCTTATTGTTGGTTGCAAAATCTGCTGCAGAAATGCTGTCTACAGGGTATCAAGAGTTTGAAAAAGTTGTAAATCAAGAGGCTTACAAGGCAGGTGAAGCTTTGAAAAATCTTGCTTATACTGACATTTTGATCACAGATCGCTTATTTGATGATGAGAACACTTCTGCATTTCATGATACTTTGATGAAAGCTTACTTGAAGCGTTCATTAGCGTTAAATGGGCTAATCAGGTTAATTAAAAAATATAATTATGTAAAGTATAATTCCAATGAAAGAATAACATTAAAAGATTTTGATGTTGAAGGATATATTAAATATTATATCTTGAATGATAATTGGGGAGTTGAGGGTGGATTGACAGATAAAATACACCTTGATGAATTATGGCTAAATTTTAAAAAAATAGATGCTAGTGATGGCTATGTATTACCATCTTCACAGATGTTAGTTGCGGCTGGAAGAATGCTGTGGAATAAAGCAATTATCAATGATGATGGTAAAGTTTCATTAAAAGATGCATCCGTAAATAATAAGTATTTTCCAATACATTACTTTTCAGCTGAATCTATTGATCAATTTCAGTCCGTTTTTGGTTGTCACATTCCTGATAATATCGACAAATCAATCTATCGTAATATTTCAATGTCGGCAAAGCTACCTGATAGTAAACAATGGATCGACTTCAATGAATTTTATATAGAGCATAGACAAAGAAAGTTATCTCCGTTTGATAAAATTAGAATTGTAGTTATAGTGGATAAAGATAAACTGGACCTTGATGATACCACTATTCTAAACTTCCCAATCAATGTTGAAGCGGTGACCGAGCTCGAGAGTCTTGCTAAAACTGAAATGATGTATGATATACCTGCAGAACAAAAGGTAGCGTCAAGTAATACAGGTTATATACGGAAAATATCAAGAGCTGAGTTATGTGATCATGAAGCTGAAAAAATCGAAGGTGATAATCTTTGGGGCGTGATAATTGAGCCTTCATTTTACTATGGTATGCATCAAATATTTGGTACGCGCCCATTGGTAAACTATAACGATAGAACCATGAAAACCCTATTTTCAAAAAAAGAAGAGGATAATCGCGCGAATATTATCGGCGCAGAAAAGTCTTTGAAATATTTTTATCAAGTACAGGTGCCAGGGCGTTCAGAAACAAAGTCAATTGTTTCGCATGTCAAGAAAAAATCAAAATATACATTTGATAGTCATTCCTCTGCACGATTTATTTTAACTCTTAATCCAAATAGACAATATAAGTTCAATTATAATAATAAAGAAAATAAAGTTTTATTAAAATCGGATCATATATTTTATGAAAAAGGTTTTTTGAATGATAAATCTAAAGGGGAAAAAGTAAGTTTTGTCAAGGTATTTGATAATCCAAAAGTTGACTTATATATTGGTCAGCCTAATAAAAAGTTATTCCTACGGGGTGAATCCGAAATAAATCGTGAAGAAAAAGTTCCTAATTTTTTATCTCGCAGATTTCTCAGAGGAGATATTGTTGGTTTTGACTGGAATAAGACTACATTACTTACTGTTATAGTAAGAACGAAGGCAATTGAAAATTCTCAATCGCAATTGAAGACTCAAAAATTTGAAGAAAATTGTATTTTTTTAAAAAATCAAGCTTTAGTAGCTCGTAGTGGAATACTGCAAGAAGATTATAAATATGAAATTGATGAATTAAACTGTTTATATAGGATTGGATATATTGATTATAATGAAAATAATGAATTAGAATTTACACGAGCAAAATATGAGGATGGTTTACCTAGTAGTCAAGTTTCAGTACTACAAAGCCAATATGAGAGATTAGATAAAAAGGATTTGGAGAAATTAGCGGTAAGGAATCTATTGCTTAAATTTGAAAAAACTGAAATTTGGGGTAATATCTCAGCCTTGAAATATATCAATATACTGGGTGAAGAGGTTGATGGATTAACGCCTATGATTTATCCTGAGAAGCTGGGTGTTGGCTATGAATTCACAGGCACAAAATCGGCTAATTTCGTAGATTTTAAAATATTGATTAATGGTCCTTACAATTCGGGTCTATCTGGTGCAGAATCAAATGAAATCCACCTTCATGGCAGACCATTTGAAGTACCTTCTAATTGGTACAGATTAAGTGACAAAAAATTAATTGATAATGTTGTTGGGAAAATTGAAACAAATACTGAATATGAAAGTTTAGAGTCTGATTTACTTGATAAGCAAAAAGAAGCCGAAGAGAACGGTATACAACCTCATAAAAGAGACTCTTTATATGAATGGGTTAAACTTAATCCTAAAGATATAGAAGAGTTAAATGACGGGAGGAAGAAATTGCTGCATAAGTGGATGAATAGCTAAACTTCAACACATACAAAAACATCAAAGTCAATTTGATGTCTTCTTTTATTGTCATCCCTAAACCACCGCCTTGGGCGGTGGTGATTGTTCCTTGGGGCTATTGCCCGAAGGAGTGCCCATGTTAGAAGTAAACCTCTTATTCACCACAAGTAAGAGGAAACTAAAAACATGGGCGATTACAGAAGTTCATCACATGTATATTGGCGATGTAAATACCACATAGTGTGGACGCCGAAGTACAGATTTAAGATCTTGAAAGGCAATGTTGGCAAGGAGCTTTACCGCTCAATCTACATTTTGTGCAATATGAAAGATTGTGAAGTCTTGGAGCTAAATGTTCAGCCAGACCATGTTCATCTGGTTGCGATAGTGCCACCAAAAGTTTCGATATCGACATTAATGGGGGTATTGAAAGGACGTTCAGCAATCCGATTGTTCAATAAATTCCCACATATTCGAAAGAAATTATGGGGAAATCATTTTTGGGCGAGAGGGCAGGGCAAGATCACGAACGTTTTTTGAACAAAATAGATCAGTTTGACGATCAAGGCTGGCTGTGATCATATACTCCCCTTTTTACGGGAGTTCCTGATGCATATCGATGCTTTTTCTCAATTCTTTTCAGTGATTCAAGACCCACGGCAGTCAGCAAAAATATCGTACCCACTGTTCGACATTTTGTTTCTGACCGTATGCGCCACCATTGCCGGTATGGAGGGCTGGGAAGATATCGAAGACTTTGGCGAAGCTCACCTCAATTGGCTACAGGACAAAGGACTTTTTCGCCAGGGCATCCCTGTCCATGACACGATTGCCAGGGTTGTTTCTTCCATTGAGCCTGACCAGTTTCAAGACTGCTTTTTAAAATGGATGCAGGCAGCCAACGTCCATTCGAATGGCGAGCTTATTGCTATTGACGGCAAGGTGTTACGCAGCTCCTATAACCGAGAAGATCGGCAATCAACGCTCCACATGGTCAGTGCTTTTGCGACAGCCAACGGCGTTGTCATGGGACAAGTTAAAACCCAAGATAAGTCCAATGAAATCACCGCCATCCCTGAGCTGCTCAAGCTGTTAGATATCAAAGGTTGTCTTGTCTCTATCGATGCGATGGGCTGTCAAACCGATATCGCCAAGCAGATAGTTGAGCAAGGTGGCGATTACCTATTAGCAGTCAAAGGCAACCAAAAAAGCCTGGCTAAAGCAGTACAAAAAGCGTTGGCGCCATTGCTCGAAAAAAGCCCAGCGTGTGACATCGAGCGCGGACATGGGCGTATTGAAGCGCGCGAATACCACGTCATGCCAGCGCAGGAGTTGACGACAGATTTCCCTGATTGGAAAGGGCTTCAAAGCGTCGGTGTTGCTATTGGCTATCGTATTGACTCAGCAGGGAAAGAATCACTGGAGTACCGCTACTACATTAGCTCTGCGGTGCTCACCCCCGAACGTTTTGCCGATGCAGTCCGAGGTCACTGGGAAATCGAAAATCGGTTGCACTGGGTGCTTGATGTCACGATGAAGGAAGATGCTTGCCAAATCTATCGTGGCAATGCCGCCGAACTCCTGGCTGGTGTGCGTCACATGGCGCTTAACATGCTTCGATTAGAAACAAGCAAAAAGGCGAGTATCAGGCGAAAGCAAAAAATAGCTGCCATGAATATAGCCTATTTGGAGCAAGTAATATTGGCGGGAATCCAAGGTTTGGATAAAAACTGAGCATACGTGCTCTCGCCCTGGGCGAGAGGGTACTTTGTTGACACTGTCGGTGTAAATGAAGAAATCATCAGACGGTACGTAAGGCACCAAGACAAGAAAGATCAAGAATATGAGGCGCAGTTAGAGTTGAAGATGAACTAACCGCGCAGGAATGCCCCCTTCTAGGGGGCTGTAAACTAAAGCCGCCTTCTAAGAAGGCGGATTTTTACTGCGTTAGCATATTATTATTTATGTGTTTTGTAATTTTGGTTATTGTAACTTTAACATCTCGGAAACGCCATTCTACGAAACATCAACGCCACAACAGAGAAAACAAATGGGTATGTATTACTGATCAATCCTATTCTGCTCAGATATAAATGAAAATCACAATGCTCCTTTTGGTTAATCCCAAAGGGAGCAACAATATCATAAAGGATTTTGTCAACTGTTTGTTTCTAAACAACAATATCAATCCGCCACTCAATCATCGATATCTGCTTCTCAGAGGAACGATACTTAACTGATTGCACAGATCTGTCGCCTTCTAAGGTATCTTAAATTCAAATTCTGCCTGAACGAACGAGGCAGAATCGTCGGAGCACAACGCATGTCTGAAACCAATGGCCAGCAACAGGCCAATACCAAGGAAAAACGTCAGTTTGTGATTTACTCAAAAGATGACATTCATGTCTATGTGGATACCCATCAGCCGGATCATGATATCAAAAGTGCTCAGTTAAAGTGTGATGGTTTTGTCATGCAGGATGTTTACATCTTGGCCCATTCGGGGCAAGAGGCGTTAGAGAAGTTTGAACACAAAACGTCATTGATCCGAATTGCTTACATCATGTGGGTGGTTTTTCTGCTCGCTCTGATTACAGCAGGTTATCAGGATCTTGCTGCCGCTTTGATTACATGTACGGCACTGATCCATGCACTTGCCGCTTCGAGCAAATGAACATTCGCCAGTAGTGTATCGCGTCATGATGCTCTGTGTTTTCTGTGGTTGCACACAAAAGAACTGGGCTTACCAACAGACGGGAGTTTTTGTTATTCATTGCGAATCCCAAAGATCCACACGGTGCTGAATTTATTTTTACAGACATTCCGTTTGAAGAACTGGCAAACGATCAAGACGAATGTGAAGAAATTGAACATGCTGAAATGGTTGAAGCGTCCTTCGAAGAAGCAAAGAAAATTGAAGAACTCAGAAATGGTTGGCTGAACGCAACAAATATTTAGGAATCCATCATGAAGAAAAAACTGCTGGCTTATAGTATTGGGGCGCTTTGCTTTGGTGCAATCGCCTACCCAGCGTGGAAAATGATTGCAGAGAAATTAGCTTATGATAAGGCTTATCAGGAGCAGTTGGATTTAATTGTTAGAGGCATTGAGATCCATCGTTGGAAAACAAGAGCTGACATTATTGGATGGAAAATAAATGTAAGTATCCCGGATGATATTGAATATGAGGAATGGGATGAAGATTATGAGATACCAAGAGTATTGTTCAAGGCCAGAAAGTATGGAGCTCCATATTTTGACCTTTACTCAATGGGAATCGATGGGAAAGATGTCAAACTCGTTGCAACACGCGAGGATTTTGGTGCGAACATTTTACCTTTGGGTTATTTCACAGGTCCCAATCGCTCTCCCGATGGAAGGTATATTATTTCGACATCAAGTGATAAAGGATATGGTTGTACCCTCTATGATATAAAAAAAAGAAAAGGGCATATTTTTTCATCAGGCCGATGTTATGTCGAATCATGGATTGATGATGGAAAATTTGCAATCATAAACGACGGTGATGGAAAAGCATATCTAACACTTGAATCGAAAGAAATAAAATACATAAAAGATATTTATGGGCATGAATTTGAAGATGCTAACAGTAAGTTTTTCTTAGTGAAAGATGGAACAAAAGCTATTTCAAATATTTACAAGCACAATGATTTTGTAAATTCTATTCAAGGGAATGGTGAACAGATAACTTACGACATGCCAGGATTTAAAAAACCGGAAAGAGGGAATTATCTTTCTGATGAGTGTAAATATGGTGGAACATTTGGTGTGAATTCTAGCCTTTTTACTTGTAGTTATGATAGTAATAAGGTTTATTATAATGTGTATGAATCAAATAACCCGAACAATATTGTAGGAAAAAGTTTAGGTTTTCGTGTGATTGAATTAGGTAAGTGGGCAATACAGGATGGGGAAATATATAGAATAGTAAATAATTCGGAAGATACACCTCTATCTAAGATAAAATATAAATATAACTTTGGCGATGAATATCAGTTTACAGTTTACGATGATTTGTATCTTCCGATAAGTGCACAGAAAGCATTTGAAGGGATTGATATTTCAGATTATTTTCCTGAGTTACCTTCAAAAGAAAAATATCAAGACTCTTGGGTTAAACAATTATACTAATAAAGGTTAATGTCAATGGCTATAGAAAAAATACAATCTGGTTTTTATTTAATGGGTCGTCTGTATTCTGGGGCGCTGGAATGAAGTAGAAACAAAAAATTTCTTATTGCAACGACAGATTGCACAGTTAAAGTCTGATGGTTTTGTCATGCAGGATGTTTACCTCTTGGCCCATTCGGGGCAAGAGGCGTTAGAGAAGTTTGAACACAAAACGTCATTGATCCGAACTGCTTACATCATGTGGGTGGTTTTTCTGCTCGCTCTGATTGCAACAGGTTATCAGGATCTTGCTGCCGCTTTGATCACATGTACGGCACTGATCCATGCACTTGCCGCTTCGAGCAAATGAACATTCGCCAGTAGATGTATCGTGTCATGATGCTCTGTGTTCTGAGTTTGTACTCAAAAAGACTGGGGTTGCATCCACGAGTCTGGTTCTGCATGATTCGATTGGACGCAAAAAGGAAGCCGCGATATGTCAGTCATTGAAGTTGGGAACCTCTCCCACATTCCCGCAATCACAGCGATTTTTAACCATTATATTGAACACACCCAGGCCCGGTTCGAAACCGAGCCAATGACGCTGGGCAATCGCAACCAGTGGTTTACACAGTTTCAGCCCGAAAGCCCACACCAGCTATTTGTTGCCGTCGAGAATCATCAGGTGTTGGGATTCGCCTGCAGTCAGCCTTACCGTCCCAGTTCTGCTTTTGCTGAAACCGTAGAAGTGACGATTTATCTTCATCCCGACGCAAAAGGGCACGGGCTGGGGAGCGCATTAATGGCAAGGTTACTGGATGCGTTAGCATCGCAGCCGGTGCATTGCGCATTGTCTGGTATTGCCCTGCCAAATGACGCCTCGGTCGCATTGCATCAGAAGTTCGGATTCACCGAAGTGGGCGTTTTCCCCGAATATGCCCGAAAACAGGGCGAGTATCTGAGCTCACTCTGGATGGCGAAGCGATTGTCAGCGGATTCAATGCTGTGAGTTTGCCTGTTTTCCCGTCATCTTGGTGTCAGAAAGCTATACTCGAATCTGTTGAGCCGTGATCTGATTTCAAAGCATGAAAAGGGGAAGCGTCGTGAACTATCGCGGAAGCTGCCACTGCGGAAATGTGGCGTTTGAAGTAGAGGGAGCGTTGCAGGAAGTACTGGCCTGCAATTGTTCGATTTGCAAACGGAAAGGTTCCTTACTGTGGTTTGTGCCGCGTGACGCTTTGCATTTGCTGACCCCGGAAAACACGGTGAGGACATACACCTTTCATCGGCATGTAATTCGACATCAGTTTTGTCCGACGTGCGGCATCCATCCGTATGGTGAAGGCACAGATCCACAGGGCAGAGCCATGGCTGCAATTAATGTCCGCTGCCTTGAAGATGTCGATCTCGAGCAGATTCCGGTGACGTATTTCGACGGCCGCGCTCTGTAATCTGGGCTGGTTTCTCAGTGGAGGCGTCGGCTCTTGCGATCCAGCTGATCTAATTCCATCAACCACTAGAACACAGCATGATGGAAACATTGAATCCAGATGCAAACACGATATAGTGCAAGCAGTGTTGGAATCGGGTTGCTGAAGGCGGGTATCGATGTTTGCGGATTATGGTGTACTGAATTTTTGGGCTTATGTTGCCGGGGCAATGCTGATTGTTCTTCTGCCTGGCCCCAATTCCTTGTTTGTTCTCAAAACCGGCATGACTCAGGGGATCCGGCAAGGTTACATGGCTGCACTGGCCGTCTTTTTGGGCGATGCCATCTTGATGTTTTTCGCTTATGCCGGTGTCGCCACGCTGATCCAAACCACGCCGATTCTGTTTACTCTGGTGCGCTATCTGGGGGCAATTTACCTGCTGTTCATCGGAAGTAAGATTGTCTACAGCGCTTTCAAACCGGGTTCGGCAGAAACACTGCCAGAAACAGCTGGAAAGCGCGTTTTTCGCAAAGCCCTGATTCTGAGCCTGACGAATCCGAAAGCCATTTTATTTTATGTGTCGTTCTTCGTGCAGTTTATTGATACGAGTTACCACAGTCCGGGCGTTTCATTTTTTATTCTGGCGGCTGTACTTGAACTTTTCAGTCTGATTTTCCTGAGCGCACTGATTTTCGGGGGAGCTTATATCACCCGGTTGGTGAAAGCCAGCCAGCGTGTCCGCAAGCTCGGAAACACTTTGATGGGCACTCTGTTTATTGGCTTTGCCGCCCGTCTGGCATTATCCAACGCTTAACCCTTCCTTCCGAGCCAGAACCTGTTTCTGGCTCAACCCCACAAACTCATGTTTTCCTTCCGCTATGCATATGAAATGCATTGATCTCCTGAGTCAGTTTGCTAGCTTTCTGTGCTTCACTTGCGTGACTACAATTCCAAGCGCTTGCACAGAGTAGGATTATTGAATCCGGTCTTATCGATCCTGTGCGCTTTAATCTATGAAATCTTGAACATTTGTAGGGTGAATTCGGCAATCTCATTCGTGATCACCCAATCAAATTGACAGTATATTCAGATGCGGCATACCATGGTGAGCTTCATCGGTGACCGCTTGATAGCTCGGTTGCTGGCGTGATGAGAATCGCCATGGATGGTGCGATGGCAGGGTGATCCACAGAAGATCAGTGGCGCGAAGGGGATGCGATTGAATACGGAAACCAGGGATTTTTCCAGAATGTGGCGGCCAGCACGGTATTCAGGCATTGAATTGCTGTCCGCTGCTTTCACGCAGTTCGAGTTTTCCCGGCACTGGCATGATGAGCTGGCCATTGGTGTGATTGAATCGGGTGCCGAAGGGCTGTTTTACCGGGGCAGTAATATTATTGTGCCTCAGCAGCAAATCGTCGCGATCAACCCTGCCGAAATTCATACCGGCTTTCCCGGCAGTGCGCAGGGCTGGCGTTATCGGATGTTCTACTTCTCGCCTGAATTCATCGCCCGGTGTTTTGCAGAGACACCAGCGCATGTGTCGCCAGTGATTGATCGCGCAGTCATTCATCATCCGGAACTGTTTCACTTGCTGTTTCAGTTACATGTATCGCTGGAATCTCCGAGCCTGGATCTGACCCGGGATTCCCTGCTGATTACCGCGTTGGAGATGCTGTTCACAAATTACGGCAATGCGCGTCATGTTGCTTCTCTCACGACGTCCGATAAAAAGTCTCCGGTGTTAGTGCGCGATTACTTACAGGATCACTGGCAGGATAACGTCGCACTCGATGAGCTGGCACACCTGTGCGGGCAAACCAAATTTAAAATCATCCGGGATTTTAAAACGCAATATGGCATGACGCCGCATCAGTATTTGCTGATGCTGAAAGTGCAGCGCGCCAAAACATTGCTTCGTCAGGGGCAGAGTTGTGCAGACACTGCACTGGCTTGTGGTTTCTTTGATCAAAGCCACTTCACCCGCAACTTCAAGCGCGCATTTGGCGTTCCGCCCCGGCACTACGCCAACTGACTTCATTGGCGCTGATCCCTCCATCTGCAATTTTATACAAGAACCTGCACGTCATCCCCCATTAAGATGCTGGCATCATCTGACATGGAGAGATATGAATGAGCTTTTTGTTTCTGTGGTTAGGCGTGATGTTCCCGCTGGTATTCAGTCCCGGTCCCGCTAATATCGTGTTTGCTGCGTCTGGTGCCAGTGTGGGTGTCCGGCGGTCGTTGCCCTTACTCTTTGGCATCGACAGTGTTTTTCTGGTGAAGTCCCTGATCATCGGTCTCGGCTTAGGTGCGTTTATCGAACAATATCCGATGGCTTTACAGGTGCTTCAATGTGTGGGGGCGCTGTATATCCTGTATCTGGCGATCGGCTTCCTGAAAACCAGTCTGTATGCGCAGGGTGAGGCCCAAAAGCCGCTGGGTTTTGTCGATGGGGTGCTGATTCAGTTGCTGAACAGCAAAGGCTGGTTGTTGGTGTTGCTGATGTTTTCGCTTTTTTCCGAGAAGGCGCATCAGGAGTTCGGCGAGCAGGCGATCTGGGTGCTGGTTGCCTGGCTTGCCGTGCTGAATATTTCTATGCATCTGGTCTGGATCTGGGCGGGTGGCTTACTGGCAAAGATGTCGGGGAACCGAAAAAATCAGAAAGTGCAGGGATTCATTTATTTTCTGTCACTGGGGCTGGTTGCTGTCTGGTTACTGGTGGATAACGGTCTCTGGAGAACCCTGAGTTTCTAGTCAGAAAGACAGGCTGGCAGCGGTGGCCGCCGGCCTGTTGATGGCTTCCCGTTTTATCCCTTTCCGCGTGCCGGCAGTTTGCGTCTGCCAACCGCGCGCCAGAGCCTTTGTTTGATCCAGCCATGGCCGCTGACCAGCACAATCCCGGTGATCACCATGGATGCACCATAAACAAAGCCCGGTTCAATGGCTTCATCCAGCAGCCAGGCACCCAGTACGACACCATAAAGTGGTGTCATGAAGGACAACACCCCCAGGCGTGATGCGATATAGGTATTGAGCATCCAGAACCACACCAGTAATCCAGCGAAAGAAATGACCAGCGTTTGAAAAGCCACGCTGGTGATTGCCAGCGGGGTCGGATTGATTGTTGTCTGTCCTGTCAGGAATGCCGTTGCAACCAGCACCAGACACGCCATGGTGAGCTGGTAAAGCAAGGTTTGCTCTGAAGGGACCCGGGCCAGCCGGGTGCTGCGGATCAGCACGACGGTTGCCCCCCAGGCCAGACCGCCGAGTAACGCCAGAAAATCCCCCCAGAGCTGATTGGGTTGCGTGTTCACCGGGCTGGTGCCGTCGTGCAGCAGGAAGGTGATGGCAATGCCGCCAAAGGCCAGCAAAATACCCGTCCATTGCGCCACTGACAAGCGCTCTGAATCAATCAGAAAATGCAGCATCAGGGCACTGAATAAAGGGGAGGTATACAGGAAAACCACCGCATGGGAAGCCGAGGTATAGCGAAGTGCTTCGCCCAGAAACAGATACTCAACCGCAAACAGCAGCCCGACCAGCAAGCCCGGTTTCCAGTTGCCATCGGCAAATGACAGCCGCTTCCGGCGCAACACCAGATACACACAGACCAGACAAGCCGCAATGCCGGATCGAATGCCAATCTGGAGGATGGGCGCGATATCATCGCCTGTTGCTTTGAGGAAGATTTGCTGTAATCCCATCACAAAACAAAACACGATCATCATCCCGACTGCGGCAGCGTCGACGGGTTTGCGCTCGCTCATTTTTCTTCCTCCGTGAAATGTTGAACATCCTGTACATCTCATGCGTGGTTGCGATTCAGGCGCGCAGCAGACGACAATCATCCCGACAAAATGCCAGAGGCAGTCAGATTCGGCAACTGCCGATTGATCATCCGCCATTTGCGGAGACGGAGACCGGGTGGATGAGATAGCTTAAGCCGAGGGCGGTTCAGCGCGTTGCCGCTTGCATTCATGCATTTTTACGTCATAATCACTTAAAAACACTTAAGCGATTGTGAGTAAATGACCCAGGAAGAACGTTTGATTCACTTAATCTCGCTGATTGAACAGCAGGGGAAAGTGATGTTGCATGAGATCTGCGAGCAGTTTTCGGTGTCGCGGGATTCGGCCCGCCGGGATCTGGTCAAACTGACCCAGCAGCCCGGCATTCAGCGTATCCGTGGGGGTGCCATGCGTGCCACGCTCACCGCCAAACTGGAATCCTACGCAGAGAAACCGGTCAGCGAGGCGAAACAATCGCTGGCTGTGTGTGCAGCCGGACTCATTGAAGCCGATGATCACTTGCTGATGGATACCAGTACCACGCTGACGCTGATGGCGGCTCGGATCAACCAGCCTGCAACAGTCGTGACGAACTCAATGGATATTTTACAGCAGTTGTCGCTCAATCCGGATGTGCGGGTGCATGTGCTGGGTGGGCGATTTGATTCGTTCCATCGCGCGATTCTGGGGGCTCAGGCCGAAAAGCAACTGCTGGATTATCGCGTCAATAAAGCATTCATCGGCGTATGTGCGCTGTCTGAAAACGGGCTTTCGACCAATAATGAGCAGGAAGCTTCTCTGAAACAAGCCATGATGGCGCAAGCACAACAAGTCATTCTGGTGTGTGAGCACGCTAAACTGGGGCAGGAAAACTTCCATCATATCTGCGGTCTGGATGCGATTGATGTACTGATCACGGACCAGCCCCTGACTCCTTCTTTTGCCGAACTTTGCGATCACCATGAGATTCAGGTGATGCTGGCGCAACCCAACCAAGGACAGCGTTAATATGTCTTATACTCCTGTAAAAACTGCAATCGTCGGCTATGGATTCTCAGCCAAAACCTTCCATTTGCCATTTATTGCCGCGCTGCCTCAGCTCGAACTCACAGCAATCAGCAGCAGTCAGCAGGCCGCGGTAGAAGCCGACTGGCCCGGTGTTGTGTGTTACAGCAAGGCTGAGTTGATGCTGGTGGAAAGCGATGCTGAGCTGGTGATCATCACTGCGCCGAACGATGTGCATTTTCATCTGGCGAAGCTGGCGCTGGAAAACGGTAAACATGTGATTGTTGAAAAGCCATTCGTCACCCGCGTGGAAGACGGGGAAGCCCTGATTCGTCTGGCCGAAGACAAAGGCCGGGTGCTGAGTGTGTTCCACAACCGCCGCTGGGATGGCGATTTCCTGACCGTGAAAAAAATGATTGAAGCGGGCACGCTGGGCGAGCTGAAGTACTTCGAATCTCATTTTGACCGTTTCCGGCCGGAAGTGCGTCAGCGCTGGCGCGAGCAGGCGCAGGACGGCGGCGGCATTTTGTTCGATTTGGCACCGCACCTGCTCGATCAGGCCATTGCATTGTTTGGCGCGCCGACTGCGCTGACCGCACAGTGTGAGATGCTGCGTCCGGGGGCCAAGACCATTGATTACTTCAACCTGATCCTGCGGTATCCGACTCACTTTGTGTATCTGCATGCCAATCTGTACAGCCCGGAACCGAACCTGCGCTACAAAGTGCTGGGTGCTGCCGGGAAGTATGAAAAATATGGCCTCGATCCGCAGGAAGATTACCTGAAAGCCGGGGTTCTGCCGGAGCAGCCGGAATGGGCCGCAGAGGCCGCATCGCAGTTTGGTCAGTTCCATCACGCGACTGGGTCTCAGGTTGTGCCAACCGAGCTGGGGGCTATCAGCATTACTTTATCGGGGTTGCGGATGCCATTCGCGAAGGCAAGGCGAACCCGGTTCCGGCTCAGGAGGCGTTGCTGAACATCCGGCTGATTGAACTGGCGATGGAAAGCAGCCGACTGGGACAGACACTGCAGGTGAACCCATGAATCCCGACGCCTTGCTTGCGCAGGAACAGACCCTGCAACTGAATCACTTTAACCATGAAACGGCCTGGGCGCTGGGCAGTCTTCTGAAAACGCTGGCTGAGTCCAGACAGGCATCTGTTGCCATAGAGGTTTATGGTTTTGGGCAAGTGCTGTTCAGCTATGCGATGCCAGAGACCAACAGCGATCATCTGGACTGGATCCGACGGAAGCGAAACAGTGTGCTGCGATACGGGAAAAGTTCGTATTATCTGGGCTGCTATAACGCGCAGAAGCAGCGGGTGTTTGAGTCTCAGCCTCACGTGAATGCCATGGACTATTGCGCGCACGGCGGCGCTTTTCCCATTCGGATCAAAGGCAGCGGGCTGGTTGGTGTCGTGACCGTGTCTGGATTACCGCAGGCAGACGATCATGCTTTAGTCACGGCAGCGCTGAAAGAGATTCAGTGGCAGCAAGACCAGTAAATCGCGGAAACTAAGCCGTCCGGGTGGACGACTTTTTGTTTCGGCGCAAGGCGTAATCGTCGCGGGATCACAGAAATCTGTGTTATGCGTGAAATTGCCTATCTCGCAGCAGTTGTCTGAATGTATTATGCGTTTGAAATCAATGACAATCATAAAAGGAGTTTCAAATGCAGTGTCCGAAATGTCATTCGAATTTTGAACATGTGACGACCCCATTGGGCGATATTGAACGTTGTACGGCTTGCAAGGGTCTGTGGCTGGATGCCTACGAAATTGAAAAAATGAAACCGCTGGCAGACACGGTCGATATCGGGGACGCCGGTATTGGTCAGTCGTTTAACCAGATTGATCAGATTGACTGTCCGGTGTGCCCGAATAACGCGCTGTTGCGACTGGTTGATCCCAAACAGCCCCACATCTGGTTTGAAAGCTGCCCAACCTGTAAAGGCCGTTTTTATGACGCCGGTGAATTTAAAGATCTGGCGAAAGTCGATTTGAGTGACTTCTTCAAGCGATTCTTAGTGGAAGAACGTCATTAACTGACCACGATAGTGTCTCATCAGCAAAGCACCACGCTTTGCTGATTTTTTATCAGGGGACATCCGTTTGGAACATATCTTCAGACAAGAAATCACGGTACAGGTTGTGAATGCATTTACCGGGGGATCGGCAAATGGCAATCCGGCTGCGGTGGTTATTCTGGCGTCCTGGCTGTGCGATCAGGCTTTGTTGTCTATCAGTCAGCAGGCTGCACAACCGGTGACTGCTTTTGTGGTCGCGCGCGACGACGGATATGACATTCGCTGGTTCAGTCCGGAAAAGGAAATCAGCCTTTGCGGTCATGGCGCTTTGGCTGCCGCAGCTTGGGTGATGACGCTGGTGCCGTCAGAGAGCATCAGCTTCTTCAGCACGTTTGGAAATCTGGAGATTGATCGAGTCGCTGATGGATACCGGATGAAGATGCCCGCATGGCGAAGAAATCGTGATCCCCAGCTCTGGCAGGAAGCAGAGTCGATGGGTTTCACCCCGCTTGATGTGTTTTCAACCCGTGACTTGATCATCGTGCTGGAATCCGCAGCAGAAGTTCGTCATTTTCAGCCGGATTTCGAACGCCTTCGCCCCCGGGATCCGCTTCAGTCTGTTATTTTGACCGCTGCCGATGGCGAGACCGGTTATGTACTCAGAAATTTTGCACCCAAGATCGGGATCAATGAAGACATCGCCACAGGTTCTGCGCAATGTTCACTGGCACCTTACTGGCTCGAACGTCTGGGTCAGCCGATTCTGGACGCGCAACAGTGTTCCTCTGAAGGTGGATATTTCCGGGTGATGGCGAATCCGGAGGGGATTGATCTCATTGTTCAGGCGGAACTGACAACTCAGATGAGACGCTGTGATGCAATGGCTTGAGACTAAGATCCCGCCTGTGGTGCTGTGGCTGTTGACGGCGCTCGGTATGAAGCTGGCAGCGCCTTATTTGCCTGTCTGGCCGCTGGGTGCGTTGCCAGCACTGATCGCAGCAATGGGCATGACACTGGCCGGCTGTACTGTCGCCGTACTGGGCGTGTGGGAGTTTCGCAGGAAACACACGACCGTGGACCCGCGCCAGCCGGAGAAGGTTTCAGTACTGGTGACGTCTGGCGTGTTTCGGTATTCCCGGAACCCGATGTATGTCGGTCTAGCCAGTTTGCTGGTGGCGCAAACCTGTTATCTGCAATCGCCATGCCTGCTACTGGGTGTCCTTTTCTTCATTGCTTACATGAACCGTTTCCAGATCATCCCTGAAGCGCGGGCGATGATTCAGCGTTTCGGCGACAGCTATCTGAATGATCAAAGACAGGTCCGGCGTTGGCTGTGAGCGGCGTCGGTCAAATTTGAGGCCTGCCTCTTATGTTTTAATCTATCAATTACAAATAGATGCAGTCAGATTAAAGCCCACTCGCAAATTGGCAGATGAATCCGCGATATTTTTTCTTCTCTGTCAGACTTCTCATTGCATGTCATGCGATGAGGAGAAAAATCATCATGAAAAAAACAATGACGTTCGTGGCTTTATCTGTTGCAGCCAGTGCTCAGGTTCTGGCTCATGATCTGTATCCGGCCGTGGCGAGTTCGCCGATTCCGCAGCAAATACAGCAACAAGGTCTTCATATTCAGCCTTTGCTCTCTGATGACAATTTTGTATTCAGGCCTTATCAACATCCATTTGACGACAAAGCATTTTTTGAGGTCTTTGCACCCAACTGGGCATCATTGCGTGAAACCCTGCTGCACTGGAGTGGCGCAACCGGGGTGGACCCCAGAGTGGTGCTGGTCACGTTGCAGGTTGCGGAACACTGGCAGCCGGACTCAGAAGTGACGGAAGCGCAGGCAGTTCAGTTCAAGGCAGCCATCAAACGGATTGCAAATCATCTTTCACAGTATTTTTATCGTTATGAAGGCGAAAGGCTAACGGCGTCCAATGCGTCGACACTGGCGATTCTCAGTACGTTGAATGACAGTCAGCTTTCGTCTGTCTGGTTGCAGCAATACGAGGCCTGGTTCGGTGAGCCGGTGCCAACGGCGGAAAGCAGAATGGAAGCGCGGTCATTCAGCAGCGTCGCACCCCCTTTTGGCTTTATGCAGATGCCCTGGCGTCAGGGTTACAGCTGGGTGCCGAATGGCCCGCATGCACACAGCGGCTCAGGGTTTCCACTGTCTTCGATTGATGTTTCGTATGACTGGCCAAGATGGGGTGGCGCAACTTACAGCGTGACGGCAGCGCACGATGGTTATGTCACTGTGCTGTCCCGTTGTCAGGTTCGGGTCACCAATGCCAATGGCTGGGGCACGAACTACTATCACATGGACGGGATTCAGGTCTCGAACGGCCAGTGGGTCAACAAGGATACCAAGCTCGGCGTGTATGCCAGCCAGAAATCCGTCGCACTGTGTGAAGGCGGCTCATCCACAGGCCCGCACCTGCATTTCTCTTTGTTGTATCAGGGACGCTTCCAGTCGATGCAAGGCACCAGTTTCGGTCCTTATCAGGTACAAACCGGACGTTACAGTTACGACGATAACTGTAACTACACCTGGCTGGTTGATCAGCGCAGCAATCAAAAAGTCTGCTTCTGGAATCGGATCGATAACCCGGCCATGTAAAGTCTGAAACATGGCTAATCCGAATATTCCCTCGCCTTGAAAAAGGTGAGGGACAGTCCGAATTTGTTGCGAGTAGTGAACATTCCCTCCCCTTGGCAAGGGGAGGGCCAGGGTGGGGTTCGTATAGCGCGCTCAGATTTGGATTTGGCGCTGGTGTTTGATAACCCCCTCCTAGTCTCCCCCTTGAAAAGGGGGAGGGACAGATCGAGCATGCTGCGAGTACTGGTTTTTCCTTCACTTTGGTAAGGGGGGAACAGATCGCGTTTGTTGTGAGCGCTGAACATTCCCTCCCCTTGGCAAGGGGAGGGCCAGGGTGGGGTTCGAACAGCGCGCGTGGATTTGGCAGTAGTGCCTGATAACCCCTCCTAGCCTCCCCCTTGAAAAGGGGGAGGGACAGATCGAGCATGCTGCGATCACTGATTTTCCCTCCCCTTGGCAAGGGGAGGGTCAGGGTGGGGTTCGAACAGCGCGCGTGGATTTGGCAGTAGTGCTCAGTAACCTCCGCCTAGCCTCCCCCTTGAAAAGGGGGAGGGACAGATCGAGCTTGCTGCGATCATTGGTTTTTCCTTCACTTTGGCAAGGGGAGGTCCAGGGTGGGGTTCGAACAGCGCGCGTGGATTTGGCAGCAGTGCACAGTAACCCCGCCTAACCTCCCCCTTGAAAAGGGGGAGGGACAGATCGAGTTTGCTGCGAGCGCCTGATTATTCCCTCCCCTTGGCAAGGGGAGGGTCAGGGTGGGGTTCGAACAGCGTGCCCGGATTTGGCAGTAGTGCACAGTAACCCCCGCCTAGCCTCCCCTTGAAAAGGGGGAGGGACAGTCCGAGCATGCTGCGATCACTGGTTTTTCCTTCACTTTGGTGAGGTGAGGAACAGATCGCGTTTGTTGTGAGCGCTGAATATTCCCTCCCCTTGGCAAGGGGAGGGCTAGGGTGGGGTTCGTATAGCGCGCTCAGATTTGGATTTGGCGCTGGTGTTTGATAACCCCCTCCTAGCCTCCCCCTTGAAAAGGGGGAGGGATAGATCGAGCATGCTGCGAGCACTGGTTTTTCCTTCACCTTGGTAAGGGGGGAACAGATCGCGTTTGTTGCGAGTAGTGAACATTCCCTCCCCTTGGCAAGGGGAGGGCCAGGGTGGGGTTCGAACAGCGTGCCCGGATTTGGCAGCAGTGCACAGTAACCCCCTCCTCACCTCCCCCTTGAAAAGGGGGAGGGACAGATCGCGTTTGTTGTGAGCGCTGAACATTCCCTCCCCTTGGCAAGGGGAGGGCCAGGGTGGGGTTCGAACAGCGCGCGTGGATTTGGCAGTAGTGCCTGATAACCCCCTCCTAGCCTCCCCTTGAAAAGGGGGAGGGACAGATCGAGCATGCTGCGATCACTGATTTTCCCTCCCCTTGGCAAGGGGAGGGTCAGGGTGGGGTTCGAACAGCGTGCCCGGATTTGGCAGCAGTGCCTGATAACCCCCGCCTAGTTTTCTCCTTGAAAAGGGGGAGGGACAGATCGAGTTTGCTGCGAGCACTGATTTTCCCTCCCCTTGGCAAGGGGAGGGCCAGGGTGGGGTTCGTATAGCGCGCTCAGATTTGGATTTGGCGCTGGTGTTTGATAACCCCCTCCTAACCTCCCCCTTGAAAAGGGGGAGGGATAGATCGAGCATGCTGCGAGCACTGGTTTTTCCTTCACCTTGGTAAGGGGGGAACAGATCGCGTTTGTTGTGAGCGCTGAATATTCCCTCCCCTTGGCAAGGGGAGGGTCAGGGTGGGGTTCGAACAGCGTGCCCGGATTTGGCAGTAGTGCTCAGTAACCCCCGCCTAACCTCCCCCTTGAAAAGGGGGAGGGACAGATCGCGTTTGTTGTGAGCGCTGAACATTCCCTCCCCTTGGCAAGGGGAGGGTCAGGGTGGGGTTCGAACAGCGCGCGTGGATTTGGCATCTGTGCACAGTAACCCCCGCCTAGCCTCCCCTTGAAAAGGGGGAGGGACAGATCGAGCTTGCTGCGATCATTGGTTTTTCCTTCACTTTGGCAAGGGGAGGGCCAGGGTGGGGTTCGAACAGCGCGCCCGGATTTGGCAGCAGTGCACAGTAACCCCCGCCTAACCTCCCCCTTGAAAAGGGGGAGGGACAGATCGAGTATGCTGCGAGCACTGGTTTTTCCTTCACTTTGGTGAGGTGAGGGCCAGGGTGGGGTTCGTATAGCGCGCTCAGATTTGGATTTGGCGCTGGTGTTTGGTAACCCCCTCCTAACCTCCCCCTTGAAAAGGGGGAGGGACAGATCGCGTTTGTTGTGAGCGCTGAACATTCCCTCCCCTTGGCAAGGGGAGGGCCAGGGTGGGGTTCGAACAGCGCGCGTGGATTTGGCAGTAGTGCCTGATAACCCCCTCCTAGCCTCCCCCTTGAAAAGGGGGAGGGACAGATCGAGTATGCTGCGAGCACTGGTTTTTCCTTCACTTTGGTAAGGGGAGGAATAGATCGAGTTTGCTGCGAGCACTGATTTTCCCTCCCCTTGGTAAGGTGAGGGAGGGACAGATCAAGTTCGCTGGCAGTACGACTGTTCTCACCCGTTCCCCACTTTTCCGCCTTGGATATTGCCTTCCCGGAGTTGGCGGAGGACCTGATCTTTCGGACCGTCGGCGACGAGCTGGCCCTGTTCCAGTACCAGAATCCGGTCGACAACATCCAGCATGCTCATACGGTGAGTAAAGAGGATCAGCGTTTCGTCGGCCCCAAGCTGACGAAGCACGTTTTTCAGATCCAATTCGGACTTGTTATCCATACTGCTGCTGGGTTCATCCATCACAAGCACTTGGGGATCGCTCAGCAGTGCACGGGCAATCGCGATGGCCTGCTTTTGACCGCCGGACAGAGACTGTCCGCCTTCGCCCACTTGCCGGTCTAATCCGGCTTCATCCTGACGAGTGAAGGCCGTGACTCCGGCGCGCTCTGCGGCACGAATGATTGCTTCATCTGAAGCCTGCGGCCGTCCGAGAGCAATATTGTCTCGGATCGAGCCATAAAACAGCATCAGATCCTGTGGCACGCTGCCGATATTCCGGCGGATATCTGTTGGGTGAAGCTGACCGATGTCCGTATCATCCAGACTGATGGCTCCTGCCGTGGGTTTGTACAGCCCCATGATCAGGCGTTCCAGGGTGGTTTTCCCCGAGCCGACTTTGCCGATGACGGCCACTTTCTCCCCCGGTTCAATGGTGAAACTCAGATCCTGAATCGCCATGCGCTGCTGGCCGGGATACTGAAAACTGACCTGACTGAACTGGATTCGCCCTTGGAGTGCCGCACGATGGATAAAGCGTTTATTGGCCTCCTGCTCTACTGGCATGGCCATCAGCTGTTCAATGATGGCTTTGGCCGATTTTGCCTGATGATAGCGGGTGGAGAGCACCGCAAGCTGGACCATGGGGCCAATCGCCCGGCTGCTCAGCATAGAAACTGCAATCAGTCCCCCCATGGTCAGTTCTCCGGCGGCAATCAGGTAGACGCCGAAAACAATCATCGCGACGGTGACAAACTGCTGGCTGAATCCGGCGGTGTTCTGAACCGAATCGGTCAGACGGCGGGATTTGATGCTCCAGTTCGCAATATGGGCAACGGCTTCTTCCCACTTGTATTGGAACTGACTCTGCGCTTCGTAGCGTTTGATGGTGTCTAAGCCGGATAAGCTTTCGATCAGATTGGCGTGTTTTTGCGATGCCAGCCGGGACCCTTCTTCAATGGTCCGGCGCAGTGGCCGCTGGACGAGCAGGCTGTAGAGCATCAGAAACACCACGGCGATGACGGGCACAATCACCAGAGGACCGGCAATCAGCCAGATGACGACCAGAAAAAGAATCGCAAAGGGCAGGTCAATCAGGGAAGCAATGGTGGCCGAGGTAAAAAACTCCCGGATAGCCTCGAATTCCTGTAAATGACGGGCAAAAGCCCCGACGGACGGCGGCCGCGATTCCATTCGGATGCCCATGACTTTGGCGAAGATACGGGCAGAAATCAGGATGTCGGATTTTTTCCCGGCAACATCAATGAAGTAGCTGCGCAGCAGTTTCAGCAGGAAATCGAAGGCAAACACAATGGTGATCCCGCTGGCCAGCACCCAGAGAGAGTCAAATGCCTGATTGGGAACAATTTTGTCGTACACCAAGCGCGTGAACAGGGGCGTGGCAATGGCAAAAAGGTTGATCAGAACGGACGCGATCAGCACATCCCGGTATATATTCCTGGACTGCCAGAGCGTGCCCCAGAACCAGTGCCCTTCTCTGGATTTCAGTAATTCAGGGGAGCGTTCATCGTAGCGAAAACGCTTTTTCAGCAGAAACAGGTGACCACTGTAGGTCTGACTGAGTTCTGAAAAGGGCACCCAGCGTTCTTCCTGTTCCAGATGTGGGGCCAGAATGGCAGCCTGTTGTTTTTCGTGATCGATCCCGAGCAACACGCACGCCTGATTGCCTTTCAGCAGCAAGATGGCTGGCAGCAGCAATGCCGGTAACTGATGCAGCGGGAGTTTTTCTTCTCTGGCTTCCAGTCCTGCCTTTTCTGCGGCACGGGGCAGCAGGAAGGGCGTGAGCTGGCCGTCTGCCAGCGGCAAATCTGCAATCAGCGCATCCGGGGTGTTGGACACGCCATAATGACGGCTGACATAAATCAGAGCCGTCAGTAAAGGATCACTCATGCGCTGCTTTCCCCCAGAAGACCGTCGACACCATAGCCCTGAAATCCGGTCACGGATAATTGTGCCAGCGCCTTCATTCTGGCCTCGGTTTCGATATGGGTTGCGATGGTCAGGATGTGCTGGTTCGCGGCGGTTCGGGTAATCGCACGCAGAACATCGGAGCTGACGGATTGATCCAAACGGCTGGTATAGGCCGGATCGAGCTTGACGTAATAGGGTTGGAAGCGCTGTAAATAGCCCAGCGTACTGAAATGATGCCCATAGTGGTCGATGCCAAAACGGAAATTGTAGTGACGAATGATGTCGCATAACAGACTTGTCTGTTCGAAATGCTGGACAAAAGCGATCTCCGGAATTTCGAACAGCAATCGGCCGGAAAATCTGCGATGTAATCCCATAAACCCGCCCAGCCATCGTGTAAAGCCAGCATGCGTGATACTGCTGATGCTGAGGTTGACGGTCAACGGTGTGGTATCTTGCATCACGCCGAGGGTCTTGGCCATTTTATTTAAGACATAGCGGTCAAGCGCGGCACCTGCGCTGAGGGTATCCAGCGCGGGCATAAATTGATTGGCCCTGAACGTTTCACCTGAGTGGCGGAAGCTCGCGTAGACTTCCCGGAACAGGGGGCGCTGCTCCGGTGAAATCGCAGTCTGCAGACTGAATGTAAACTGATCGGTCTCGATGGCTTTGGTCACCATCGCCAGCCACTGCTGACGGCCAAATGCAGGCAGAACGACTTCCTGACCCACGACCGCAATGGGCTGGTCCTTTTGAAGGCTGGCCCGGTTTAACGCATTGTCGGCAATCGAGAGGAGTGCCGACACGGATTCAATGCCATGACTCATGACCACGGCTGCAGCACAGCGGGGACTGGTTTGCCCGTTCTGAGCCGGGCTTAGCTTCTGGGTGATCGCCAGCATCCGTTCCGCTGTTTCCACCAGGGCTTTTCTGGACTGTGTCGGGCTGATGTACATCAACTCGGTGTGACTCAGCCGACCCAGCGTGGATTGGGTGGTCTGCATCTCCGCCAGTTGGCGCGCAAGACTGGCAATCATCGGATCACCTGCCCGATATCCCTGTTCCTGATAGACCGTTTCGATGTGATCTGCCCGAAGAATGATGATGCCGCCCTGATGCTGACCAGTCAGCAACGCATCCAGTTGCGATCTCAAAAACCGCCGGTTTGCGAGCCCGGTGACTGAATCCTGATAAGCTTGCACGCGCAGCCGATCTGCCTCTTCGGCCTGTTGCTGAAATTGCTGTTGCAACCGACTGTTCATGTGGTTGAAGGCTTGTACCACGTCATGAAGCTCTCGCGTGGCAGGCAGGGGCAAAGGCGCACCAAAATCATTGCGGGAAATCGCTTGGGCCTTGGTTTGCAGCCGATGAAGCGGCTGACGGATGATTCGGTTTAATCCGAAGAATAAAGCCGCTGCACCGATGCCAAGAATGGCCGTCAGCGTCAGAAAAAGCTGGTTCGCGTTCCGCCACAATTGACGGTGCAGGACCGTGGTATTGCTGGTCATCGACAATTCTGCGGTCTGAAGCCAGCCACTGGTGAGCGTCATACTTCGGGTGACGGGCGAAACCGGCAGCCATTGCCGGAAAATGGCAGGTACATCGGAAGCTTCTTGTGGGTATTCCCGGTTAATCACTGCATTCGGGGTGAAAATTTTCAGGGAGACATGCTGATAAAAACTGCCATCAAACATGGCATTGATCACGGATTCCGCGCCCACGACGTCCTGCTCATCCAGATAAGGCGTCAAGGCCAGCCCGGCTGCATTCAGCGCATTGTCGAGGTCAATGGACTGCTGGTGGAGCAGATAGCTGCGTGAACTGTGGATCTGGATATAGAACACACAGGCCAGCAGTAGGGTAAATACCAGCAAGAGCCAGATGAATGTTTGCCTGTACAGCGTCATGCGTCCTTTCCCCTAATCCTGATCCAGATGAATAATGGGCTTGTGCATCTGTTGTGAATCAAAGCGTTGTCTCAGATTCGTCCAGCGCTTGAGCCGGGAAGCTTTGCCTGCAAGCTGTCCCTGACCTTGTTGTTTCACCAGCCAGAGCTGGCTGGCGTTAAAACTGTAGACGGGTTTCAAGTCCTGCCGTTCTGTCGCTTGTTTGATCTCCGGGATCAGGTTATCCAGCAAGACGGGAACCGCATGAGGTTCGGGATAATAGGCCAGCACCATATGGAACTGGTTCAGGGTCAGCGCTTTGACATACACCAACCGCAGTTTCTCATCGGCGACGCCCAGTTCGCGAAGAGAAAAATATTTGGCGATAGTGAAATCCTCGCAGTCTCCGCCCGCAGCCCCGATGAATTCCAGAGGCGTTGCCCAGTAATCTGTTTCTCCCCAGAGCTGGATGTCATCAACAAAATGCAACTGATTAAAGAAACGGTTCACGGCTTCCAGCTTGGCGGTTTCCTGCTGTGCTGAAACATCGGTCAGGAGCTGACGCCAGGCGATCATCCGTTTTCCTGCACGCTCACCGTAATAATCGGCCACCCGCGTGACGGCCGCCAGTTCCTGCTCATTCAGTGCATTGAGAGGGGAAGCAATCAACAGACAGCAAATCAACAGCCATTGCTTCACGTGTATTACCGCAGTATTGCCAGAGTAAGATGCCTGTTCATGGTGTTACTGACTCCTTGTCGTAAAGATGGTCCAGCGTTCAAGAACGCCCTGATCGGCTCCCGTTACTGTAGCAGTCACACGGCGACTGAGAATATTCGTTTGTTCACGTGTCTGGCCCTGAACTGGATCATGATCACCAAATCCGACGGTTCGCACCCGGGCCGGAGCAATGCCCTGTGCCAGCAGTAATTGCCGCACGTTGGCCGCCCGACGCTGAGATAAATCCTGATTATGGGAAGCACCACCAACCGGGCTAGCGTAGCCTTTCAGTTCAATCGCGGTTTCCGGATAGTGTTTCAGAAAATTTGCCATTTTGATGATTTGGGATCGAAACGCGTCCGGAATCACATCGGAATCATTGGCGAACAGAATGTGCAGTTCATTGGTCCGTTCGCTGGCAACGTACGCCGGACAGCCGTCGTTGTTGACGATCGCCGGGAGCGGGGTGTCCGCGCAGCGTTCACGCGCATTGATGACGCCATCTGAATCCTGATCCAGTAAATCACGGGACTGTTCAGCAACCGGTGGGTCCCCCACTGTGGTTGCGCAGCCCAATGGCAGTAAAAACATCAGTAAGCAAAGCATGTGCTGTGTGCGTGTCATAAAGCCTCCTTCTCAACAGACCTCAGCGTACTGACGCTGTCCATTCATCCGGGACATCGACCCGCATTTCGTCCAGCAACTGTCCGGTTGCGTTCAGGACCCGGTAACGGGCCAGAATCCCATCGTAATCGGCCTGCAAATAGGCTTTTCGGGCTTCAAACAGTTCGTTTTCTGTGTTCAGCACATCCAGCAGGGTGCGCTGGCCAATCTGGAATTGCTTCTCGTAAGCCGTTACAGTGCGTGCTGCCGCATCGACATGTTTCTGCAGATACTGAGTCTGGCGCTCTGACAGTTCCAGGGCACTCCAGGCAAGGCGGGTGCTTTGATTCAGCAGACGATAGGCCCGATCGCGGATGTCTTTGGATTGATTGACTTCATAGGCGGCCCGGCGGCTTTCAGCGAGATCCGTTCCCCCGTTGTACAGGTTATAGCGCATGCGCAGTCCGGCTTTCAGTTCATCGGTATGACCGGGTGTCCCTTCCAGATCTTCCCCCCATTCCTGAGACGCTTCAATCGTGAATGTGGGCCAGAAATCGCCTTTGGCCTGTTTGTACTGATAATTGGCTGCGTCAATGTCATTGCTGGCCGTTTTTAACGTCGGATTATTTTCCTGGGCAATCTCCATCGCCCGGTTGAGCGACGGCGGGATGAAATTGATATCGACTTCCGGACGCACCAGACTCACGGGCTGTTCGCCGACCTCGCGGTAAAACTCGGTGATTTTATCCTGCACATTGTTCTGCGAGGCAATCAGGTTGGATTCCGCGCGTGCCAGACGCCCCTCGATCTGGGATAAATCCGCAGTCGAGCCAATGCCGGCATCGGTCCGTTTTTTAATGTCGGTATAAATGCGCTGGTGGATCTGATAATTCGACTGAGAGAGAGACTGGACTTCCTGCGCCTGCAACACAGCCAGATATACTTCCGCAACCCGCAGTGCTTTGTCCTGAGCATCCGCCAGCAACTGGTAACGCTGAGCTTCAGCTTCAGATTTATTCCGTTGAATATCATGATAGGTAATGGAACCGTCCCAGATGAGCTGGCGCAGACTGATGGTGGCATCAGAGGTATTGTAATCCCCGGTGTTGTTCGTGGTGTCATCATAGTCTTCATAGCCCACGCCGGCATCTAAATCCAGCGAGGGTAGATACTGGCCTCTGGAAGCCCGGATCGATTCATACCGACTCATAAAATCGTTATAGGCGCCCTTGATTTCCGGGTTGGAGGCTAACGTCTGGGCAACCGCCTGTTCCAGCGACTGTGCCGAGGCAAATCCCGTCAACAGCGCGAGCGTGAGCGCTGAACATACCTTTGTAAACCGATAATGCATTTCGCTACTCCCTGAGGGCGGAATGGCGGGCTTTCAGCACCGGGTTCAGTAAATACTGCATCACTGTCCGTTTTCCGGTGATGATATCTGCTGAAGCGATCATTCCGGGAATGATCGGAAGCGCTTCGCCGCTGTCATCCGCTAAGTTATTTTTATCTGTTCGAATTTTTACCTGATAAAAACTGTTCCCTTCTTCGTCCTGAATGGTATCGGCACTGATTTGCTCTAAAGTGCCCTCCAAACCACCATAGACTGTGAAATCATAGGCTGAAAATTTAATCATTGCCTTGAGACCCGGACGCAGGAAGCCAATATCCTGGGGTAAGATTTTTGCCTCAATCACCAGATTGTCTTCGGTGGGCACGATCGCAACGATGTCCATACCCGGTTGAATCACACCGCCGATGGTATTCACATACAGGCTTTGAATGGTGCCGGTGACCGGCGAACGAACCAGTGTGCGCTGGACTTTATCCTGTAATCCGACACTGGACTGACTGAGGGCATCCCGCCGGGTGGTTGCCTGATTGAGTTCCGACTGAGTTTCAGAACGAAATTGCAGTGCAATATCCAGCCGTTTGAATTCTGCTTCCCGGATTGCGGCCTGAATCACCGGGATTTGCAGTTCGGTTGAGCGCAGATCCTTGCGGGTTTCATTGAGCTGACGCTGGAGTTTCAGCAATTCGATTTCCGGCACAACCCCTTCTTCCGCCAGTGGCTTGGTGATGTTGTATTCGCGGTTGGCGAGCTGATAGCCCTGTCGCTGATTGTTCAGGCGGGAACGTGCTTCAACCAGTTCTTGTTGTTTTTGCTGAATCTGTTGCGCGGCGACGGCAAGCTGGCTCTCAAGATTGGTCAGGTTATCCCGGTATTCCGCTTGCTGACGCCGGACCAGAGCCGAATAGCTTTCCAGAAAATCATCCGGGAAAGAAAGTGGGGTCTGGCGTACGGTCACGGTTTTTTTCTGCCGGTCTACCGACACATTGTCTAACAGCGCATTCAGCCGGATCGCATTCGCCTGTGCGCTGGCCAGCTCCTGAGCACGCTCCCGGAAATCCGACTGAAACCGGGTATCGTCAATCAGTAATAACGGCTGGCCTTTGGTCACCTGTTCGCCCTCTCTGACCAGTAAATCTTTGACGATGCCACCCTCCAGATTCTGCACGATCTGTAATTGGGAGGACGGGATCACTTTACCGTTGCCGGAGGTGACCTGTTCCAATTCTGCCTGGGATGCCCAGACCCCGGCGACGCCGAAGAAAATGACAATCACCCAAAGCATGAGCCGGGCACTGCCCGGTGTATTGAGCAGCAATGCGGCGGTTTTATCGTCCACAAAATCAAGATGTTTGCGGTCTACTGGCGGCGTCTTCATATCCCTTCACGCTCTGTGAATCCCTGCAAAATGTCTCAAAGATAAGACTGGCAGCGATTTTCTGGCCTAAGAACCTAAGTTCTCATGTTGTCTTCAGTCTTTTTATGATGAATTTGGTCCGGAAGTGTTAAAAAAATGACGCTAAGCGACTGAATTCTTCCGTTAAGACAAGGATAGAACAACCAAATGTGAGCTGCGTCACTTTTAATCTACAATTCTTAACTAACAGATGAGATAGAAATCTCACTTTTAACTTTCTGCTCATTGTTGCGTCTACTAAACCCGGACTGTCGTAGTGTGCACTTGCGTCTGCATATGAGGTTAAATTTATGGAAGAGTTTGCCGCAAATGGTCTTGCAACCCTGACGGTTGAAAATGGTGTTGTGTTCGTCATTCAATCTGACGGTTCAGTCAGGCCGGTTGAGTTTGCTTATTCAGTCCAGCCCGATGATGTGGTGGTTGCCAACGGCTATGCCCGCTATGTCATGCTGCGCAATGGCGAGCCGGTTTTGGTGGATCGGCCCTGTCCAACCTGTGTCTTGCTCGATGGTGCCGGCGTTTGGGTGGCCGATCTGAACCAAGACATTGAATTCCGGCAACCGCAGGAACCTCAGGTCGCAGACGTCGATATTGAACAGTTACAGGCTTTGATTCTGGCCGGGGAAGACCCGACCGAAGTCTTTGAAGCGGCCGCGGCGGGCAGTGCTGCTGGCTCTTCCGGCGGAATTTCCGCCAACAGCGGTTTTGTTGTGGTGAATTACGACGGCGACAGTATTCTCACCGAAGCCGGGTTCGACACCGACTACCTGTTCGCGCCTGTGGAGACGCAGGATGAGACGGATGTCATTTATGCTGCCAGCGGCGGTGAAAACCTGAATTTATCCTTGACCGAAGGTGATCTCGCACCGAACACTTATCCGACTGAAACGACCAGCATGGTCACCATTGAAGCGGGCACTTTACCGCTGGATCCAGCCAGTTTCACTTTTGACGGCGTCTCACTTCAAGCCCTGCTGGCTGAACTGAGCAATGAAATCACATCCGGCGGACAGCCTGTTTCTTTCCGCTTTGATGCCGGACAAAATGCCATCCTCGGGGAGAGCCAGGGCCAGGCCGTACTGACTTTAGGGCTCAGCGCTGAATCCAGTGGGCGTGATGTGACGGTGACTTTCACCACGGTGCTGAGTGGTCCGGTGGATCATTTGAATGAGACAGCTGCTGGTGGACGGGTCACAAACAACAACGATGTCCTGCAGATGATTGCGGATATTCAGGGCACTGATGTTGCCGGAAATCTGATGGATTCGCCGGTCAGTGTCACGCTGACCGTGCTGGATGGGGCTGATCCGGAATTTGGCGCCGACGGCGGCACAGCGGTGGATGAATCGGCTGACATGGGCACGCCACAAAACGGCGCTGTCCCGCTGGATGTCGGCGCGGATGCCATTCAAACTCTGGTTTTTCAAGCGGAACAGCCTGATCTCACCGGGCTGACCAGCAATGGTTTTGAAACGACGCTGACGGTCGAGGGCAATCAGCTGACGCTGGTGGATTCTCGCGGTGAAACCGTGCTCACCGTCAGCATTGCGCTGGATGGCACCTATGTGGTGACACTGTTTCAGCCCATTGATGAACTGGTGTCGGAAGATATCACCTTCCAGCTGGGCGTCACGGCAACGGATTTTGACGGAGACCAGACCACAGGCATTGTGGTGCTGCGGATTACCGACGGGAATAACGCGTCGGGCGGTGAGGTGATCAATCTGACGGTGACCGAACCGGATTTCTCTCCCAATGCGTTCCCGGCGACGGATGCCAGCACGGTGACGATTGCTGCGGGCGTCGATCGCTTGGAGCCGACAACGCTGGGCATCGCCAGCACTCAAATTGATGCCTTGCTGGCCGAGCTGACCACTGAAGTTCTGTCCGGGAACCAGCAACTCACGTTCACCTACGATCCGCAAACCGACACCATTGAAGGCCGTTTACCGGATGGCACATTGGCAGTCGGCATCGTGCTGACTGCCGTGCAGAGTGCGAACGGTCTGGATTTAGATCTCACCGCAACATTAACGCAGTCTCTGCCGCTGAACCATAACCCGGCAGGCAACAGCAACGGGCTGGTGACGGTGACGGGCGAGGCGATTGTGGTGACGCTGCCGGTTCAGGTGCAGGACACGGACGGCGATTTTCTGGATGACCCCGTGCTGGTGACGGGCACCATCATTGATGGCGTGTTTCCGGCCTTCGGCGAGGACAGCGGCGCGACCGTCCATGAGTCTGACGACATTGGCGTGGCTGTCAGTGGTCAGATCGCACTGGATATCGGCAGTGATGATCTGGCGTCTGTCACCGTGATGGATAACCCCGCTCTGGCGACAGCGCTGGGAGCACTCACCAGCAACGGGAATCCGGTTACGTATACGGTCACAGACAATCTGCTGGCTGTCAGTGACAGCAACGGTGACGTGATTCTGACGGTGACGCTCAACATCGACGGCAGTTATGACGTGGTGATCAGCGATGCTTTTGATGAACTCAGCGCGGATGATCAGATTGTGCTGTCGATTGATGTACTGGCCACCGATGATGACGGCGATACCGCGCAAGGACAGATTGCAGTCACCATTCAGGATGGCGATGATGCTGCGGGTGGCGAAACGGCCGCAATCACGTTGACTGAGCCGGATTCAGACCCGGACAACTATCCTGAAAGTGGCACGGCCTCATTTGTGCTGGCTGCGGGATCGGATCGTCTGGTGCCGGACTCACTGGCCATTGACCCGGATCAGTTGGCTGATGTGCTGGCTGATCTCAGTGCCCTGTTAACGTCCGATCAGCAAGCCATCACCTTCACGGTGAATCCGGCGACCGGCGTCATTGAAGGTCGCCTGCCGGATAATACCCTGGTGCTTGAAATCAGTGTGACGGCGGCTCAGTCCGGCGATAAAGATCTGGCGGTGAACGTGACCCTGACCCAGCATGTGCCGCTGGACCATGTCGACAGCAGCCAGACCTCGCCTTATGTGGCCACCAATGGCGAGGCGATTGTCCTGACGCTGCCCTTCAATGCGCAGGATACGGATGGCGATCCGCTGACCACGCCCGCGGAAGTCACGATGACCATCAACGATGGTGATCTTCCCGATCTCCAGACGGATTCCGGCGTCACCGCCAATGAAACCACAGATAACGGACAGACACTGAATGGCGCGATTGGGGTGGATATCGGCAGTGATGGCATTGCTTCGTTGCTGTTTGACGACACTCAGCCGGATGTGCCGCTGACCAGTGACGGCAACCCGGTGTCGCTGGTGCCAAACGGGAACCAAATCACCCTGGAAGACAGTAACGGGAATGTCATTTTGACCGTGACGATCACACCGGACGGCCAATACGACGTGGTGCTGACCGGGACGCTGGATCATCAAAGCAGCGATTCGCTGGAGATCCCGATGAATCTGGTGCTGACCGATAACGATGGCGATCAGGATACCGGCGTGATCACCGTGACCGTCACAGACGGTGCGAACCCGCCGGGCGGGGAAGTGATTGCTGTCACGGTGACCGAGCCGGATCTGGATCCGAATCTTTATCCGGCAACCACGAATGCAACGGTGACGGTTGCGGCCGGGGAAGACCGGCTGGTGCCGGAATCGGTTCAGATCGCCCCGGATCAACTGGCCGCGCTGATCGCTGAACTGAATGCAGAACTGACCTCAGGCGGTGATCCCCTGACGTTTGCCATCAACCCGGCGACGGGCGCGCTGGAAGGCACGCTGGCAGACGGTACTGTGGTGCTCAGTGTCTTGCCGTCTGCGGTGCAGGTGGCAGGCAGTAAGGATATCAGCCTGACGCTGACGGTGACCCAAAACGCCCCGCTTGATCACACGGCCAGCGGCAATGCAACGGGGCTGGTGTCGGTCAACGGCGACAGCATTGCCGTCACGCTGCCAATTCAGGCCAGTGATGCGGATGGTGATCCGCTGGACACGCCCATTGCAGGGACAGTCACACTGAATGATGGTGTCGCGCCTGCGTTCTTGGATGATTCCGGGGTCAGTCTGAATGAAACGGATGATATAGGCGTGACACAAAATGGCACGATTGGTGTGGAGACCGGCAGTGATGTCATCGCCTCGCTGAACTTTGCCACAGATCAGCCTGGTCTTGCAGGCATTGAAAGTAACGGTGCCCCGGTCAGTTTGAATCAGGTGGATGAGGATACGCTTGAAATCCTCGACAGCGCCGGGACTGTGATCCTGACGGTGAATATTGATGAGAGCGGTGCGTATGACGTCACCCTGACGGGGACGTTTGACCAGACGGATACCGATCCGCTGGTGATTCCGCTCAATGTGCTGCTCACCGACGATGACGGTGATACGGCGACCGGCGTGATCACCCTGAGTATCACGGATGGGGGAGATCCCGCTGGCGGTCAGAGCATTGCTGTCACGGTCACAGAGCCGGATCTTGCGCCGAATGCTTATCCGGCGACCACCAGTGCAGACGTGGTCATCACTGCGGGCTCGGATCGCCTGGTGCCGGCGTCGGTACAGATTGATCCGACGCAGGTGCAGGCGCTGATTGATGAACTCAATGCGGAAGTCGCATCCGGAACGGAGCCGCTCAGCTTCAGTTATGACCCGGCAACCGGCGTGCTGGCCGGGGCATTGGCGGACGGCACTGTGGCAGTCAGTATTGTGCTGACCGCAACTCAGGTGCCGGACAGCAATGATGTCTCCCTGAATCTGGCCCTGACGCAGAACCTCCCGCTCAATCACAATCCAGCCGGAAACAGCGACGGCTTTGTGGCTGTCGATGGTGGTAGTCTGGTTGTGAACTTCCCGGTGCAGGCGGAAGATGTGGATGGCGACAGCCTGATCGCACCCGTTGATGCAACCGTGACCATTATTGACGGAGACATACCGCAGTTTCTGGCAGACAGCGGTGTCACGCTGAACGAAACGACCGACAACGGCGTGCTGAATCAAACCGGCAGCATTGGCGTGGACATTGGCAGCGATGCGATTGCATCGCTGAATTTTGCGCCGGATCAGCCCGGTTTACTGATGGTGACCAGCAATGGTCAGCCGGTCAGTTTTGCGGTCAGTGGCAATGAAATTACGGTGAGTGATGCCAGTGGCAATCCGGTCCTGACGGTCACCATTGCAGAAGACGGCAGCTACGATGTACTGCTGACCGGGTCTTTGGATCAGGTCGCCGGGGATTCAATCGACCTGCCGTTTCAACTGGTGATCACCGATGAAGATGGTGACACCAATACAGGCATCATCACGATAACCGTGACCGACGGGGATGATGCTGCGGGTGGCGGCACGGTAGCGTTGTCATTGACGGAACCGGATCTTGACCCCAGTGCGTATCCGGAAACGGTATCCGTGACTGGCACGGTGACGGCGGGCTCGGATGCGCTGGATGAAGACAGTGTCCAGATCGACCCGGCGCAACTGGCTGCCCTGATCGCCGAACTGGACACAGAGCTGACTTCCGGCGGTGAACCGCTTTCCTTCAGCTATGACCCGCTGACCGGGAATCTGATTGGGGCGCTGGCCGATGGGACCCCTGTACTCACCATCAGTATCACCGCCAGTCAGGCCGCGAACGGTCAGGATGTGACCCTGAACCTGACCACGACGCAACACCGGCCTTTAGACCATCAACCGAGCGGAAACAGCACCGGATTTGTGCTGGTGAGCGGCAGTGCACTGGTGGTCAATGTGCCGGTGCAGTTATCGGACACGGACGGCGATCCGCTCCAGCAACCCGTGAATGTGCAGGTCACCATCAATGATGGCGTCTTGCCAGTGCTGGGCACGGATTCGGGCACAAACTTCACCGAAACGCTGACTGAACAAACCGTCAACGGCAGTATTGCACTGGATGTGGGCAGTGATGCCATCGCGGCTTTTTTATTCGAAGACAGCCAGCCATCGCTGGATGATTTAACCTCAAATGGTGTGAATACCAGTTATACCGTGACCGGAAATGTGATTGCACTGGTGACGGATGACAATGCGTCGCCCGTGCTGACCATCACGATCAACCCAGATGGCAGCTACACCCTGGTTCAGCATCAACCGCTGGATCAGTTGAATGCCGGCGATGTCACCGAACTGGTACTGCCCGTCACGGCAGTGGATCAGGATGGGGATGTCAGTAATCCGGGCAATCTGATGATCAATATCACCGATGGCCCGGATGCGGACGGTGGTGTTCATGTCGTCATGATTCAAGAAGGGGATTTGGAAACAAGCAATCCTGCAGAAGAATATCCGGTGAGTCAGTCCACTAATTTTACAATTGCAGCTGAAACCGATGATTTAGATGTCACTTCGTTTGGAATTGCACCGGGAGCAGCGGCTGATTTATTTTCTGATATTTCTCAGATGACCTCCAATGGGGCTCAAATCACAGTGATCGTAGATGAGTCACAAGCGGGTGTTGTGGTGCTGCGTTTGGTGACTGTTGGGGGATAGAACCCGTAGTCACCATCACCTTTACTGCGACTCAGAATGGCAGTGATGTGGATGTCGCGGCCACGGTTGAGCAGTTCCGTCCGCTGGAGCATGTCGATTTTTCCGGTGAACTTGTGCAGGCGAATGGCAGCGACATCCGGATTGATGTGCCGCTTCAGCTTGCCGATACCGACGGGGATTTGCTGCTGAATCCGGATGTGACTCAGGTGGTGATCACCGATGGGGACAATCCGGCCTTTGGCGCTGATTCAGGGGCAAGTCTCAATGAAGGCGAGGATGGCATTGCAACCGGCAATGGCACCATTGCGGTGGATACTGGCAGTGATGACATTGTCAGTGTTGTCTTTGACGGCACCCAGGCCGCGCTGGACAATCTGACCAGCCACGGTTTTGAAACCGACTATTCCGTGAACGGCGACACCATCACGCTGACCCGCACCGACGATCCGTCCATCACCGTGCTGACGATCACCATCGATCTGGACGGTAACTATGTGGTGAATCAGCTTCAGCCACTGGATCAGTTTGATGCACCGGACAATAACAATCTGGCACTCACGGTGCTGGCTCAGGACAGAGACGGCGATCTCAGCGCGCCGGGCACGCTCAATATCACCATTGCAGACGGCGTAAATGCCGAGGGTTCGTTTACCGGCACCGACAGCATCAGTTTCACCGAGCCGGATCTGACGCCCGCAGATCCGGCCAATGGTTATCCGGCATCGGGACAGGCGCAACTCAGCATTCAGCCCGGTGTGGACCGGTTGGATCCGGATACCGTCATGCTGGATGCGACAGCGCTGGCTTCGCTGATCAGCGAGCTGGAAGCGGAAGTGACGGCAGGCGGTGAACCGGTGACTGCGGTCTGGAATGATGCAACGAAAACACTGACACTCACGGCTGCCGGGGTGACTGTCCTGACAGCAACCCTGACCGCCAGCCAGAGTGCCGATGGTCTGGGCCTTGATGTGTCGGTTGATATTGAACAGCTTGCGCCACTGGATCATTCAGGGACAGACACCAGCGGCGTGGTGATTTCAGAAAACGATACGATCAGTTTTCAGCTGCCACTTCAGGCGCAGGATACGGATGGCGATTTCCTCGACAACACGATTCCGGTGTCTGTCACCGTTACCGACGGCGACGATCCGGTGATTCTTTCGGTCGATGCCGCCACGGTGTCTGAATCCGATCTGGATGGGGGCAATGGTGTTCATCCCGGCACCAACCCGGCGGGAGACGGGGAATCTGCGACCGGTCAGATCAGTGTGGATTCCGGCTCGGATGCTGTGGTTGATTTTGTGGTGGATGTTGATGCATTTAATGCCGCCCACCCTGATCTGAGTGCTGGCGGAGTGCCGGTTACTCTGATTTATGATGCAGCAACCGACCGCTATCTGGGACAGGCAAGCGGCGTGACCGTCTTTGTGCTGGCAATCAATGATGCGAACGGCAGTTACACCTTTACCCTGACGGGGGCGCTGGATCATCAGCAGCCCGCCGATGATACCAGCCTGCAGCTTGATTTCAGTGTCACTGCGGTCGATCAGGATAATGATCCCAGCGCCCCGGCGGTGCTGTCGGTGATCGTCAACGATGATGTGCCTGTGACAACTGATGTGACCTTTAACACGATTGAGGAAGGGGAAACCACCAACACCATCGATTTGCTGTCGGTCGCGCAGGAAGGGGCGGATGACGCGACGGTCACCGCGATTACTGATCCGGATGGTAACCGCAATGAACTGGCTGACGGCACGCCGGATGCCAATGGATTTGTGCCTATTGATATATTCCAGAATGGCCAGTTACTGGGTCAGTTGTTCGTGCATCCGGAAGGTGACAGCTTTTTTGTGTCTGAGCCGGATATCGATCATACCGACAGCAATCTGGTCGCGAATCTGACATTTGAGGTCACTGACGGCGATAACGATGTTGATACCAGCACGATCACCCTGACGATGACAGACGAAGCCCCCAGCTTCACCATTGCTCTGTCGCTGGGCTTTGAAGAACAGGGACGCTTCCCGGATCCGGATGAAACGCTGGACGACCCGACGCAGGGGATACCGGTCAGCATGTTCCTTGATCTGGGCGATCAGGACCGGGGCGAGACCATTGGTGATGTGCTGATTACGCTGCCCGCAGAGCCGCACGGCGCGTTTTATTTCAACGGGACGCTTCTGACGCCGGTTGGCGGCCAGGTCCAGATTCCTTCCGGTGCGTTTGTCGATCCGGATGGCGATGGGGTGTTTGAACTCGAAGGCGTCACCTTTGTGCCCGATCCGGACTTCTCGACCGCAGCGGAACAGGCCTTCATGATTGATTTTGAGGTTTCGGCGCAAATCAATGTCACCGAAGGCACGCCGCCTGCTGTTCTGACCGACACCCTGTTGATCAATGTTCAGGGTGTAGCGGATGTGCCCTTGTGGGATCCGGCGGCGCAGGTCCATTACAGCGATGGTGAAGAAGACGGCGACAATATCAGCATTGCCGCATCCTTCAATGCGCTGTTGCAGGACACCGACGGTTCAGAAGAACTGATGTATTTTGTCCGCATTGTGGAAGGGGAAGGACAGATTGTCGGCGATGGCCTGATTGCACAGCCCGATGGCTCGTTTCTGGTGCCGCTGAGTTCTGTCGGCTCGGTGGCGGTGGATCCGGCCGATAACTTCAGTGGTGATATCCGGTTGGAACTGGTGGCCCAGAGCCGCGAAACGATGAATCCGTTACCCACGGCAATCACAGCGCAGTCAGTGGTGCAGGAAGTCGTCATCAACGTTCTGCCAGTCGCAGATGATGCCCTGCTCAAAGTGACGCGGGTTGAGTCTCTCGAAGATGAACCCATTCCGCTCAGTGACCATATCACCCTGACCGAGCTGGATGACACCGCCGATGATTTTGGTGTCGAAACCCTGTTCGTCCGGATTTCCGACCTGCCGGATGGCGCCGTGTTACTGCAAAACGGTGTGCCGCTGACACCGGATGCAAACGGGGTGTATGAATTCGCTTACGACGATATTGCTGACATCACGCTGCAACCGGTTCCGGAAAGCAATGTTGATTTTACGTTCACGGTGGAAGGTGTGGTCCGGGATACGGTTGATGTCACGCTGGCGGATGGTACCTCAACCACAGTGACCGATGAACGGGTGATTCCGGCAAAAACCATCGAAGTAGATTTGACGGGTGTGGCTGATGAACCACTGATTGATACTTCCGGGTCAAGTTGGACTGATGTTCCGGGAGAGAATGCACTGGAAACGACGATTGATGAAGGTGGACAGGCTGTTTTTGACTTCAAAGTTCAGTCGGGAGAGAAATTGAATGCGCCTGATGACAATTCTGAAATCTTAGCGGTTTTGATTGCGAACATTCCGGAAGGGACATTGATTTATGATGTAAACGGTCAACAGCAGAATTTGATTTATGCGGGGACTGACCCGGAGACCGGGTTAGCGAAATATGAATTACGGTTAGAAGGAAATGTGACCGCTGGGGATATTGTTGTCGAGCCGCCGCCGAATCGGACTGAAGATATTGCACTCGACGTTCGTTATATCGTCACTGAAAACGATGGTGATCAACTGGAGTTCGATACAGCGTTGATTATCCATATTGAGCCAGTTATCAATTCCGG
The DNA here is from genome assembly GCF_018199995.1 of Photobacterium sp. GJ3. Taxonomy (NCBI): domain Bacteria; kingdom Pseudomonadati; phylum Pseudomonadota; class Gammaproteobacteria; order Vibrionales; family Vibrionaceae; genus Photobacterium; species Photobacterium sp. GJ3. The sequence continues at coordinate 1,072,884 of NZ_CP073579.1, read as the reverse complement.
TAATTACACGAGAGTCAGTCAGGGACTGGAAGATCAGGCAGTCAATATTCAGTGGCAACCGGTCATCACAGATGCAAAAGAATTTGTCACAGGGCTGACGATTCAGAATGTACCCACGGCTCCGGGCTATGTGTTGCAAATCAACGACGGTGGGGTGATCACTGTCTTGAGTCTTGATGCCAGCGGCTCAGTGACGCTGAGTTCATCTGAATTCGCGCTATTACAGGCGGGTGCTCAGCTCCAGTTGATTTCACCTGAAGACTCAGATGTGGATGTGACGCTGACAACGATTGTCGATCTGCAGGAAGATGATGTGGATTCTGCGGCAACTGCGATAGAGCAGGTGACGGGTACGATTTCAGTCGATATTCAAGCGGTTGTTGAACCTGATGCCGGGATTGGTATTCAGGTCGGGACTGACGGAAATGGAAATCCGATCTTTGAAGACGATCCAATCACAGTTGACGGTGAGTTAGATTTAACGGGAGGGCCGGGTTCTGTCGGAATCATTGCTTTTGAAGATTTTGATCTGAGTAGCGACGAAGTGATCACAAATGTTGTGATTACCTTCCTTGATCAGCCTGATGCTGGTTTTGTTGTGATTGGTGGGATTAATAATGGTGATGGCAGTTGGGTGATTCCCGCTCAAAACGTCGATCAAATCAAGATTATTGCGCCAGCCAATTTTGTCGGACCTGTGAATGTTCAAATTGCGGGGGAAGTGCAGGATTTGAGTGATGATGGCGATCCGAGCGCCATTGCGACCGTTTTTGATGAAATCGTTGTGAATTTTAATCAGGGAGATTTAACACAGTTTGCTGCGGATATTGTGGTCGATGACAGTGTGATCGTTTTGGGTACAGAGGATACTCAGGTCGATTTAGGGGATTATTTGCTGCAGATTGTACAGGCAGACGTCTCCAATGGTGATGTCGGCGATGATGAGTTAGCCCTGGTGATTGACGCTGCAAGTTTACCGCCAGGGGCATCTATATCTGGCACAGAATTTAATTTCACCACGGGCCAATATCAGATAAAGGCGCCGGTGAATCCGGATGGAACGGTGGACTTGACGGGTGTGAAACTGAACTTGCCACAAGACTTTGCTGGTGACTTCATGCTTGAGGTCAAGTATGTCAATACCGATGTGGTGAGTGGTGATTTTAAAGAGCGAACCGATTCGATTCCAGTGCGTATTTCTCCTGTCGTCGACACGCCGGACTTTTCGGTCTCAGTTGTTGAATCCCAGGGGCTGGATGCAGATAGACAGCCTGTATCCGAGACCGGTGAGCCAGAAGTGATTATTGCAGGCACCGCTTATGAAGATGGTTTAATTATTTTAAATCTCGCTGGGATTGTTGTCGGTGATACCAGTACAACGGAACAGGAAGGAATTGAAACCTTCTCGCAAATTACCGTGACTGTTGCCGATCCTTCGACAGGGCTTCTTGTGGATGCTGATGGTTCTCTGGTCAACTCAATCACGGTCACGGATATGAGCATGTTGAGCGCCATTCAGTTTCAGCCTGCTGAGGATTTCAGCGGCAGCGTTGAATTGTTATTGAATGCAAATGTGGTCGATACGGCCATGTTTGATGAAACACCGGGTGCGGCAACAGAAACCGATACTGCTTCTTTCTCGGGAAGTGCCGTATTTGATGTGATTGCGGTGAATGATGCTGTGGAATTTATTGGCATAGATGTACCGATTGTTCAGTTTGAAGACTCAACTGAAATTGTGTTGGGGGATTGAGTGGTTCAGTACTCGATGTGGATGGCTCAGAAAGTATTCTTTCTGTGAAACTGGAAAATGTACCTGAAGGTTTTGTCATCGTTGGTGCAGCGAACAATGGTGGGGGGAGTGGTCTATTGCCGTGCCTGCTGGATTAACGGCGAAAGAACTGAATGACATTACGGTGATTCCTCCGAAAGATTTTAGTGGTACCGTGGATATTGATATTGTTGTTTTTACTAAGGAAGAGAGCTTACCTGAACCGGCAGAGTTCAGAGATACTTTTAATCTTGTGATCGTGCCGGTGGCCGATCGTGTTGACAGCGATATTGAAACCACAGCCAGTGGTTCTGAAGATCAGAATATTGAGCTGATACTGAATCTTCAGGCCTTTGATGATGAACTCAGCGTGGCCGAAGCCCCGAATGTGAATGAAATTGGCCCTGAGACACTGCAGATTATCGTGTCCAACGTGCCGGATTCCAGCCGGATTGAATTGCCACCGGGGGTGTCCGGAACGGTGACGGACAACGGGGACGGCAGTTGGACAGTTCAGGTAGAAAGTTCCTCGCTGGACAGCCTGATATTCGTGCCGGGTGATGCGAACAGCAACAACTGGAATGGTGAGCTGAATCTGGATATTCGTGCTGTTGATTTAGATGACGAAGCCACGGATGATCTGGCGGTATTTGAAACCATTACGGTGACACTGGACAGCGTCAACGATGCGCCGGTGAATGTGGTACCGTCGGATCCGCTGGTGGTGGATGAAGATAACACACTGCTGATCACGGCACTGCAGGTCACGGATGTGGATGTGGATGAAGACACTGAAGGGACAATGACAGTCACGCTGTCTGTCAGCGACGGCGTGCTTGCTGTACCGGACGGCAGCAATACGGGCGCGCTTATGATTTCCGGTGACGGGACAGACACCATCGTGCTGGAAGGTTCAGTCACAGACATCAACACACTGCTTGGCAGCGGTTTGAATTTTACGCCGGACCTGAACTTCAATGGCGATGTCACGCTGACGATGACGTCCAATGATCAGGGCAACACGGGCGCTGGCGGCCCGCTGGAAGACAGTGACACGGTGACTATTCAGGTACAGGCCATCAATGATGCGCCTGAATTGACACCAGTGCCCGATCAGACCGTGGCGGAAGAGGCGGTACTGACACTCAGTGGTTTATCCGTCACTGATGCTGATTTCGGCGAAGCCGGATCAACCGGCGTGATGACCGCCACACTGAGCGCGGATCAGGGCACGCTGACCGTGACTGTCCCCGGTGGTTCTTCGGTCATCGTGACCGATAACGGGACAGGCGCGGTGACGCTGGAAGGTAGCCTGGATGAGATCAATGCCATTCTGGCATCGGGTGTGGATTATCAGGGAAATGCGGATTTCAATGGCGCAGATACGGTCACAGTGACGGTCAATGATCAGGGCAACGTCGGGACTGACGGCCCGAAAACTGCCACAACCACAGTGAATGTGACGGTGACGCCGGTCGCGACACCACCGACAATGACACTGTCTGTCCCGCAGACCGCTGTGATGCGGGGGGCACTCGGTGCGGTCATACCGCTGCTGGGGCTTGAAGCGGTGGCGGGGGATCCGAATGAAACCCTGACGGTGCAGATACGCAATCTTGGCACGGGTCAGTTAGTCGACAGCGCCGGGGCTGTAGTCGGAACAGACAATGGCGATGGCAGTTGGACGGTCACTCCGGCACAGCTCAGTGATCTTTTTGTCAGCAATTTGCCGGAAGGGACCAGTAATCTGTCCGTGGTTGCGGTTTCTGAAGAAGTGGATGGCAGTCAGGCGGAATCAGCGCCGGTCGCAATTGAAGTCCGCGTCGATGATCCGGCCAATACCGGCGGGGAAATCGGTGCAGGTGACAGCGGCGCACCGAATCTGGTCATCAGTGCGGATGGCGGAGACACGCTGCTGGGGGGAGATGGCGAAGATATTCTGGTTGGCGGCTTAGGTCAGGATATTCTGGTCGGTGGTGCAGGCGATGACCTGCTCTGGGGCGGTGAAGCCGGCGGCACCGGTGACGGGGTTCGTGATCTGTTCAGGTGGATCGCGGCAGATTTAGGCACAGCTGGCAATGAAGCCACGGACACGGTGAAAGATTTCGAAGCCGGAATCGACGGTCTGGATCTGACCGAAGCGGTGGATACGTCCGGCAGCAGTTCCTTTGATGATCTGACCGCTCAAATTCAACTGACCGATGACGGTGCGGATACCGTCCTGGATATTCTGGATGGCGGTTCGGTTGTTCAGCGTATTGTGCTGGAAGGGGTCAGCCAGGCCAGTTTGCTGGGCACCGATCCGGCAAGCCTGACCGATGGCGAGAAACTGGAAACGCTGTTTGGTAATGGCACCTTGCTGCTGGATATCAGTTTTGCCACCAATGGTGATGATGAATTGAGCGCAGACCCGTCCGGCAGCACGCTGAACGGACTGGCTGGCAATGATACACTCATCGCCGGTCCGGGGAACGATATTCTGACTGGCGGCGATGACAACGATATCTTTGTACTGAATCCGGGCTCGTTGTCGACCCCGGCGAATACTGATGTGATCACCGATCTGACGCTGGGCGAAGATGTCCTGACCCTGTCGGATGTATTGCCGGATGAAGGTGGTGATGAACTGACCCGGTTGCTGGATCATCTGGATGCGAGCGTTGATGGTAGCGGGAATGTCAATCTGACGGTGAATGCAGACGCGGGCCAGCAACAGAATGTGGTGCTGGAAAATCTGGATCTCAGCTCACTCGGGCTGGACATCGCCTCAACGGCCAATGAGATTGTCACCGCGCTCTTTGATCAAAACGCGCTGAATGTCGATCCTTGATCGCGGTGCGGTCACACGGTGCGCCACGGCAGCACCCAATGCCGTGGTGCTTCAGTAGAGATAACCCAGCCAGTCGATCTCTCCGTCTGGCCAGGGGGCGCCCTGAATGGAACAGACCCAGAGATCGTCCAGCCAATGATGGCCGATGCCAAAGTTCTGATGTTCATGAATCATCAGCCAGTGGTGCTGGGCTGAGATGTTTTGAAAACCGTGTTTGCGGTAAAACGTCTCATGCTCAGAGAGCAGCATGATAAAGTCCACGGCTCTGGATTGGGCATACTGGTTTAAATACGTCAGCATGGCGGAGCCGATTCCAGTCCCCCGGACTTGCTCACGAACACAAAAATCAATCACCCCCAGTACTTTCAGCACGGAATCACCCACCCGGATTCGCCGATAATCCAACCCGAGATGGCCCGTCAGGGTGTCACCGTCGTATGCCAGCAATCGCAAATGCGGGCATTGCTTGTAATAAGAACGGGCCACCTGATGCTTCGGAAAGCTTTCATTCCGGAGTTGCTGAATGGCGGCATGGGTTGCTTGGTCGATGTCTATTTCTGGGGTGACCCGTATATCAGTCGTCATCATTCGTGATCTGAAATCTGCGGTGACTTGATTATTTGGGTTGGACAAAAACGCCTTGAATCGAGCATTTCCACCATCCGGTGTATTGATTGGTTTGTTCAAAACGCAATTGTCCTTTGAAGTTTTTGGTTGCCATCATGGTTAACAACAAAGAATAGAGCTCTTTGTAGTTCGCATTTTCTTTGGATAATCTTGCACCTCTGTCATTGTTACACCCCGGAAGCGAACCTGATTGGAATTCAACGTATAAGCCATCTCCGGCATCGTGATAAAAACTGACAGGGTATAAAGTGTCCATCATTGGGCCGGTTTCAATTGTTGCGGATGAATTCGCAGAGAGCATTACTAGTGCTGTAAAAAGTATAAGTTTCTTCATTTTTTGCCTCTGCATAATAAATAAATAATGAAAACGAAAATGCCAGAGAAATACGGTTATCTGGTATTGAAAATTAACCGGAATCATAACCGTTAAATCAATATATAACCAATCGTCAGAATTAATTTTCGACATCGGTAGCGGAAACCTGGCTTTTTGGTTTCAGGGGTTTGGTTCAACCTTTCACTCAATCCACCCGAATCAACGCTAACCGATAAAAATCCAGTGCCCGTCTTTTTTGTTGCTCAGTGGGACGTTTGTCATTGCAGTACACCCAATAACAGGATTTCAGGATGGCCATGACTTCATCATGCTGTAACCAGCTGGGGGTCGCCAGTCCGGTGAGTTCCAGGATCAGAAAACATAACTCATGGTGAAAAGGCACAATGAAAAAGGCGCGATAAGCTTTTTTCAGAGCTTTGTTGGCTAAATTTTCCTGACGATACTGCTGCGCCTGTTTCACCAGTGTGCCACCAAGGCGTAGGCGTTGATATATTTCATCCTGAAAACCATTCAGCAGTTCTGTCTGGCTCAGCATCAAGCCTTCATCGTCCGCTTCCCCACAGATTTGCCGGGCTTTCACCATGGCGGACTCATACATATCCGGCATGCCGCAAAAACCATACATGCGGGCCAGATTGAGTGCCGTGTAAAAATCTGAAATGTCCTCCTGATCCGATTCAATTTGATTGGCAATGCTGTAGCAGTTCTGAATCTCTCCGCGTAAGCAGGCCAGAATCGCCATCCCGACCAGCAAACTCGGATGTCTGGCGAGTTGTTTATCATCTTTCGTTGTTTTCTGATTCAGCCGGATGAGTGCGGTACGGGCGTCATCAACCAGCTTGATCTGTTGTTTGGGCGCTTTGAGATAAATACTGGCCAACAGCATGGATACAGACATATTGACGTCAATACCCAGGCTGTACTGGCTGGTATCTTTCACTTTTTCTGTGTAGCGGCAATAGCTGGACGCGGCTTGTTCGTGCTGCTGCTGTGCCGCGTACAGGTTGGCAATAATGAGCTCCCGGATGGGATTGGCCGGGTTGATTTTATGCAGCAGCAAAAACTGCTGAAGCGCTTCAGGTAATTCTTCTTTCCGGATCAGGCAATTGGCCAGGCTTTGACGGACTTTCGGATGGTTGGGATGACGCGCCAGTATTTCCTGAAATACCTCTTCTGCCTGCTTGAGTTTGCCGGAACCCTGTAACGCATTGCCAAAACCAACCATAGGCCAGATGTGCTGTGTTTCCTGCATAGCCTGTTTGTAAAAAATTTCTGCTTCCTGATGCCGTTGCAGTCGCAGCAGACAATCCCCATGAATCCGGGACAAATAGCCTTTGTATTTCGGGTACTGACTCAGCAGTGTTTCACCGCAATGCAGGGCAGTTTCATATCGTTTCTCTTCCACGGCAGTGAGCAACGTATTCAGGGCAATTTTACGCTCAAGCACATACTCAATCCGGGAGATAAAATCATTCATCCGGAAGGGTTTAATGAGATAGTCATCAGGTTCCAGCTCCAGAAAGTGAGTGACCACTTGCTGGCTGTTATCGCCAGTCACACAAATAAACACACTGCTCGGTGGCAGCAGGTGGTTGTGTTTGATTTCATCAAAAATCAGGCCACCGTCAATATGGTGCTGCATGTTGTAATCACATAACACCACGTCGTACGTGTTGGTGCGAAGCATCCGCAATGCTTTCAGGCTGTCGCTGGTGGTTTGAATCTTTGCGTTCGGCACACCTGCGTGTGTCAGCATGGAACGCATCAGGGAAATTGAAATATGACTGTCGTCGATGATCAGAAAAGAGAAATGGCATAACAGCATCAGACTACCGTCCCTGTCTCGAATATCTGACCAGAGCATAGCGCATTGTTGCATAACTGCCTGATAAATCGCCTGCATTTCAGCATTTTTTTCTGGATGAAAACCGCCAAATCGTGGAGTGAGGTCTCATTTTTCAGGAATCCGTCAGAACGACAGGGCAAACCGACTGAATGAAGGTGAATCCAGTGAGATAGCAACCGGGCCTTGTTGATAAAATACGCTGAAAATCAATGATATGAGGTAGCGGCATGGCAGTGACGGTAAGTGCAGATGGCTTGAGTATTGTCCATCAGGGGTCAGAAGGCGTGGCAAATGCCGATATTCCGGATGTTTGTATGACACAGTGCGGACCCCCTGTGGTGCCGATTCCTTATTCCAATCAGGCCAAGTCGGCGGATCTGGTCGATGGCACCAAAACGATCACCATGGATGGCGGCAACAGTGTTGCGATTAAGCCCAGTAAGTTTTCAACCAGTACCGGCGATGAAGGCGGCGATAAAAAAGGCATTGTCTCGGGCACCATTCAGGGAGAAGCCGCCTTTGTGACGGCTTCTGCAACCGTGAAGTTTGAAGGTGAAGGTGTGACGCGCCTGTCCGACATGATGACGATGAACAAAGCCAATACCATGTGCCTTGCCGGTGTGTCGCAGGCCAGCGTTGAAGTTCCGCCGGATGAAGCATCAACCTTCGATGTGACCGTGAGTTGCCGTTATCCGACGGGCGCGCCGCTGACCAATGCACCATTTACGGTGACCGATGAAGGTGGGGCTGAGCTGGGAAGCGGTACGCTGGACAGCAGCGGTCAGGCCACGGTCAGCGGATTGGATGAACAACTGTGCATGTTCAATTTCAAAGAGTCTCAGGACCCATACCAGCCTTATGAAACGCTGCCTGAGAACACCACGGAAAATACCTATCCGGACCTCTTTGCTTACTTTTCTGCTGTGGCCGGAAACCGCGTTCCGTACTGGCAGGAACGAAGCGGGGTGCGAAATGACTGGGGGGTTCTGCTATCTGAAACCTTCTCGGATCCGGACTTTGAAGCATTGGTGCGATTTGAAAGTCAGTTCAGCGCTGCGTATTTCGCCACTGAACATCAGCACAAAGTCTTTGGCGAATGTTTTGTGTCTGCCATGGACTGGATCCAGCGCGATGCAGACACCGTCGATCACTATGTGCCGCTGATCCACAGTCTGGCACCGATTTGCCATCCGCAAGGTCATATTCTGTCTGTGCTGTTTACGCCAGATGAGTTCTTACCCGCGGCTTTCTTGCTGGGCGGTGTGCGCTATCACGGTACGGGAAACAGTATCGAATATATCCGGAATTTAGACTGGGGTGCGGTCGCCCAGACACTGAATCAGTACATTGATGGATTCGTATCAGTGATCAATGACTATCTGACGTTCATGAAACTTCAGGCGGAATATGATCATCGCACTGTGATTGTGGAGGGGATCACCCGTTATCAGGAAGGTCTGAAAACGCTGAACCGACTCCTGCCGGATCTCACAACGCAATACTTTTCCTCGCTAAGTGAGAAATTGATGCAGCTAATTGAAAACGCAGAGGAAAGTATTGTGACAAACACCCAGGTTTCCGGTTACAGTTCCACGGTTGGCCAGGTGACTGCTGTGGTATTTACAACAGCGACCCCCGGACAGGAAAGCCTGATTCCGTTCTTTGATGTGTTTTCAGACTAAGGAAGTAAATTCATGAACACAGCATTTCCTATCTGTCAGGTCGATGGCAAACCATTCGCGGATATGGCGGCACTGAAAGTGCTGCTGAGCGGGCAGACCAGCGGCCGCTATCTCATCAGTAAAGGCCGTGGCTGGCATGGCGGTATTCACTTAAATAACCGCATCGCTTTCTGGGCGCAGCACTTTCAGCCGGTTCAGGCGATGATCGATGGTGAGCTGGTGGCCTATCGCATGTCGGAGGAATATCCAACCACACAGTATCTGGATACCACGTCCAGCTACAGCAACAACTTTTGTCTGCTGCGGCACACCTTCCAGAACCCGGACAAAGAAGACGAAAGTTATACTTTCTATTCCCTCTACATGCATTTGCAGTCCCAGAAGGAAATTCAGGATTCAATGGCGGCAGCGGAAAATGCCAGCCAGCTCCCCTATATCCGCTTGAAAAAGAACCGGAACTCTCGCAGTAAGCCAGGCAGTGCAGATTTTGACAAAAAAGTGTTACTGCCCGAAGGTACAATTCTGAAACTCATTGATCCTTCAAGAGCAACGGTGGTGAAAGGTAAGCTGGGCAGCACTGAGTATGATTTCCTTCAGGCAAAAGTGGTTTGCGTGGGTCAATATACAGGCTCAAATCAAGTTGCAATTCAATCAGATGCCGATTTGACGCTCAATCAGGAAGTCTGGATTGCGATCAAGCAACACGGTGAAGGGATCGAACCGGAAGCCATGTGGAATGAAATTGCAGAACCCCTAACCAAGAAGCTACCACCGTGGCACATGAAAAATGGGCCGGAGGCTAAGCTTCCGATTACGGTGGATGGCGCCGTTCAGATCCCGGACATCCCGTTCAAAATTGAGGCCGGGGAACACTTGGGCTATCTGGGTAAATATGAATTTCTGAAGAATGCGCAGGGCAATATTGATCAGGAATATCGTGTTCATCTTGAGGTCTTCTCTAACGATCGCCCGCCAGAATACTTCCTGAAAGCGCTTGCAGCCGGTCAGGAAGAACATGGTTTTCAGGTGATCGACGGCAGCGGCAGTAATGGCGTGATGGAACCGGAAAATGTGTTTTTCAATGACATTTACCGCGCGATTGACACCGACAACGATGGACAGCTTTCAGAGAATGAACTGATCGCATTTTATCAGTCCGCCACGAACAAACTGGAAAAAGTGATCGCCAAGCATCCAAGTGAGTGGCACTTTGAAGAACAAGTGGATAATGCCTGGTTTAATCAGGTGCTGGAAAAAGGGCGTGATCTGCTGGAACAGCATGCCAGCAAGTATTTTCAGTCTGAAGCCATCTTCCAGGAATCTGCGTATCGCGAAAAAATCATGTCGCTGTACGATGATTTTATTGACCATGAAAAAGCACGTATTGAACAAACAGCGTGGATGCAACAGTTAGATACGGAGAAGTTGGAGATTCAGCCCCAAGTGTGGCATTTTTGGCCGTTCGCTATCCGCAGTTATGGTTATCAGATCTCTAAAGAAAAAATGGCCGCGTTATTCCCCGATGCTCCAGAAGATAAGCGAGAAGAAGTTCGCATTTTATTTAATGCTAATGCTGAGCTATTCGAAATCAATACTCATGAGCGTGCGGCTCAGTTTTTTGCTCAGATCAGGGCGGAAGTTGGTTCAAGCTTAACTGGTAGAGAAGAAGACCTATGGTATAGTGTCAGCGCACTAAAGAGTATATTTTCACGTTACTTTAATCATTATCCTTCTGAAGCCGATACTTATGGTTATATTAGAGTTGAGCCTGAGGTATATCGGGGGCTTAATGAATCTGATAAATCACAGTATGAATACAGGAGCAAGGATGGGTTGTATTATTTGCAATATCCACAAGAAGATGAAATTGCGAAACGTGTCTATGCTTGCCCTGATGGCGGCTTTAAGTTAATACAAGGCGGCGATGAGAGTGGAATCAATTTTAAAGGAAAAGGTTTTATACAGTTAACATGGAAGTCAAATTATGAGAATGTTCAGGATATTCTGGAAGAGACTATTCCTGAGGTGAGTTTTAATCTTGTCGAAGACCCTAATATTTTGCTTGAAACGATACCTGGTTTTTTAAGTGCTTTAGGGTTCTGGAAGTTAAATAAGTTAAACGATAGAGTAGATAATACTGAAGAATCAACAGATAGCATTACAGATGTGGTTAATTTTCATACTTCGAGTCGAAGTAAAAGGAAAAGATTTTTCAGCCAAGGATATGCTGTTTTATCGGGGGATTAATATGAATGTAATTTGTAAAAAAACAATCAATATATGTAGTTTAATATTTACGATGATTGCATCTGCTCATGCTATAGCAGAAACAAAAAAGGGCTGTAGTGAGCTTGTGTTGGATGCAATGTACCAAGATGCAAAGCAACATAATGAAACAACTTTTAACAACTCAGAGTTCATTAGTGTTTCATGTAAAAACATGCCCAATGAAAGCGATACATTAGTGGCATCCTATTTACAAAAGATACGAGAATATGATATCGGATCTTCGTATCTATGGCGTGTTATGAAGACCAGCAAAACTAATGGTTCTGTTTTGGCATCTTATACAGGATATATTTCTGAAGATAGCTCTATTCAAGTCGGAGAAGATAGCATATGGATTGATACAGCTAAATATGATTTAGCAGAAAACCAAAGAGCATTTGGTGTTCGGTTAGATATTGGATACAGTCCGAGATGCGCTGATGGTGGTGAGTCAGATTATTTAACGTTATTTTTACAGGATGGTACTCATCTTAAACCTGTATTAAAGAATATTGCGATGAGTACGTGGTCTAATTACAACGGAATCGCTTGTTTAGACCCGGAGATTGTAAAGGTTGATGAGAAAAAATATATTTTTATTCTAAATTCAAAAACTAATGGATTTAATGACTTGCTGATAAAAGGGAAAAGTAGTACTGAGACTAAAACAGAATTAGCGAGTGAAATCCTATCATCGATAAAAGAATTTCATTCTAAATATGTTTACGACGGATCTTCCTATAACAATTAGAAATGAATTTATTGACTTGAATGATAATCAATGATGTTGTAATTTTACTATTTCCAGCATCATTGTTAAATCTTGTATGTATAATGGTTAGGCAGTTCTGCCGCATTATTTTTACTTTACTGACATGCCATTACTCATTTGCGAGTGACTGTCAGTATCGTACGAATTCGAAAGGATCTAGTTCATTTAACTAGTTGAGAGCATAAGATAAACGGTTAAAAGACGAAATAAACACAACAGTTTATTATTGAAGATCCAACATGGTTAATAAAATGGATACAGTGTGCAAGAGATTTTTTCGGAAAAGAAGTCATTGGAGTTCAATTCATAAGCGACTGAAGACCGATGAATGATAATTCCAATTGAAATAATTCATGAAAACGGAAATTATTCCAATCTTGTTATCCATTGGATTTTCTATTGGGGCTTGTGCAGAAGATTCATTCAGTTTTGACTGTCAGATCGACTACACGCAAGACATTGTGAGTGAACAAGGTTATATTCTGTCTGTGCTGTTCACGCCAGATGAGTTCTTACCCGCTGTTTTCTTACTGGATGGTGTGCGCTATCAGGGTACGGGAAAAAGTATCGAATATATCCGGAAATTAGACTGGGATGCGGTCGCCCAGGCACTGAATCAGTACATTGATGGATTCGTATCAGTGATCAATGACTATCTGACGTTCATGAAACTTTAGGCGGAATATGATCATCGCACAAGACGGGAACATTTGTATGAAAATTATATATACTATGCTATTGGTTTTTTCTTTTGAGTCGATTGCAGATGAGATAAGTAATTATCGTTATTACCAGATATGGCCAACACGGCCTAGTTCTTCGGAAATAGGAAGTGTATATATCAAAAAAGATGATCCTTGTATCATTGTATACAACAAGAAAAAGAATAGTAGAAAAAGATATTGTCAGATGGGAGATAGTCAACTGAATTTAGAGAAAAGCTATCCAACGATATACCCTACACGGTTAAGCTTTGATGGTGCTAATCTTTCTTTCCTTGTTGCAGCGCCTTGGGCTGAGCAAAAGTGTAAAATTCATTTAGGCCGTGAAGAGATTCAATGTGAATCAACAGGAAAGTGATATATTGCTAGAATTAATTGAAATCGCCAGTGAGAAATCCAGGTGATTTCAATTATTTATTTGTTCAATCAAAATAATTAAAGTGAATGTTCATATAAAAATAAAAGTAAGCAAATTTTTAAATTAGAACAGAGTTATACACTATTATATGGTTGAAAATTTATTTTGTGGTTATGAATGACTAAATAACCTAGAATAAATAAATTTCGAAGCCTATTAGAAGTGTAGAGCTGCACTGCTAGAAGCTATATTCAAAAGAAAGTAGAAATGACCCCAGAAGATACTTAATGATAATTAAGCATGGATAAATAAAACAAGACAACACTTTTTAAATTCCGACAAAGGATTAACAGGAAGATTGAATATAAGTGATGAATAAGTTTGTTATTATATTTTTCGCTATTTTTGCAAGTAAACCATCATTTGCAAATGAGAGCCAGAAATGTGTGGATTCAATCGTGAGATTGATGAAAAATGATGCATTTTATTCAAATGATGGGGAGCGTCACAAAGATGATTTAAAAGCGTACACCTGTGAAAAAACAACAGATAGTGCCTATACAATAGCCTCATATTTACAGCTCAGTGAGAAAGATAAGAAATATGATTTATATCATTGGCGGGTTTTGTTAATTAAAGACGAGCAGCGTATTGAATCTTCGTATTCAGGATTCATAGAGGAAGAGGCTGAGATTGCAGTCGGTGATGATCCAATTTTATTAGACACTCATGACTATTATCTTGATGATAACGTCAAAGCATTTGGCGTGATACTGAATGTTGGGTATGCAGCTCCCTGTTCTACAGGTGGCAGGAATCAGTATTTCAACTTATTGGTTCAAAACCAGAATAATATGAATCGGGTGTTGATTGATTATCCAATGAAAGATTGGTTTATTTTAAAAGGGAATGCTTGCTATGAAGATCAAAGAGTCATCAAGCAGATAGTAAATTCATCCGTTGAAGTAAAAGAAACAAAAACAAATGGATTCTACGATTTACTAGTAAAACGTAGAGAAATAATTGAAAATGAACGAGATGAGGTGCTGGATGAGCAACTGAAAATCATTCACCGCAACAAACTACTGAAGTTTGATGGTCATTTTTATCGATGATCCGTTGCTGATCATGTCTTGAGGACGTTAGATGATGAAAGTCAGATTACCAGCTTTATATTTATTGATGCTTCTATGGTCATTGAGAGCATATGCAGATAATTCATTCAGCTTTGATTGTCAGATCGACTATACGCAAGACATTGTGAGTGAACAAGGTCAATATATTAGACTTGCACCTTATCAAACAAAATTTGATTTTCAAGAGTTAGGTATTACGGTCGCACCTAAAAATCACCCAGAATATCCAGAAAACTATTTAATTATCAATGAACCTCTGATTAGAAATTATCATATCGAAGTTGAGAATGATAATTTTATTATGAAAAGTAATGATAAAGTACTCATAAATACGAGTCTTAAGAAGCCTTCAGAGGGTATTGTGATCAATGCAAGCATTCAAGAGTTTTCAGAGTCTTACGTGCTTATCGACTTTTCATTTTATAATCCCAATACCATGCTAAGACAACATAATTGGCAGATCATGTTTGATAATTACGATAAAGAAATCAATAATGACAATGTCACGAGAACATTAAGTTTCAAGAAATATAATCGTGGTTATGATTGTGAGGATAACCTGGAGGACACAAATTTCAAAACCTATCAGAAATATTGGGGTGCACTACTGGAAGCAATACTTCAAAAGAAAATTGAAATAACCCCAGAAAATCCTTATTGATATTTATGTATGGATAAATGAAGGATTCCAGTGTGCATGTGTTTTTAGAAAATCCACTGGGATTCAATTGATAAGCAACTGAAGCCGATGAATGATAATTCCAATTGAGATTTAAATATGAAAGAATTTATGAAAACGAAAATCATTCTAAATTTATTATGCATCGGATTTTCTGTTAAGGCTTATGCAGCAGATTCATTCAGTTTTGACTGTCAAATCGACTATACGCAAGACATTGTGAGTGAACAAGGTCAATATATTAGACTTGCACCTTATCAAACAAAATTTGATTTTCAAGAGTTAGGTATTACGGTCGCACCTAAAAATCACCCAGAATATCCAGAAAACTATTTAATTATCAATGAACCTCTGATTAGGAATTATAATATCGAAGTTGAGGGTGATAATTTCATTCTGAGAAGTAATGACAAAGTACTCATAAATACGAGTATTAAGACGCCTTCAGAGGGTATTGTGATCAATGCAAGTATTCAAGAATTTTCAGAATCTTACGTGCTTGTTGACTTTTTATTTTATAATCCCGAGACCATGCTAAGACAGCATGACTGGCAAATCATATTTGCTGATGTCGATAATGGGATTAATAATGATAACGTCATGAGGGCGATGGATTTTGAGCATTCATATGGTGGTTATGAATGTCTGAACGACTTGGAAGAAACAAATTTTGAAGCCTATCAGAAGTATTGGGGACACTACTAGAAGCAATACTTCAAAAGAAAGTAGAAATAACCCCAGAAAATTCTTACTGATATTTATGTATGGATAAATGAAGGATTCCAGTGTGCATGTGTTTTTAGAAAATCCACTGGAATTCAATTGATAAGCAACTGAAGCCGATGAATGATAATTCCAATTGAAATTTACAGTTGAAAAAATTCATGAAAACGAAAATTATTCTAATTGCGTTATCAATTGGATTTTCTGTTGAGGCTTATACTGATGATATCCATCAATGATGTTATGACCAATGATGGCAAGGTCGGCCGATCGTTTCGGATAAAGGAAGCGTTTTTATCGAAAAAGATGGCCCAATTTCAGTGCTGAGAAAGTGCTGAGAAAGTGCTGAAAATTGTGAGAAGGTGTCGAAAAAATGAAGGATATTTAGGGATATCATGAAGCTATATAGTACTGTTTTCTGTTTATGTCTGATTTTATTTAGCGCTACAGGTAACAGCTATCCGATTTTTTTGAAAGGGAATCATTTTGAAGATGAGTTAGTCATTCGACTCGATGCACCTGAAGTTATCAGAGGGAAGGTAGAGAAAAGAGAAGTAAAAGTTGAAGATTTTACATTCAATGTAAATAAATCCATTGATTTAACGTTAGATAGTAAACCTCATCTTTCAAAATATGAAAATGAATAATATATAAGTAAGGACGGTTTACGCTTGAGAGAGAAAGAAGACAATCAAATATCTCATGTCGTGTTTGAATCAAATGGATTGAAATTAATAGATACCGATGGTCATTTTCAGACGATTGAAAAGGAGATTTATCCAGATTTTTTAGAGTATAGCTACGATACGCTGACCAAAGCATAGATTTCATATCGCTTTGAATCGATAGTTTATATGACTGAATACGAGTACAGATAAAATGCAGAAAAATGAAATCAAACTGTGTGTAAGAACTATCGTGACCGCCTCCTTACTTATCCTCAGTATGAAGGTGAATGCTGCGTCAGATTCTGGGTGTCAGGAAAGCGATCTGAGCCTGATTCATGAATATCAGGATGACAACGATGCTGAGTTTCGGGGCAATATAGAATCGATCCAGTGTAAAACACATCCGCAGCATGAAGATATCGTGTTTGCTTCTTATATCAGGAGTCAGCATAAAACTGAGCGACATCAGAATTATTTGTGGCGTGTGTTACTGGCTGACCGGAAGACCAGGGAATCAATCGCGAGTTACAAAAATATCATCGTCGAAGGAGGCGATACACGCATCGATGAAAACAACATCATGCTGGATACAGCAAGATATTATGTGAGCGAAGAAGTCCGTGCATTAGGGGTGCGTTTACATATAGGGGATAAACCACGATGTGCCGGATTTCTGGAAAATGATTTTTTGACTTTGTTTGTCCAGAAAGGCAAAGAACTCGTTCCGGTTCTGAATAACATGCCAACCTATTCTTGGCGATTAGTTGAAGGGGATCATTGCAGTGGCGATGACGGTATGATTCAAGAGGAAACCGTTCACACCATTTTGCATTTACTGAATACGAAAACGAATGGCTACAGAGACATCCGACTTTCGAATAAAGTTGAGGATTTTACATTTGATCCGAAAGGAAGCTCAGAAGAAAAAACGAAACGAGTCAACCAAGTCGTTCGGTTCAACGGTATACGATATGAAACATCGTCGGGTGGATTCTTATTGAACGATGTTTTAGAGAGCCAATCGGCGTCAACGCTTTTGGATGAACTGAACGAAGAATCAACCGAAGAATATCAATCCCGTGTAAGTATTGATGCTGATGGTCTCTACCTTGATCAGACGATAATGAATGAAAATATCATTAAAGCAAGTACTTACGCTTATCAGGTTGCAGAAGAGAAAGCAGATGGACATCTGAAAGTCGTAAGATATACCTTTCTTTCCAGTACCAATCAGGAATGTCTCTTCAACATGAATATTGTGAACAACAGTATTCAATTGAATGATGTCATTTGTTTGAATTCATTATACGACAGAGAAAAAGAGCAATTGAATTATTATCTGTATCAGTACGATTATCATGGACTGAATCTGAAAGCATTTGATGAACTGCCGTCAGAAGAAATATTTTCTTCAAAGTTTAACCGTCTGGAGCAGTCATTTTCGAATGTCCCTGTCATGGATCAACACGGCAGTGATAAAAGCTTGACTCGAAAATGCAAGATAAAAACTGAAGTCAGGAAAAGTGGCTTTGATAGTTTTGATATCAGTAGTGTTTACTGTGATATTGAATCAAAGTTGTGACTTTTATCTTCAATGAGTGCTCTGTGTGCCACACGGCAAATGGGAAGCTGATCTCAATTTGTGGGCGTGACCAAGTGCTGATGGATCAATATGGTCGCCCTGGTCATGTTGAGCTGGCCTTGACACCTACGATGCATTTCAGCCGTCAATCTTTTGCGGGCTGGAATGAAGGGATGCTGTTGTCGTTTCAAAATCACAGCTATCAGTATCATGTATTTGGCTTTTACAGTCAGGCTCTGGAAAGAAAAGGGAATCAATCTCAAGTGACTGCAACGCATTTCCAATCCGGTATCTATGTTGAAAAAAACGGAAGGCCGCTGACGACGATTCGTTGCTCGCAGAGTTCAATCGGGATTGTGCCAGACGATCGTGAAACCGAAACACTGCTGTCTCAGTATCTTAATCTGGTACCGGCCGAATTCGATTTTGAAGTCTGGATCAATAAAGACCAAGATGCAGACGACTACGGAGAATAATGGGATGAGTCGAGTGGGTTTTCAATGCCGCTTAATTTTTGCAGGGATTCTGGCTGTGTTTGGCAGTATCTCTTCTGCGAATGCGGATGATCGGGTCAACTCCGAAGACTTGAATGCACTGTATCATCATTACTTTAATAAGTATGAAGCCAAAGATGCGGCATTGAACGAAAAATACCGGACACTTCAAACGATATTGTCTGCGGATGAGTTCTCGCAACTGAAAAGCGTTCAGCGTGCCTGGATTCAATTCAAAGAAGATTTGTGTGATCATCATCCTTACTTTGGGGATGACTTTGCTTTGTCCGAGCTGGATCCATCTGCAAAATCAATCATCTACCTTTGCCGGGCGGAAGTCACTGAAGCACGATTATTAGAGCTGGCACATAGACAGGATCTTTAGCTCTAACCCCATATTTTAGATAGAAAAAAGGCTTCACTTATGATCTGATAATCGTCGCCAAACAAACAACCAGAATCAACCGTGAAGCCGATGACGATTATCTCTTTAAAAAAGCAACTGGTGCAATTCTTCGATGCCAGTTTTCTCGAAAAAACTGCAAGAAAGTGTGGTTTTACTCAGCGGGCCAGAGCAATTCAGCCTCAACAATTGGTACTCAGCCTTCTCGCGGCTTTGAGCAAGGGCAATTGCCACGCCATTGCCGACCTTCATCGCCAGTTCAACGGGATGTGTCTGAGTGAAAAGCAAAATGTGGCTTATAAGCCTTTTCATAACCAGTTGCGAAAAGATAGTTTTGCCGACTTTATGAAAGAGCTGGTCAAATTTGCAATAGTTCAGCTGTTCCAGAAGAGTTCGCGTTCAATGCCAGCAAATTTATCTCATTTCGACGATGTTATTCTGCAGGATGGCAGTTCTTTTCGAGTTCACGACGGACTTCGTGAGGTTTTTCCAAGCCGCTTCAAAAACTATCCTGCTGCGATTGAATGTCATATGACCATGTCGCTGTTTGACCAGTCACCAAAAACGATGACAGTAACGGCAGATACAGCATCTGAGCGGACGTACTTGCCCACACCTGGCAACCTAGAGAAAAAATTGCTTTTAGCCGATGCTGGCTATGTGGATTTTAGCTATTTCGAGCAACTTTCTCGTCATAACGGCCATTTTATCGTCCGTGGCGGTAAATCACTGAACCCAACAATTGTTAGTGCCCACAATGGCAATGGTCGGCGTTTACCAAGATTAATAGATATGAAACTCAAGGATATTAGCCGAAAAACTAACCGCTCCGAAGTTCTTGACCTGAGATGCAAGCGAGGAAAGTACGAGTTCCGGGTGGTGCGTCGATGGTTCGCTGAAGAAAAGCGTTTTTGTCTGTGGTTGACAAACTTGCCGACATCACAATTTTCAGCAGACGATATCATGGCGCTCTATCGGTGCCGATGGCAAATTGAGTTGCTATTCAAGGAGTTAAAGTCGCATACGAATTGGCGTCGTTTTGTAACGGCACAAAAAGCCATTGCTGAGGGGCTGATTTGGGCCAGTTTGCTAGCGCTGATTGTTCGGCGAAGTATTGCCATAACCAGCCTGCCGTCAGTATCTGTATTAAAAGCGGCAAAAAATGTTGATGTTTGGCTACTTCCAATATTGGAAAGCTTGATGCACCAAGCAAGGTCTGAAATATCAGGGCGACTGGAATGGGCTATGGTATATATATCAATGAATGCTCGCAAAGCAGCTCAGAGAAAATCCAAGAAAGACAGAACCTTAGATGGAATTTATGAAAAGCTTAATGCTTAAGGTCCTGTCTATGAGAGCTGGCATATATTACTTCTCATGAAACGGAACTGGCTTACACCCTTTATGCATCCAAAAACAAAACACCGCAGGCATCACCAGCGGACCGGAATTCATTGTGGCAAGTCTATGCCGACAAACACTGTCAATTCTTAAGCAACTATCTGAAAGATAACCGAGCCGATTGCATGGAAAGGCAACGATTTTATTATTCAGTTTTGCAGCTTTAATTCGGGGCCTTGAAACTATGACGTTCATGATTTTGAAGAATACACTTGTTTGAAATGGAAACTGACTGATGAAAAGTACCATCCGTTTTATTTTTACGTTGTGCGTTTTATTGTTCACCGGCCACCTTTATGCGTCCGATAATCAGCCTTGTTCTGAGGCATCGAAATCAATGCTGTTACTCGACTTATCTCATCAAGGCTTCGACGATGAAACGTTTGATGCGATTGCTTGCAAAATATTGCCTCACAATCAAGAGAAAATGCTCGCGTCGTATCTGAAGAATATGACGCAAGTCGGTCACGGTGATCGATATGTATGGCGTGTATTGGTGATTGATCAATCATCCGGAAAAATCGAATCCAGCTATCGGGATGAAGTTCAAGAAGATGGTGGTATTCGAGTGAGTCCATATAGCATCAAGCTGGATACTGCCAGATATGACTTAAATGAAACAACACGAGCATTGGGAGTCCGGTTAATGATCGGCACTGCTCCCCGGTGTGCTGATTCTTCCATGACTGATTTTCTCTCGCTGTTTGTAGAAAAAGATTCAGAGCTGACGCCTGTCCTTTTGAATCTTCCCACGAATCTTTGGCAACGACTTGAAGGGGATCACTGTACGACGAACGATGATCTGCTGATAACAACACAGAGCCATGTGTTCCTTTCTTTTCTCAAGGATCAAACCCAGGGTTATCGGGACATTCGAATCACAACAAAGGTCGAAAAGTCGACTGATTACCCATTCAAGAACATCCATGAATCTGACGTCACGAAAACAGACCAAACGCTTCGTTTTGATGGGAAATTTTATCAAGCGACAGAAGTACAGCCAACTGATTCGCAATTACTGAAAGATGTCTATGAGAATCTGGATATCACCACATTCAGAAGTTCTTTGATGCCTCAACGTATAGAGAATGAAAATCGTTTTCCAGATTTTGAGAGTATTCCCAAGCCAGTTTATTCAGAAAAGATGATTGTGATGGAAAGTGAATATTGGTATTACGCTTTAACCCTCACCAAAGAGAACCATTTAGGCTATCACTTTTGTTTTGTGGATAAGTCGACCCTGGGTACTTATTTTTCGACAAGTTCCTTATTGCTGAGGAAGTATGGGAATCGCTATGTCGCATTGAATTTTGAGATAGATGCGTGTGAATAAATGATGATATTCAATCTTTGAAGGTAAATGAATTATGAAACGATTGAAATTGATCGTGCCTGCTGCCCTCTTTTTCTCCGTGTGGGGTGGTTCGGCACACGCCGCACAAACCCAGTTATGCAGTAACGCCATGATGTCGGTGTTGAAGTCTGATGCCCGTCTTCAGAATGATTCTGAATGGCGCGAGGATAACTTCAGTTCGGTTGCATGTAAGCGCTTACCGGGTACGTCAGGCATTATGTTGGGGTCATATTTTCAACGCAATTTTATTGATTCGTTCGATGGCTCATCTCAGTACCTCTGGCGCGTTGTTCTGGTTGATACAGCAGCGCAGCAGGTGGTTTCTGCTTATACCGGTTCAGTTGGCGATGAAGGGGGAATTCGGATTGATAGTGATCAGATCTGGCTTGATACGGCACGTTATTACCTGAACGATGACACTAGAGCCGTCGGGGTCCGCTTGGATATTGGCCATGCTTCCCGGTATGCCGAGGGTGGGGCGTCTGGCTATATGACGCTCTTTGTGCGCGAGCAGGAAAAGTTACAGCCTGTACTGAAAAGTTTGCCGATGAATTACTGGACGAATCAGGGAGGCCATTTTTCAGTGACCGATGAGCCTGCCCCAATTCATCAGGCCAAAGTCTATATCAATCTCGGAAATCAGCGCTCTCATGGCTACCGTGATTTAAAACTGACGACGAAAGTCAAAGATAAAACGAGTCAGCAAATGGGCTCTGATGCTTATGAAAAAGCCTGGAGTTTTGAACAGACACTGAAATTTGACGGAAAAGCCTATCAGGGATTTAAAGCATGGCCGTGATTTGCGGGACAGAAGGCGCACAGGGTTGTCTGTTGCCAGTCTTGTTTGATGCCTGTGAATTCGGGGACGAAGGATGATCTTACGTATTTTCTGGCTGGTCATTGTGTTGTTGTCAGGCCCGGCGGCAGCCCTTGATATACACACAGAGAACCGCCGCGACAATGGCGAACCCTATTGTGCGATACAGCTCAGTTCACAGGGACAAGTGCTTGAAACGCAATTATGGGGAACCTGGTGTGGCGGTGTTCAAACAGAGGCGGTGTATCGTGACAGTGAGCAACTGCAACAGCTGACTGTGATGCATGACCGGGGCAAACATTCAACCCGCTATTATATCAATACGGCCGGTCCGCTCACCATTGCTGCACAAGTGTCTTTCACCCGGCAGCAATTCCTGCCAGATTTCCGAATGCTTGAACAGCAGGTCTTGGAGCCTCTGGCTGTGGATTTGGATCGAATACGTTCCTCACGGGATGTGCATCTGTTATCCACGCTGTATCATTTGCCTCTGGATACCCGCCGCTTTTCTCCGGCTCAACTCTTTGACGAGCAACATTTTTCTTTATTGAATCGGATCGGACACGCCACCCACGCAGGCTGTCTGGATGGGGAAACTTATGTCTATCTGTGTGAGATTGGACGTGAGCGTGTGGCCAGTGTCTGTCTCCGCGAGCAAGATCAGACGCTGACTTACAGGTTTTCTAAAGCAGGCATGCAGGAACTCACAATGGCAAAAACCCTGGCCGAGCCCGGTACAATCGACTTGTCGTTCCAGCGCGGGCACTACAGGTATCAGATTGATTCACAGGCGCATCAGCTTCGGGTCAGTCTACAATCACAATTGATTTTCGAAGCGGTATGCCGGTAGTTCAGCATGAACCCAATCAAGTCCGAAGGAACAGTGAACAATTTCTCGTATTGATTGAGGAAACCCTTAAGTGTCTGCATGCTTATGTCGCTTATACCAGTAGACCCAGCGACCTGAAGTCGCTTGGGAACAGCTTTCTGGCCAATGTGTCCAGATTTGCTTTTCGGCGCAAGTCGTCATGGTGTAATTAGGTCGGATCTCTCATGAAAATCATTCGCTTGGTATTGCTGGTCTGTTTGTGGCCGGGTTTGCTTTATGCTGCCGGGCCAGACAGAGTGGCCACAATCGACAGGGCATTGTGGCCGGAAACCATCGATTCGCAGATGGCTTTTGACCGGGCTTCCGCTGCGGAAATTCTGCAGTTTGCGTATGTCATTCATCAAACCAGCCTAGCCAATGCGAAAGACATCAAAGCGCTGACGGGTGTGAAGCAAGTGAGTCTGCCTTCGGTTGAGCGCTGGCTCCGTGCCACACAGCAACAATTGGTGGTTGGTTACCAAAGTGCGACGCATCTGCCTGTTCATGACTGGCAGGGATTGGTCCGTCAGGCTCAGGCGCAATTGCCGGTTTATGACCCCCATTGGCGACAGGCCAGTGAAGCCTTTTATCACGATTATTTATTCGAGCAAATCAGACTGGCGGCATTATTTCCGCGGATCAGCAGTGAAATTCTGACGATGAACGCGAATGAAATCCGGGGTGATCATTTCGCCGATGGTGAATTTCTGCTGACCTTTGATGATGGTCCGCACCCGACCCGAACGCCGCGGTTAATTCAGGCGCTGAATCAGAAAGAGATTCAGGCGATGTTTTTTATTCTGGGTCATAAAATAAACGCCACACAGCACACAACGCTCTATCAGCAGCAATGTCTTGGCGCTCATGGCTGGCGTCACCGGGCGCATCAGGATCTGAAATGGTCTGAATCGTCGATGGCGCAAACAGAACAAGCCATGGCACCGCTGCTTTCACTGAACACGACAAAAACATTTCGCCCGCCTTATGGGATGAGAACCCCTGAGTTTTCAGACTGGCTGGCACAGCATCAGATTCAGACGTACCTCTGGAATATCGACAGTCAGGACTGGAATCGCACCCTGAATGCAAAAGCGGTGACCGATCGGGTCGTGACATTAATGCTGCTGTGGCGCAAAGGCGTGATTCTGTTCCATGACATCCATCCGCTGGCTGCGATTGCTTTGCCGGTGCTGGATGATCTCGTCACGCAATCAAACAAGCATTGGCGGCGTTGTATATAAGGAAACGGGTTGCAGTTCTGAGGATTAGCGTTGCATCACAGTTTTTATTTTCGGGGAAGTGATCATTTCCTCTATTCAAAGAAAAAGGCATGTCTGCCTGTTGATTAAAATCAGTGAGGATGGCTGGGATTTATATGGTTTTATCACGTTATCGGAACAGTTGGCGGCATATTGGGCTTCTGCTGTTTTTATTTGCATTGTCGACGCTGAGTCAGGCGGAAACCACAGAAGAAAATAAACAACAAACACCGGATGTATTGTTTGTCGGCAATGGTCCCTTAGTGCCTCAGTCGGATGACCAGTCGATTCCGGTGAACTTTATCAACCTTGAACAGGTGGATATTGAGATTCTGAAAGTCACCGAACCGGGACAATTATTCAGCCGTCATTATATTAACGACAGCATGTCCAGTTATGATCTGGACCATATCAAACACGCGTACCAAAGTGTTTTTTCCGACCGTTACACCTTGCCGCCCAGTCAGAAAGATCAGCAGACGCCTGCGCGTTTACCGATTCCGCATGCATTGCCTTCCGGCTGGTATGTGGTGGTCGTCAAAGTGCCAGGCAGCTTTTATAAAGTGAAAGCTAAACACATGCTGCTGACCGATGTGGGGATTCAGGCCCGTATTCACCAGCATCAGGCGATTTTCAGCCTGGCCAGACTGTCCACGGGTGAAGCGATCACACAGGGTAAAGTTGAGATTTACCGCGAGAACAAATTGCTGGCCAGTCAGGATGTCAATCTGAACGGTGTCAGCCGCTTCGATTTCAGCATGAAGCGTGAAGATATTGTGGTTGCTCGCGTGAAAGGGAAAGATGCTGCAGGCAAATCCAAAGAAGACATGGCGATTCTGCCCATGCGGGAATCGCCTTTAGATCTGGCCGACAGCAAAGTGGGAGGCCGTCAGTATCAGCCTGCGGAAGCCTATATCTACAGTAACCGCGATCTCGTGAAGCCCGGTGAAACCTTACCTATTAATGTGTTGCTCCGCGATATGGATGGCCGCAAGATGTCGGATCGTCCGATCAACTTGTCGGTGATGAACCCCTGGAATGAAGAAATTCTGAAAGTTCAGCTGGAGCCGCAAGCCGCTGGCTATTATTCCCGCGAACTGGCGACTGAACTGAGCTGGAAAACCGGACGTTACCGGGTTGAAGTCCGTTTGGATCCGACAGCACCAACCCCTGTCAGTGAATTCGCATTTCAGCTGGAAGAGTTTGTGCCTGAGCGTATGGATTTAACATTTGAATCGCCAGCATCTTTTGTGGTGGCGGGTCAGACCAACGATGTTCAGGTGAAAGGACGCTATTTATTCGGCAGCCCGGCTGCAGGCAATCGCCTGAAAGCGGCGGTGACTTATCAGCCGGTTCAGTCGATTCCGGGTAAATTCTCAGATTATGTGGTCGGTCAGTCCTTCAGTCTGGATACCGATTATGAGCAACTGGAAGAGCAGAAACTCTCTGACGAGGGCCTGTTACGGGTGAAACTGCCTACACCAAAACCGGCAGCACTCAAAAGCCCGGTGAAAGTCGTGGCAAACTTCAGCTTGCTGGAATCCGGCGGGGCAGCGGTTCAGCGCAAGCTGAATTACGTGACCTGGAAAAAGACGCCGGTTCCCGGAATTCAGCCGCAATTTGTGGACGTGCCTTACAACTCGGACGCCTTGTTTCATGTGGGCTTGCTAAGCAGTGACGGCCAGTCTCTGATTGCAGGTGAGCTGGAAGTCACCATGGATTACGATCAGGGGCCTTATTACTGGATTTACGAAGAAGGGATCGGTTGGGAACGCAAAAAACAGGACCGCTGGAAACAGGTGTCGGCTCAGACGATTCAGGTGAAAAATGAACCCACGCAACTGGTGTTTCCGACCACCTGGGGCGATTATCGCCTGACGGTGAAAGATACAGCCACGGATGTGACCACAGTTTATGATTTCTATGCCGGTTGGTACGACGGCAGCGAACAGCTGAAAGCCAAGCCGGATCATCTGACGATGTCGACTGACAGGAAAGCTTATCTGGCGGGTGAAACGGCTCAGGTGACGCTGACCGCGCCAGCTGCCGGAAATCTTTTACTGACGCTGGAAACGGATGAACTGGTCTGGTCCGAAAGTTATCCGGTTCAGGCGGGGGATGTCACCATTCCTGTGCCGGTTGATGCCAAACTGGCACGTCATGATCTCTATCTGACAGCGACGCTGACGGGGCGTGATGGTCAGGTGCCGAAGCGTTACTTCGGCATCCGCCCGCTGACACTGGACCGGAGCAGCCAGCAGTTGTCCGTCTCTGTGACGGTGCCGGATCTCATTCATCCTTCAGAAACGCTGTCGGTACCGGTCACCATCGACAATCTGGACGCGGCACACAGCGGTGACACCTGGGTCACATTGTCTGTGGTGGATAAAGGCATTATCAACCTGAGCCGCTTCAAACCGGTGGATCCGCATCGTTACTTTTTCGAACAGCGTCGCTACAGCGCAGATGTCGTGGATTTATATTCGCGAATGTATGACCCGCGACCGAATCCGTTTGCACAATCCCGCTTCGGAAGTGATGGCAACGATAAAACCGAGAATAAAAATGATGGTCTGGTGGAAAGTAAAACCGTCATTCTGATGAGCAAGCCGGTCCAGGTGGTGCAGGGGAAGGCCGTCATCGAGATGGATATTCCCGATTACAACGGTGAAGTTCAGATCATCGCGACCGCCTTCAACGGATCACAGGTCGGTCAGCAAGTGCTGGATAAACCGGTGAGTGCCCCTGTGGTGGCCGAACTGAGTGTGCCCCGGTTCCTGGTACCCGGTGATATTTCAACGGTGACCGTAGACCTGCACAATGTCAGTGGTCAGCCGCAGACGCTGAATGTCTCGCTGGCACTGAGTGAAGCACTGGCGCTGCAGCGTCAGCCACAGACAGAACCTTTCACCTTGCAACATGGTGCGCACTGGAGCCAGAGTTTCAGTTTCCGCGTGTCTGATGCCATGGTCAGTGACCGGGTGAATCTGGCACTGCGTGTCGGCAATGATGAGATCAACATTGACCGTGACTGGGATGTGCCGGTTCGTCCGATCATGCCATGGGTCACGCAGGTCCATTCAACGGTGCTGGAGAAAGGGGCATCTTATCAGGCG
Organism: Photobacterium sp. GJ3; assembly: GCF_018199995.1. NCBI lineage: Bacteria > Pseudomonadati > Pseudomonadota > Gammaproteobacteria > Vibrionales > Vibrionaceae > Photobacterium > Photobacterium sp. GJ3. The sequence continues at coordinate 1,045,171 of NZ_CP073579.1, read as the reverse complement.
GGGGCCGGACTGTGGTCCGGGATGGATGTGGTGCAAAGCGCCATGGGTCAGGCCTATATCAGCCGGACACCCGTGCTGAGCCCGGAAGAACACGCGCGAGGCCTGTTTCGTTATCCGTATGGCTGTGCCGAGCAAACCACCAGTAAAGCCTGGCCGTTTTTGATTCAGGCGCCTGAGCTGGCGAAGTTCAAAGCGACTGTACATCAATCACATCGGCAGAACACGGATCATGAGGGGATCCCGGCAGATGCGGATCGTCAGGTGATCGAAACCTCCGTATTGCGCCTGAAAACCATGCAGGTGGGAACGGGTGGCTTTGCGCTGTGGGACAGCAGCGGCCACGAAAACCCATGGCTGACTGCTTACGTGTCAGATTTTCTGATGACAGCAGAGTCCCGTTATCAGGGGATCGTGCCAGAATCGATGCTGAGCCGGGCCAAACAACGGCTGATGGCTTATGTCCGTAATGGTTCGCTGGTCGACGGGCTGGCTTACGACGGTCAGTCTGCTGATGTTGCCCGGGCATATGCGGCGTATCTCACCAGTCAGCAGGGGATGCTGAAGTGGAGTGATCTGGATAGTATGCAACTGCCGGAATTGCCGACTCAGCTCAGTTATCTGCAACTGGCTGCGAGCTATGCCAATGTTGGCGCAAGCGAACAGGCCAAGGACATGCTTGAAGACATGAAAGCGTTCGACCGTAAGTATCGTTATTACGGCGACTATGGATCTCAGCTGCGGGATACCGCGAAGTCCGTGCTGATCCTTGACGCCATGGCGAAAGACAAAACGCTGCAAAAAGAAGCCAGAGCCTTGCAGACGGCTCAGTTAGAGCGCCTGCCGGATCTGTCTCAGAAACGCTGGATGAGCACGCAGGAACGTGCTGCGCTGGTTCAGGCATCAGCGCTGACCAGTGCTGCGAATCGCGATCAGGTGTTCAATCTGGCATTCAACGATCAAACCGTTACACAGCAGGGTATGTTCAGTCAGCCGCTGACGACGGATCTGGTGATTCGCAATTTGGATGAGCAACCGGCTTATGTAAAAGTCATGGCGGAAGGCTATCAGGTACTGGATCGGACTATCGCGAATGCTGCGAATTCGTTCAATACCCTGAAAGCAAATTCGGTAACGCGCAAATGGTATACCCCGACAGGGCAGCCGTTGTCGGGTAACCGGGTAAAAGTCGGGGAGCGCGTGGTGGTGATTCTGACCGTGAACCTGGATGAGAAACTGAATGATGCGTTGCTGGTGGACAAGATCCCGGCGGGATTCGTGCTGGAAAATCCGGCGCTGAATCAGGGACTGCCGATTGATCGAATGCTGCCTGAAGGGGTGAAGCTGAATACACCGGAACATCAGGAGTACCGTAACGACAGATTTGTCCTGTCTGGCAAACTCTACGAAGACCAGAAGTATCACTTTGGTTATGTACTCCGGGCTGAAGTTCCTGGCACCTTTGCTGTACCGCCTGTGTTTATTGAGTCGATGTACCGTCCTGAAAAACATCTGGCCTACTGGCAAACGCCGCAAACTTTTACGGTGGATAAGTAATGCGTCAGTTCGCCTTCTGAAGATGAAGTGTCTGCGGATCGCATCGGGCACAGCGCTGCTGAAACAATTGGCCGGGCTGTGTGCCGTTTTCATCATCATGGCGGGAACACTGAATCTTGTGTTCCCGCTTCCGTCGTTATATCCGGATGGTCCGGCCACGGTTGTGGTCAGCCGGGAAGGAGAATTGCTGCGATCCTTCGGTGATCGTCAGGGTGTTCATCGTTACAACGTCACTTTGGAGGCTGTCGATCCATTTTATATTCAGGCCCTGCTGAATTATGAAGATCGCTGGTTTTATCACCATCCCGGATTCAATCCGGTTTCGATTGTTCGGGCTGCCTGGCAATGGGCCAGCAATGGCCGTGTCATTTCCGGTGGTTCGACCCTCACCATGCAGGTTGCGCGGCTGATCGACCCGCACCAGCGTTCTGTTTCAGGCAAGCTGAAACAACTCTGGCGGGCACTTCAGCTGGAATGGTATTTCAGTAAGGATGAGATCCTGACGTTATACCTGAATCTGGCGCCCTTTGGCGGCAACATTGCTGGTGTCGAGGCTGCGGCAAACCGTTATTTCGGTACGTCCGCGAAGCATCTGAGTAAAAACGAAGCCGCATTACTGGCGGTGTTACCACAAAAACCCTCGCTGTACCGGCCGGATCGTTATCCAGAGGTCGCGAAGGAAATGCGCAATAAAGTATTGGCCCGCCTGACTGACAGCGGCGTGCTGCCTTCACAATCGGCGTCTTATCTGATGCAGGAAGCCGTGCAGCTTCGCCCCGCAGCCCATGCACAACTTGCGCCTCTGCTGAGCCGGACCCTGAAACAGGCCCTGCCGGATCATCATGTGATTCAAACAACGCTTGATGCCGGGATTCAGCAGCGCGTGGCCCGACTGCTGGCGAAAGTCAAACGCGACTTACCTGCGCACTCATCGGCCGCGGTGCTGGTGGTGGATAATGAAACCGCAGAAGTGCTGGCTTATCAGGGATCGGTTGATTTTCAGGATGACAGCCGATTTTCTCATGTGGATATGACACAGGCCGTGCGCTCGCCCGGTTCAGCTCTGAAGCCATTTATTTACGGCATGGCGTTCGATCAGGGATTGATTCATACCGAAAGCCTGCTCAGTGATATCCCATTTTCGTTTTACGATTACAAACCTCAGAATCTCAATGGCCGCTTTCAGGGAGCCGTCAGCGTGAGTCAGGCGCTGAAACAATCGCTGAACATTCCGCTGATTCAGGTCTTCAATGCGCTGGGTCCGGAAACGTTCGACCAGCAGCTCAGCGCTGCGGGGATTACCCTGATTCAGGACAAACCGAATCTGACGGTGGGGCTGGGCGGTACGGGGGCAAACCTGATGACGCTGGTCACCCTGTACCGTGCTCTGGCAACCGGCGGGAAAGTTGCACCGCTGACGATGCTGAAACATGCGCAACCGCAGCCAGTTACCCATGAAGAGAAGCAGCTTCTGAGTCCGGCCAGCAGCTGGATGGTGTTCAATATGCTCAGTAGCATCAGCGCCTCCGATCGTGTCGTGCCCAGGGTCCGGCGTGAAATCGCCTGGAAAACCGGAACCAGTTATGGTTACCGGGATTTCTGGTCCGTCGGTGTCAGTCCGGCGTATACCGTGGCCGTCTGGGTTGGCCGGCCAGACGCAACTCCGGTCGTCGGCTATCTGGGGGCGACCCGAGCCGCACCGGTGATGTTTGATGTCTTTGATCAGTTGCCTGAAGACCATCGCCGGCTTGAACAACCGGATACGGTAAAGCGTACACTGATTTGCTGGCCGGGTGGCCGGGCGAAAGCTGCAACTGCCGAAGAACGGTGTCTGGCCCAGAAGTATGCACTGACCCGGAACGGTATTACGCCACCGACCCTGGAAAGTCAGGGGCATTTTGTCCGGCAGGATCAATGGCCGCAATCGCTGAGTCTCTGGCAGCAGCAACACCAAATTGTCAGTTCAGCTCAGCCCGAAGCCGTCCTGAAAATTCAGTCTGTCAAAGAAGGGCAGCATTATTATCTTGGCCAGCTGGATCGGATTGCGCTGACCACAAATCGCCCCAATGCCCAGGTGTTCTGGTACGTCAATCATTTGCCATATAGTGAGAACACGCTGTCATTAAAATCCTACCGTGGCGAAGTCACACTCACGGCCTGCGAAGGGCAAACCTGTGATCAACGGCGTATTCAGGTGCATCCGTGATTGGAAGCAGTACACACTTAAATATTGCTTCCAGAACCTTTGAATATTTGACCGGAAAGGCAAGAGGCAATTGGGGGGCTGGTTCAAAAAAATGAAATTAGACCTGAAATTGTATGAGTCGTTTGACTGTCAGAATGACTGGCAGACAAGTGTAAAACACAGGATGAAGCGTGAAAATAAATGGAGCCATCAACGAACCAGAGTTGAACTGTAAGATGATTCTGGTGAATTGAGCTGATTTTCTTCAATTATTTCAGATAAAAAATAATTGTCCGTCTAGTGTGGGAGTGATAAATTCAGGTCACATTATTTAACGTTTTCTTATATACCGTCGCAAAATGTGACTGGTTCCCTGAAGGTATAAATTGATAAGCCTGTAAATAGTTGGTAAGCATGACCATTGATGAAATGATTTCGATCCTGCTCTCTTTCCCGACGAATGTTTTTTTCGTTCCCTGTGTCATCTTTTTGGTCATTATGCTGGTCGATCTGGTTTTTAATGTGGTCGAAAGTATTGCACCGGATGTTGATCTGTTCGATGCCGAAAATATTCCGGGGGCGGGTTTGATTCTGCCACCGATTCTGTCGAAAGTGCCGCTCATGGTGGCTTTGTGTGTCAGTTTCTTTGTCGGAAGTATTATTTCTTTTTATCTTGCACTGGCATTAAATGTTGTTTCAGAGGCAAGTTGGATGCTTCCGGTTGAGTTGGCGACGATTCCGTTCACGGCTTACCTGGCTCTCTTCATTGCAGCCTGGTTGCTCAAACCTTTAGCACCTCTGTTTGATAAAAAGAAAAGCTTTGCCAAGGTTGATTTCATCGGCCTGAAAGGCCGGGTTCACAGCAGTTTAGTGAATCAGAGCCGCGGCGAAGTTGTCGTTCAGCATAACGGCAGTGAATTCTTACTTGATGTCCGGGCGGTTGAGCCGGAGATATCAATGGAATATGGCGATGAGGTCATCATCGTTGCTCAAGATAAAACAACAAATCATTATATAGTAGCGAAAAATAGCTGAGCATAAGGAGTTGGCTATGCAAATATCTCCAAGCGTTATCTTTATTAGTGCTGGAGTCGGTATATTTTTACTGATCTTAATTTTTCTCACATCCAGGTATAAAAAAGTCAGAGGAGAGGGTGATGCACTGATCGTCAATGGTCTGCATGAAACCCGCGCTTCACTGACCGGTACTTTCGTCTGGCCTGTCATCAACCAGTACGAATACATGGATATCACCCGTAAAAAGATTTCCGTCATTCGCAGTGGTCGTAAAGATCAGGAAGGCGAAGAATATGAAGGCCTGCATTGCCGCGATAATATCCGCGCTGACCTGAAAGTCGATTTCTATATCGGTGTGAACCACGAAGAAGAAGATATTGTTCGTGTGGCGAAGCTGTTTACGGCGCACGAAGCTTCAAATATCGAACGCCTGAAAGAACACTTCCAGCCGAAGTTTTCTGAAGCCCTGAAGACCGCAGTGAAGCAGTTTGAATTCGAAGAACTGCTGACCAACCGCCGGACTTTCCGTGACGCTGTGGTTGAAGTTATCGGCAGCGAAATGGATGGCTTCAAAATCTATGACGTTGTGATCGATAAAATTGATCAGACTTCACTGGATGCGCACAGCCCGGATAACATTCTGGACGTTGAAGGTATCCGTAAGATCTCTATGATCACTGCGCACAAAAATACGGAAACCAACGCGATTCGTCAGGACGAACGCACAACAATCAAGAAGAAGAATGTTGAAGCGGAAGCGAACCGCCTGCAACTGGATAAACAAGAGCAGGAAAGTGTCGCCCGTGCCAAGCGTGAAATCGACATTATCAAAGCGCAGGAAGAAGCACTGTCTTCTGAGAAGCGTGAAGAATACGAGCGCGTGACGCAGCTGGCGAAGCTGGAAACCGAAGAAGAAGTTGCCAAGAAACGCGAAAGTGTTCAGATGGAAGTTGAAATGACGCGCATTGCGAACCAGCGTCAGGTTGCTATCCAGCAAGAAGAACTCAATCGTGCCGTGGAAACGGAGAAAGTCCGCACTGCAACTGAAGTTGCAGAGAAAGAAATGCATAAAGAGACCACAGTGGAAGAGTCTCTGAAAGCAGTTGCGGAAACGCGTTCTCAGCGTGTTGAAATCGAACGTAAGATTGCACGTGAAGAGGAAGAAACGGAGAACCTGCGTGTTCACGAGCAAGTAAATCGTAAGAAACGCGTAACGCTGACAGAAGCGGAAGCGCTGGCTGAATCGAAACAGCTGGAACTGCTGGTTGCAGCCCGTGCTGAGAAAGATGCAGCCCGTGAGAAAGCGGAACGTCTGTTGATTGAAAATGATGCAGCCCTGAAGATTAAGACCCGTGATGCTGAAAACGCGCTGGCTGTGAAGACGCGCGAAGCTGAAGCTGATCAGATTGTTGCGACTAAGCGTGCTGAAGCAGAATACGTGACGAAAGAGCGTGAAGCTGCAGCGAAAGAGCGTATGGCGAAAGCTGAGAAAGAAATGATCAGCTCAACTGGCCTGGCTGAAGTTGAAGTTGAACGTGAGCGCGCACTGGCGATTCGTGAAGTGGGTGAAGCAGAAGCTTACGCACTGCAAAGCGCGGGTGAAGCAGAAGCTCAGGCACTGCGTGCGAAAGGTCTGGCAGAAGCTGAAGCACAGACAGCGCGCTTCGAAGCCGCTCAGCAGTACGATGAGCACACGCGTGAGCACGATAAGTGGGTGATGCAGCTGCAACAGGATAAAGAGCTGGAAATCGCACGGATCGACGCGCAGAAATCTGTCGTGGGCGAGAACGCGAAAGCGCTGGCTCAGGCACTGTCTCAGGCAGATATCAAGCTGTTTGGTGGTGAAGGCATGGATCAAATCCGCCGGACCATCATGGATGCTGCTGCCATGGATGCGAAATTTGCAGAATCTAAAGTCCTGAACCCGCTGGTGTCTGAATATGTGGATGGCCTGCGCAGCATGCCTCAGGACATTAAAGACATCCTGGAAAACACAGATCTGAAAAGCAGCGACCTGAGCAATGTCGCACTGGCCAGCCTGCTGAATTCACAGGGCGGTGCTTCAGAGTTACTGAAGAAAATTCAGAATACCCTGAACACACAGTCCGACGAAAAACTGTAATCCTCGTCAATCATCCCACACTTCCCGCCTCTTCCGAGGCGGGATTTATTAGGTAATTGCATGTCCGAAACAACGCAACAAGCAGTGAGCGAGGGCGGGGCGTACGAAATACTGAAATCCAGGCTATTTCAGCAAGGCAAACAGCTTAAGTCCCTGTCTCAAACCTTTAATCAGAATCGTCAGTCGATTTTTGGCGGCACCGAAAGCCAGCTCGTCGGTAAGGCGAATGTCCAGACCGAAGCCCGTTCGATTCCAATCGACATGGCGCAGGTCAATCAGCAACTTTTATTTGGCTATCAGGTGCATGTGGGCCTGAAAGCATTGCCGTCTCTTCAGGATGTCTTTGGCTTATATCAGCTGCACGAACAAGACGGCACCTTCCGGATCGAACCTCTACCGTTAGAAGGCAGCTTCCTGACGGATGCCCGCTTCCTGCACGAATTCACCGAACTCTTTACGTATTACAGCGATGCACGTCTGACACAGATCTCCCGTCAGGAAAGCATTCTGTATATCGCATTCCAGATCGGGATGCGCCCGGAAGACCGCAAGGTTTTCCGTTTCCAGCTCAATGCCAACTCTGTTGAATACATTGATTCGCTGGGGAACAAACAGCTGGAAAGTGTCCAGCAACACGATTTTGATTGGATCATGACGACCCGCGACGATCAGATTGCCGGGGCTCATCCGCATGTGTCGATCCGCGATAAATTGTTTGTCGAATGTATCGGCGGTGATCTGACCATCAAAGTGGAAGATAACACGGACGATGGCAAAGGGATCTACAGTGAAGCGGTGGAAGATCCGCATCAGAGTGTGTCCGATGCATTGATTGAGTATGCCTTGCTTGGCGATCTGATCGCGTTAAAGATCAAACCGCACCGGGAAAAAAACGCGCGCTATTTTATCTATAACCCGATCAATCAGTCGGTCACCCGCGCCGATGCACTCGGACTCAGTGCCAAAGCCCTGCCGGAAGATCATGGTGTGCTTTACTCCCATGGTTTTGTGCTGGCAAACGGCGAAAGCAAGCAGTTCGACATGCCGTGGCAGCATCTGAAGTTCTTCCAGAAAATTGCCTCGCCAAATGGCGAAGATATCCTTTACTTCTTCTTCAACATGATGGAAGGCCATTATGTTGGCTTTACCTACAACATGATTGAGAAGAAGTTTGCGGCGCCGCTGGAAAGCCATGGTTTCAGTTTGTACCCCGATGGCCGGATGCTGGTGTTCCAGTTGTCTGAAAATGCCGAAGCGTCCACCATTCATCCGCTCCGGATCTGGGATACGCCGTTTTCCACGCCGGAACATTATGCCGCGCAAAATGCCAATGCCGACAGCGGCAGTCCGCTGTTTAATCTGGGTAACGCAGAGCTGGTGCGTGCATTGTCGTCGGTGTTGTCGATCTGTCAGCTGGCTCAATCGGAGGAAGTCACTCAGGCTGCGTTTGAAGTCTTGCTGAAAGAGTGTCAGAGCACACTGGATCATTATCACTGGCTGAATCACAACTATGCGTTGGGCATGGGCGATGTGATCAACAGCCTGATGGACACAGCAAACAAGATCATTGATGAGTTTGCCAAAGTCCTTCAGATGCAACGTCATGCTGAAGCAAGCCTGGCAGAGCATCAGCAGGTTGTGACGGACTTAATCGCGAAGATCAAACTGGCGCCGAAAGAGCAGGCGAATGTGCTGCTGTCGCTGCTGTCTGATCTGAAAGCTCAGGTCGGGGCGACCATGGCGCTGCGTCAGCAACATTACATGGACACCGACAGTGTGGATGCGCTGCTGGACAACCTGCAAAACAATCGTGAACAGCTCAACCAACAGTTGCTGGCATTGTTGCAGGAAGAAAAAGCGTATCAGCCGTTTAAGCAGCAGATTCACGACATTGAAGCCGCGTTAACTGAGGTCAGCAAAACCGCAGAAATTCAGGAACTTCAGCAGCAGGTGGAAACCCTGCGTGCAGACTTGCAGCTGGTTTCTGAAGAAGTGACCGATATTGAAACCGATGATCCGACGCAGTCGACCCGGATTCTGGATTTAACCACGGAAGTCTCGTCGTTACTGAACGCGGCTTCGGCCAAACTGAGAAATAAATCGCAGAGTCTGCAAAGTAACGAGGCTCAGGCTGAGTTCAGTGCCCAGTTCAAACTCTTGGGTCAATCGGTCAGCAGTGCGATGGAGCAGGCGACGACGCCAGATGAGTGTGATACCCAGCTGGCGAAGCTGGTGGGTCAGCTGGACAAACTGGAATCCCGGTTTGCAGATTTCGATCAGTTCCTGGTTGAGATTTACGCCAAGCGCGATGAAATTCAGTCTACGCTGGATAATCACAAACAGCAGTTGATTTCAGCACAACAGCGTCGGGTTCAGAACCTGATGCAGGCAGCCAATGTCACCATGGGCAGCATCGAAAAACGGGTGTCCCGTTTTGATGATGTGAAGGCGCTGAACAGCTATTTCGCCACGGATGCGATGGTGCTGAAGCTGCATCAGTTGTCGCAGTCGATTCGTGATCTGGGCGACAGCGTCAAGGCCGATAGCCTGGATGCCAAGCTGAAATCTCTGCAGGATCAATCCCTGCGTGCGCTGCGGGATAATCAGGATATTTTCGAAGACGGCGGCAAAGTGCTGCGGCTTGGGCGTCACAAATTCAGTGTGAACCAGCAGGCGTTGGATCTGAGTCTGGTCGAGTATCAAAAGCAACTGTGTACGCATATTTCGGGCACGGATTTTTATCAGCCAATCGAGGATGAAACCTTTCTGGCGTTACAAAATATTGCACGACTGGACGTTTCCTCTGAAAGCGACGCAGTTTATCGTGGCGAGTATCTGGCGTATCTGATCCTGCACAGTGCCATGAATAAAACCGAGGATCTGTCGTTGGATCAGCTGTATCAGGCTGGGCGGGACAAGTCACTGCTGACACGGGTTCAGCGTTTTGCAGCGCCGCGCTACAAAGAAGGGTATGTCAAAGGGATTCATGACCATGATGCAGCCCTGATTCTGCAACAGGTGCTCCCGACCTTTGAACAGGCCGGGTTGCTGCGTTTCAGCCAGCAGGCACGTGCAACGGCGCTGCTGTGGCTGATGAAGCAGGAAGAATCCGATCTGCATCGCTGGCAGCAGGAAGCTAAAAATGCGCAGTTGCTGAAAGAGCATCTGAATTCAGCTGAGGCATTCCTGTCACTTCAGCAGACACTGGCGGCATCGCTTGAGGGACAGGCTGCGATGGAAAGCAGTGGTTACCTGATCCGACTGCTGGCTGGCACGGATGGGCGGATTGAAGTCAGTCAGGATGCATTTGAGCTGAGTGAAGATTATCTGCAATTCCGTCGCAGCCTGGGCTGGGCAGGCGAGCAACAGGCGCTGGATACTGCATTTGCGGATCATCAGCAATGGCTGCTGGCTTATACGGCCCAGAAATCATACGGTCAGCCGTTTGTGGTGGAAGCCGCCGCGATTGCGGTGTGTAAAACGCATTCCGATCGGCTGTTGAGTCCGGTGGACTTCTCACTGGCTTGTCCGGTTGAGGGCTTGTTGGGTGAACACGATCGGGTTCAGGAAGGCAAGCTGACACTGGTTCTGGATGATTTCATTCAGCGAAGCGAACATCACCGCAGCGTCGTGGTGCCTCAGTTTGAAGCTTATCTGAACCAGCGGACCGCGTTGCTGAATCAGGCCAAAGAGCAATTCAGACTGAGCGAGTTCAAACCGCGTCCGCTGACGTCTTTCGTCCGAAACAAGCTGATCAGCGATAGCTATCTGCATCTGATTGGCGATAACTTTGCCAAACAGATGGGCACCGTCGGTGATAAGAAACGGACGGACCTGATGGGGATGCTGCTGCTGATTTCTCCGCCGGGCTACGGTAAAACGACCCTGATTGAATACGTGGCGCATAAGCTGGGACTTGTATTCATGAAGATCAACGGTCCGTCGATTGGTCATCAGGTCACCTCTCTGGATCCGGCCGATGCGCCTGATCAGAACTCTGCCCGTGAAATCGAGAAGATCAATCTGGCCTTTGAAATGGGCAATAACGTGTTGCTGTATCTGGATGATATTCAGCACACCAGCCCGGAACTGTTGCAGAAATTCATTTCACTCTGTGATGGGACGCGACGGATTGAAGGGACCTGGCAGGGGAAAACCAAAACCTATGACATGCGCGGTAAGAAGTTCGCTGTGGTCATGGCCGGAAACCCGTATACCGAAACTGGTGAAGCCTTCCGGATTCCGGATATGCTGGCCAACCGTGCGGATATCTACAACCTGGGTGACATGTTGTCGGATCAGCAATATGCCTTTGAACTGAGCTTCATTGAGAACTCGCTGACCTCCAACCCGGTTCTGGCACCCCTGGCAACACGGGATCTCAACGATCTGTATCGCTTCGTGAAAATGGCTCAGGGTGACGGCGTCGCACTCAGTGATATGTCACATTCGTATTCTTCAACAGAAGCCAACGAGATTGTGGCAACGCTGCAGAAACTCATGCTCGTTCAGCAGACCGTTCTGAAGGTGAACCAGCAGTACATTCTGTCGGCAGCAACGGCAGATGATTACCGCGTTGAACCGCCGTTCAAGCTGCAGGGTTCTTACCGGAACATGAACAAACTGGCTGAGAAGATCGCTTCCGTGATGACGGATGATGAGCTGAATACCTTGCTTCAGGATCATTATCAGGGTGAAGCGCAGACGTTGGCCAATGGCACCGAAGAGAACCTGCTGAAGCTGGCTGAACTGCGCGGCAATATGACCGCCGAACAGAAAGTTCGCTGGGAAGACATCAAGCAGGCTTATCAGCGCAAGCAAATGATGGGTGATGAAAGTGACCGGGCAGGACAAGTAGTTCAGCAACTGGCGATGCTGAATCAGCACATCGCACGGTTTGCTCAGCCTGCCAAACTGGAGGATCTGGAATGAATCAGCAACAGTGGCTCGACTGGCTGAAAGCGTCGCTTGAAGATGGCCGGCTGGATGACAGCGAGCGCCGGGAATTGCAGGCTTCGCTGGTGGAAGTGGGTCTGTCGGATGATGAGCGATCTTTTTTGCGTAATCAGAGCTTTAAACTCGCACAACAGGCAATACAGGAAGGGACAGAGTCCCTTGCTGTACTTCGCTGGCTGGAACGGGTGGTGAAAGTGCTGGATAACACCCGCAGCGCGGCCACGGCAGAAGTGGCAAGCAGCTGGTTTTCCCCGGGCCGTACTTGTGCGGCCGGCATTATTGAGCAGTTGCGTCAGGCTCGAAGCAAGATTGATATCTGTGTGTTTACCATTGCGGATGATGAACTGACCAAACATATTCTGGCAGCTCATGAGCGCGGTGTGCAGGTGCGCGTGATCACAGATAACGACAAGATCAATGATGCAGGCAGCGATATTGATTATCTGGCACGCAAAGGTGTGGCTGTGAAAATTGATACAACGCCTTATCACATGCATCATAAGTTTGCTGTGTTTGATGGCACCCGCCTGATCAACGGCAGCTTCAACTGGACACGGAGTGCGTCCAGATACAATCAGGAAGACATCACGCTGACGGATGACCGCCGTTTTCTGACTGCGTTTGAGCAGCAGTTTGAAGCACTCTGGCAGCGTTTTCCCTGTCATCAGCCTTAAGGAGCCGCTTACATGAATGGCATTGTGAACCCGGATTCTCCGCCTGCGGGCGTTGTGAACACTGCCGGTACACTGGAAGTCACACCTGAAATCGTTGCGTTGTCAGACAGCTTCGATCCATTTGATACTGTCGCGACCATCACTTTCGGGAAAGAAGCACTGGAGGAAATCACTGCGTTCTCGGATAACGTCCTGGAGCAGGTCCGAGTTCGTGACACCGGTGATGCCGGAGATATTCTGCAATCTATGGTGGAATCGATGGACAGCGCTGCGTTTGATCAGCTCAAAGGCAACAGCTTTCTGGCGAATCTGCCGCTGATTGGTGAGTTGTTTGACTCATTCAAGAAGTTCTCCCGCAGTTTTGATTCCGTGAAGCAGCAGCTTGAACTGCTGTCTCAACAGCTGGAAGCGCAGGAAGTGAAGCTGGCACACGATATCACGCAGCTGGATGGTCTGTACGATAACAACCTGACTTTGCTGAAAGGTCTGGAGCAGTATATTGCTGCCGGAAAGTACAAAATCAGCCAGTTGCATGCTGATGTGCTGCCCGCGTTGCAGGCGGCTTCAGAGCAGTCTGGTGATGCGCTGGAAGCTCAGAAGTATCGTGATGCCAGTCAGGCCGTTGCCCGGTTGGAAAAACGGGTTCACAATCTGGAGCTCACCCGGCTTGCTGCCGTACAGACGGCACCACAGATTCGTTTGTCGCAGGAAGGCAATAAGATGCTGATGGAAGATATTCAGGATATCGTCCACAACACTTTTCCGCTGTGGAAACGTCAGTTCCTGATTGCGATTTCCAATTACGAGAAAGAAAAAGCGTTAAAAGTCACCCGGACTGTGAAGGATTACACCAACAAACAGTACGTGAAAAACGCTGAGCATCTGAAAGTGCTTGAAGAACAGATTGCTGAGAACTACCAGCGCGGCATTCTGGATCTTGAATCTTTGCAGGCAGTAAACCAGTTGACGATTGAAACGCTGCATAACACTTTATCCCGCGTGAAAGAAGGTCGTCAGCAACGTGAGCAGGCCGAAAAAGTGATTGCGAAAGCCGAGCAAGAATTGAAAGTGGCGTTGCAGCAGACGCTGGATTGATGCACCCAATCGCGAACCAATTGGAACGGCAGCGCTTGCTGCCGTTTTTTTTTCGCAGGGGTTCCAGCTTGCTGTGTTTGATTCCAATGCTGACGGTTGTGTTTCTTCCATCTGACGATTGCATGATTCTGATCAGATGTAAGCTTGAGCAGAATACTGAAGTTCAGTGTCTGTAAATCGGTGATGCAGGAGAAACATTGCAATGGATTTAGACAGCGTTGCCTTTGTCAGCGCAAAGGCAACAGCCGAACCAGCTCAAGCACTGGCTTTCAGGTCCACCAGGTCAAATCATTCACGAACATCAGGTAAGCGGCCAGGCCAACACTGATTGCCGCCAGCGCGTTATTCAGGAACCAATACAGCACAGCGGCCAGAAGTGTTGAGATGATCTGCGGTAATCCGTAAGGCGCAACCGTGAAGTCAATATGAATGAATGTATAGACGACTAATAATATCATCACACCCACAGGCATTTTCTGACCGATAAATTTCAGATATTGGCTTTTTGCTAAGACGTCCATTAGTACGAAGGGCAATGCACGTAATAACAAGGTCACGGCTGTAATGGTTAAAATTGTCGTCAGAACGTGATGATCAGGAATCATGGACGAGCACCTCTTTACACTCAGTTTTATAGTCTTTGCTGATCAGGATCAGATAACAAATCAGGCCCGTTGCTAGGAATGAATGTTCGGCAATATAACGCTCAGACAGTATCCCTGCGACACTGGAAATCACGGCGTAAAGAATCAACTGGTTCTCCCGGTGGTGACGGACGGCATCAACGGCAAGGGTCACAAACATGGCTGTGAGCGCAAATTCAAATCCTTTGATCTCCGGTGGGATAATCGTCCCGACAAAGGCACCGAACAGTGCGCCACCCACCCACCATAAATGGCTGATCACCTGCAGTAATGTGATCTCTGAATCCCGGAGTTTTTGGCCCGCACCTGCGGAGGTGATGCCATAGGTTTCATCGGTTAATGCGTAAATGCCATAAATTTTTTGCCAGCGGGAACTGAATGAAGAGAGGGGGAATGACAGCCCGTAGAACAGATGACGAAAGTTCACAATCAGTGTCGTCCAGGCGATAGCAGCCAGAGGCAGGCCGGAGATGATGAAACTGACGGCCAGAAATTCAATCGAGCCTGCAAAAATGATCAGTGCAGAGAGCGGGGCCCAGAACCATTGGATACCACTTGAAACCATAAAGACACCCAATGCCAGACCCAAAGGAACATAGGCCATGGCCACGGGGATTGTTAATTTAAAAATAAAGTAAAACTGTTGAATATTCACATCTGAACCTGATTGAAAAACAATGTTGTGAGCAAAGAAAGCGCGCTTTGAGGAGAACGCACCGCATTTGAATGACTAATCGAATGCCCTCAGCACATCCACATAGATTGTGACTGCAGCGATAAAGAACATGACGGCCATAAACAGGCTGATCAGCGTTTTTTTCTGAACATAATAGGCCATCATTTTCGGCGTTGAAAAAGCTAAGGCATAAAATGAAAAAATGAGAATCCCCAGCACAGCACATCCCAGAACAATCCATGAAGGCGTGACACTGCTTGAATTGGCATTCATACCTGTGCTGATGACAGCAAGCCATACAACCATGGCTTTCGGGTTGGTTAAATGAATGCCCAGCCCTCTTAAATAATGCCTTCCCAGTCGATTCACCGGGTGTTTCTGCTGGACTTCCGGGCTGGTGGATTGCACCTCCGGATTCACGGAAGCCGCCGCTTCTGAACCCGAGCGGGCAGACAAGACCGTTTTCAGAGAAAGATAGGCCAGCCAAAGCAGGTAGGTGCCGCCCAGAACTTTGAGTAAATTAAACAACTCGACAGAGCGATGGACTGCCGTCCCCAATCCGAACGCAGCAATCACGCCCCACATGACCGATCCGGTAATGACGCCGAAAGCGATCGCCAGCCCGGCTGAGCGTCCGGATGCCATTGAAGTCCCCATGATCGCCAGATTCGCCGGTCCCGGGGATAGGGTACCGATACAATAAGTCGAATAAGCAATCAGAACGGGCAGAAGACTTTCCATCGTCTCTCCTATATGTTGTATAGCGTTCGATTCAGATCAGGCAGCGATGTGCCGGATCCTGCGACATTTTTTCTTCCAGCCAGCGGTCAATCTCAGACTGCCGGTAAAGCCGGTCTCCCCACTGCTGTTCCGACTTGGGCAGCGGTTTCCCCCGACTGATATAGTCAGTCAGTAACATCATGTACTGGGACAGACAATTGGCCCCGACTTTCATTCTGAGACTGCTCGCTGTTTCGTGCTCTGCAATCTGAAATTCATTCACATGGATAATCTGGCCGGAATCCACCGACGACGCTAAATGGTGGCAGGTCGAACCATAGGTTTTCTCGCCGGAATCAATGGCATAGTGCTGGCTGCCCAGTCCACGGTAGCGCGGGGGAGCCGGATGCAGATTAATCGCCCCTTTTCTGGCGCGCCGGAAAATGTGCTCGCCAAAAATGAAATCGCCCCGATAAGAGATGATCCAGTCACCTTCCCAGTCATCCACTTGTGAAGGATAGGGATCACCTGTATCCCAACACAGGACTTCCACATGGCTGAATAAAGTTTTCGTGTATTCAACCCCGTAATGACACCAGTCCATATCCACCACAGACAGCAAAATTTTATCCTGACATTTCATGATTTCACGCTCCCTGTTTCATTGAATGATTCAGCCCAAGCTGCAAAATTCGGACGGAGTCGGTTGAATAAATGAGCCACTTTTCCGACCATTGTTTCGATATCCTGTGAAGAGGCGATGAATGGCGGCGCAAATAAAAGATGATTGCCGTGGACACCATCGACGGTACCACTCCCCGGATATATCAGTAAATTCATCTCGAAAGCGGTTTGTTTTAAGACACTGACAAACTCAGCGCCACCGTTCAGCGGAGACTGTTCCTGCCTGTCGCCCACAAACTCAAGTCCGGTAAACAGACCGCGTCCGCGGATGTCCCCCAGATATTCAAAATCTGATAAAGCATCCTGAAAAAGTTGCCGCATCTGAACGCCTCGGTCCCGAACATTGGCCAGCAGATCCTCTTCTTCCAATATCTGCTGGGCGCTGAGTGCAATCTGGCAGGCAAACGGATGGTTCACATGCGTTTGACCGTTACGCAAAATCCCGGAACCCTGAGCGAGCACATCATGAATCGTGTCTGAAAGCAGATAAGCCGATATTGGCTGATATCCGGCGGCAAGCCCTTTGCCGATCACAACAATGTCCGGCTGTACATCGTCTTCAAGGTGCGCGAACAAATAGCCGGTTCGTCCCATGCCGGACATCACATCATCCAGCATCAGTAATACGCCATGACGCTCACAGACCGCTTTCATTGCCCGAAGATAGCCTTTTACCGCAGGAACGGCACCGTTCGTTGAACCGACGACTGGCTCCGCGATAAAAGCAGCAACGTTCTCCGCCCCAATCGACTGGATTCGAGACTCCAGCTCGTGAGCCAGACGATGGACATATTGTTCATCGCTTTCATCTGCCCGTTGATCACGATAGGCATAACAGGGAGAAACAAACTCGGTTTGACTCAGCAATGGCGTGAAAATGGATTGTCTTTCCAGATTGCCAGACAGTGCCAGTGCACCGAATGTACTGCCGTGATAACTCTGGCGTCGGCTGATAAATTGAGTCCGGGAAGGCTGACCGTTTTCACAGTGATACTGATAAGCCGCCTTCATGGCGACTTCAACCGCTTCGGAACCGCCGGACAAGAACTGAATTTTTCCCAGACCTCCGGAGCGCTCAACAAGAAACTCTCCCAATGCTTCAGCAGCGTGCGTCGTAAAACTGCCGGCATGGGCCCAGGACAGCATGTGAGCGTGCTCTTTCATTGCCTGTATCATTTTCGGATGACAATGACCCAGGCTCGAAACCGCGACGCCGCCACAGGTATCCAGGATTTTGTTGCCTGCAGCATCCTGCAGCCAGACGCCATCACCGCCAGACAGCAGGATCGGTCTTTCATTCAGCTTTTTATTGATTACGTAAGTCATAAATACCTGTGATCTGCTATTGGTTTGTCTGACCCGAAACTGCACGCTTGAAGGAAACCGCCTCTGTTGCCTGACGCTTCAGGGTGATCGGTTTGTCCCAGGTGGAGTGGCGCTGGTGGAAGCGCCGGTTAAATCGTCCGGTTCCCAGGAGAGCCGAAACTGCCCACACCGGCAGAAAAATGAACAGGTAACTGATCAAACACAGAAATTTCATCATGGTTTATTCCTTTATTGATTCATGTCAGTCCAGAGGAATGTCACGACGCCAGTCCACATTTTCTTCAAAAGGGGGCTGTTCGGTCTTCAGCAGCAGGCAATTCCCGAGAACAAGCACATCCATTTCGGTTCGCATAAAACACCGGTATGCTTCCTCTGGTGTGCAGACGATGGGTTCACCCCGGACATTAAACGAGGTATTGACGACAACCGGGCACCCGGAATCTTCCCGGAACTGCTTCAGCAGACGGGCATATTTTCCGTTTCGTTCTTCTGAGACGGTCTGAACCCGGGCCGACATATCGACGTGGGTGATCGCTGGCAAGGATGACCGGCATTCGTCAATCGAGCCGAGAGAACGGTTGATTTTGTCCGTCTGACGCAGTTCTTTCTGTACATCGGAAACCATCAGCATGTAAGGGCTGTCGTCAGACATCTCAAAATACTGTTTGGCATCATCTTGTAAAATTGACGGTGCGAACGGGCGAAAAGACTCACGATATTTAATTTTTAAATTCATGGTCTTTTGCATTTCCTGATTCCGCGGGTCACCAATGATTGACCGGGCACCCAACGCCCTGGGCCCAAATTCCATGCGTCCCTGAAACCAGCCAATTACCGCACCGCTGCTGAGATGTCCACTGACTGCTTTGAGCAGCGCTTCCTCAGGCAAGTGCTGAAAAGGGTAGTGATGCTGATTCAGGAAAGCGGCGATTTCGTCGTCTGAGAAGCCGGGGCCCAGATAAGCACCTTGCATTAAGTCACTGACTTTTAAAGCATGTGCGTACTGGCGTCCGGAACGTTTGATACTGGCATCCAGCGCGCTCCCCAGCGCACATCCAGCATCACCGGCGGCAGGCTGTACCCAGATTTCAGAGAACAGTCCGGCGCGGGACAACCGGCCATTCGACACGCAATTGAGCGCCACACCCCCGGCGAGGCATAAATTTTCTTCTCCGGTGAGTTGGCGGGCGGTTTGAGCGAGCCCCATCACGGCTTCTTCAATGACGACCTGAACGGAAGCGGCCAGATCGCACTCCCTTTGTGTGAGAGGCGATTCTGCTTCTCTTGCCGGACCACCGAACAGTTGGGCAAATTTTTCACCGACCATCTGTTTGCCGAACATGAATTCAAAATATGTCAGGTTCAGTGAAAATGAACCGTCTTCCCGTAAAAAGATGAGGTGTTCTTTGATGATATCTGCGTACAGCGGGGTGCCGTAAGGTGCCAGCCCCATGAGTTTGTACTCACCGGAATCGACCTTGAATCCGCAAAAATACGTCATCGCAGAGTAAAGCAGCCCGAGAGAGTGGGGATAAGAGATGGAATTCACGAGCGTGAGCTGGTCACCTTGGCCATGCCAGACAGATGTTGTGTGATATTCGCCGACACTGTCGATACAGAGTATTGCTGCATTTTCAAAAGGGGACGGAAAAAAGGCGGAGGCCGCGTGTGAGCGGTGATGATCATTGGCCTGCGCAGGTGGCGCTGTTCCCAGCGCCAGTGCTTTCAACTGTAAATCAACTTTATCCAGAACCTGATATTTCCACTGAAGCCATTGCGGGATCACCCGCATAAACGAATCGAACCCTTTGGGCCCGGCATGTGCAAAAGAATCAAGCACCCGCCGAAATTTCATTTTGGGATTTTCGTAATAGCTGACGGAGGTCAGGTCATCGAATGTGATCCCCGCTTCCTGCAGGCAGTAACGAATTGCATCGGCAGGGAAGCCTGAGTCATGACGAATACGGCTGAAGCGTTCCTGCTGTGCTGCCGCAACCGGTATACCATCACAAACCAATGCGGCTGCGCTGTCGTGATAGAATGCTGAAATTCCTAAGTGGTACTCAGGCATACACCTGCTCCTTTGCCTTGGGTGTCCGATTCAGTTCATGATGATGAAGCAACCCGTTCTGAGTCTTTTCATCCGTAATGTCTGACGGGTCAGTGGTGTGGTCAAAAAAGTTGAGCGCATCGGCATGCTTCACAATCGGCGCAAGTGACTCGTAACCAACCCGAATACGCTGCCAGAGTGTTTCTGCAGCTTCCTGATGCAGATACTGGCTCATAAAGTCATCGATCGATTCCGCAGCCCAGGCTGAATGCCCGGTGGAAACGTTATCGATGGTGTTATGAAGATCAACAAATGTGGATGGAAAGCCGTGATGATGCAGAAAACGGCTGGCATTCATATAACTGCCGCCAACCCCCGAAAGCTCCATGGCCAGATTCATTCCCAATATTTCAGGTAAATAGGAGATTGCTTTTTTTCCGAGGCATAACCAGTAAACGGGCAAATAAAATGAGGCGTCCTGGAAACGCTCATCAAAAGCGAAAGCCTGGCTTCCCGTTGCAGGCAATTCAATTGCCATCGCGCGTAATACATCCCGGTAAACCTTCGGATGGTTGATCGCATACATTCCGTTACCTAATTCATCCCAGTAGGTTTTAAAGAGCCGCGCACCATAGCGACTGGTTGCAAGCTGGATGTCCGTAAATCCCTGTAACCAGGAACCATCAATCAGGGTCAGCGGCGCAAGCTGCAGTGTCTGTTCGATGACGGTTTCTCGCTCTGGAATCGACTCGTCATCCATCTCACCGGCAGCATGACTCTGCTGCGCATGGGTGTTCAGCAACCACGCTTTCAACATGCCGGGCTGATAAATCCGAGGCAGGGAACGCGGTGTCTGATCAAGCGAGCCAGCAGCTCGGGTCAGCCAGAACTCAATGTAGTCGGTAACAAATGCAGACAACACGGGTGTCAGTGCGCGGCCTTGCAGCAGATGATAAGCCTGACGGATACTCTGGGGAGCCTGCCCTTGATGTTCATCACCCTGTGCAACGGTGACATGATGGGAAGGTTTGAAATGCGCTGTCAGTTCTTCAGCGGCGAAGCCCAAGCTTGAGTGAAGCCCGTTTTCGGGCGTTTTTGTTGCAGGTAAACTCAGAATCCAACGCCGGATCACATGAACTTCAGCGTCATCGAATATCCGGAACATCGGGCCGCCATATTGAATGAGCTGTTGAATCAGCGGACTTTTTTCTGGCTTTCCGGGCCGGATCAGACGTGAGCGGGCCAGGACATTTAAAAGCGGAATCGGATCTGTCACTGCATCTTCAAACCAATCCGACAATGGCTTTCCTTCCAGAGGGAAGTCATGGTGATAGACTGCCGCCGCCTGCGCTTTGTTCTGAATCAGAGTTGCCATCGCAAACGCCGGATCCTGACGAGCCTGAAGCTGCTTGAATAATGCCTGATGCCACTGGTACAAACCATTGAGCGCAATGCTGAATCCTGCTTGAATACGTTGCCAGTGCGCAGGATTGCGGGAAAATTCGGTGATCAATTGTCGGGATACATTGACAGGAGACTGCTGATCCGGAATCTCCTGGGTCAGGGGAAGGCTCAGATCCAGAAAACCGAGATCATGCTGGGGGCATGCTGCTTTGAGTGCTTGCCATGCAGGCACAATGCCCATAGAGCGCATGATGTAGTCGATTCCGATCAGTTCGGGAATGAATGCATCACTGCGACGACTCAGCATCAAGAGTAAAGATGGAAAACAATACATGGCATCACCAATATCCGGACGGGTGATCAGGTGATGGCTCTGCGTGGAGTAATCGCGTATGCCCAGATGTTTGCCAAGGGTTTCAAAGCAGTCTTTTCGACTGTGCAAAGCGGTGCCACCGCCAAAGTCATCTGCGAGCAGGCTGAGGCAAGCCAGCATATTTTGATCTTCAAATACGCCGGGCGCACTGAGACCTTGCAGCCACACTCCAAGCGAAGCAGCGAGCGGGGCAGACTGAATGACTATCTCAGAAATCTGCGTTTCCTCTGCTGCCAGTTTGCTCAGATCTGCCTGCCATAAGGACTGTAAGCGGGAAAGGTGTTCATCTATCTGTTGTTCGACAACCGTCAGCGAAGTCGCAGGCATATCTGTCCACCTGAAACAGTCGGATGTCTCGCTCTTCAGCTTTTCCAGTTGTTCACAGATATTCTGCTGATCTAAATATATTTCCGGATAGATGACATATTGAAACGTGTTTTTCCAGAACACTGGTCAGAACTCCCTTATCCCGAACATGGTGTGACTCGTGAATTCAGTGACTCTCAATCAGGTGATTTCGTCGTATTCAATCCAGTCTGATACGACAAAATCACCCTGCACCCTGTGTATCAGAGCAATCAGGCGGGTTTTAAAACATCGGATAGATCGAAGCATCCTTTTTCTTATTTTTGTTCTTTCTTTTGCCTGATTTATCTCTCGAAAACATGCTCTTGATTTTTTTCATGAATTTCTTCATCAGCTGTCTCTCGCTTTGTTAATTCATTCAAAAGTAATCTTGATACAATATCATGACCAGTGTCAGTGAAATGAATTCTATCAACAAACAACCAGTCATCTGACGTTATTGCTGCATCAAGGATGGGTGAAAAATTGATAAATCGAACACCCAGACGACGGGTTTCTTTTTCAATTTCATCGGCGTACTTCTGGCAGACATCTTTAGAAAGAATGTCGCCATACATTTCCTCAAAATTTCCCCTGGCTTCCAGTTCAGAGAAAATATCTTGTTCTTCTTTCGAACAATTCTCGCGCACCCAGTTTGCAAGCGGTTGAAGTACAAAGGTTAATGTTGCACCCATATCCTTCGCCAGTGCGTTCCAGCTTGCGATATGTCTTGTGGTGAGCGACACGGCATAATCCATTTGTTCATCTAGTGTAGGAATATTTTCATCCGGGCCGTCGTCTGATTTTCCAAACCATGAACTGAATCCAGAATTTTTTTTCTGCTTGAAGGCATCGAAAAAATCACGACACATAAAAAATGCGCCATGTTCCATACGCAGAGAAGCAGGCAAGCGGGCAAGACCGAGATCATTAAAGCCAGAGAATAATACGATTTCTTTGACGTGCTTCAGGCGGTGGCGATTTAATGTGAATAAAATCAATTCCTGCGTGGAGTTGAAGCTGCGGCCGCCGAAATTGAGCCAAGGCTCGTCTCTGGGGTCATATTTGCTCATCAGCGACGCCAGCGTATAGCGATCCTGGCTGGCACCTATCCCGAAAACGGTTGAACTGCCTGCAATTAATCTGACTGGCTGCTCGGGATCGATATCGCCGACAGCATATTTCTGATTGTTTACTTCTGAATATCGAAAGCCAAACTGATCCGTATTTACCACTGCCGAGCAGTAGTTATAGGGATGAAAATACATTAAGTAAGGCATCCAGTTGATATTGCCAGAGTCGGCAAAATCATCAGCATAAGCTGACATATGTGGCGTATAGCGCTCGATATGTGACATGATCCTTGTCTCTTTTCTTTTGATTTGGCTCGTATTTTTGATAACTGACACAGAACTAAAATCAGTGCACTGCGCCAGATTGCACGGTAAAGCTAGTCAATCCCTCTGATTCTGTCAACGTAGAAGACAGAAAAATGCTGCTACGTTTCTGTTGTAATTTTTGGTGTAAATTAATTGTTGTTATTCGTATATTTATCCATGTAAAAATGGGCTTAATGAATCAATCCTGGTGTTTTATGAATGTGTTTCTTGGTTTATATAATATTTTGGTCTTCTATGAAATTTCAGTCTGATGGTTGAATACCGACATCATTGGATAATCCATAAAAAATCAGAGTGGTTTTGGGTTCAAAAGTGGAAGGTTCTGGCGATAGAAGAAACATCTATTGCCAACGTCGAGCAAAAAATTGATATCGACCGACAGACGTCGTTGGCGGAAATTGGAATAGATTTTACCGGGCAATTTGAGTGCCAAGGGAGATGCCCATTTCTCTTGCCATCTGATCAATTCTGTCTTTGATCACGTTACCATTCCTTAGGCTGACTCCTTACATTGAATATCAAACGTTCAGGAAGGCGAGTTGGGGACGGCGATCGGCGGCAACATACTCTTTGAACTTGATAGAGATTTTTAATCCGTCAGCATTTGAAGGTATGAGTGGTGCGGCCATCTTTCATGTTGTTCAAAATGGCCTTGTTTCCGCGTACCATTTCCATGTCGCCTTCCTGGCCTTCGCCGGTGTAGTAGAAAATGCCATCGTCGCCGAAGTCGTCGGCATAGCCATGCTTTTCACCACCGTCACCGGTGAAAATGAAGATCGCATCCAGACCCGAAGGGGTCGAGATACCGCCCTGGGCCTGCTCTCTGTACACGCCGTGGATTTCTGACTGGCGGTGGTATTGCTTTCCGCCTTCGAACTTCCACTATTTCTTGTCATTACTAAAGCGGTTTCAAGAAAGGTAAGTCTAAACGAAGTGATAACATAAGTGAATTATTCCAAGTTTCGTCCTTGCCAATAGATATAACTATCTCTTCATAGACAGGATCTTTAGCTCTAACCCCATATTTTAGATAGAAAAAAGGCTTCACTTATGATCTGATAATCGTCGCCAAACAAACAACCAGAATCAACCGTGAAGCCGATGACGATTATCTCTTTAAAAAAGCAACTGGTGCAATTCTTCGATGCCAGTTTTCTCGAAAAAACTGCAAGAAAGTGTGGTTTTACTCAGCGGGCCAGAGCAATTCAGCCTCAACAATTGGTACTCAGCCTTCTCGCGGCTTTGAGCAAGGGCAATTGCCACGCCATTGCCGACCTTCATCGCCAGTTCAACGGGATGTGTCTGAGTGAAAAGCAAAATGTGGCTTATAAGCCTTTTCATAACCAGTTGCGAAAAGATAGTTTTGCCGACTTTATGAAAGAGCTGGTCAAATTTGCAATAGTTCAGCTGTTCCAGAAGAGTTCGCGTTCAATGCCAGCAAATTTATCTCATTTCGACGATGTTATTCTGCAGGATGGCAGTTCTTTTCGAGTTCACGACGGACTTCGTGAGGTTTTTCCAAGCCGCTTCAAAAACTATCCTGCTGCGATTGAATGTCATATGACCATGTCGCTGTTTGACCAGTCACCAAAAACGATGACAGTAACGGCAGATACAGCATCTGAGCGGACGTACTTGCCCACACCTGGCAACCTAGAGAAAAAATTGCTTTTAGCCGATGCTGGCTATGTGGATTTTAGCTATTTCGAGCAACTTTCTCGTCATAACGGCCATTTTATCGTCCGTGGCGGTAAATCACTGAACCCAACAATTGTTAGTGCCCACAATGGCAATGGTCGGCGTTTACCAAGATTAATAGATATGAAACTCAAGGATATTAGCCGAAAAACTAACCGCTCCGAAGTTCTTGACCTGAGATGCAAGCGAGGAAAGTACGAGTTCCGGGTGGTGCGTCGATGGTTCGCTGAAGAAAAGCGTTTTTGTCTGTGGTTGACAAACTTGCCGACATCACAATTTTCAGCAGACGATATCATGGCGCTCTATCGGTGCCGATGGCAAATTGAGTTGCTATTCAAGGAGTTAAAGTCGCATACGAATTGGCGTCGTTTTGTAACGGCACAAAAAGCCATTGCTGAGGGGCTGATTTGGGCCAGTTTGCTAGCGCTGATTGTTCGGCGAAGTATTGCCATAACCAGCCTGCCGTCAGTATCTGTATTAAAAGCGGCAAAAAATGTTGATGTTTGGCTACTTCCAATATTGGAAAGCTTGATGCACCAAGCAAGGTCTGAAATATCAGGGCGACTGGAATGGGCTATGGTATATATATCAATGAATGCTCGCAAAGCAGCTCAGAGAAAATCCAAGAAAGACAGAACCTTAGATGGAATTTATGAAAAGCTTAATGCTTAAGGTCCTGTCTATGACTATCTCTTAACATCAGTTCCAAGCGATGTTTGATAGATAATTAGAAGTTTCCATTGAACCTATAAATTTAAACGGAATCAGTTATGAGCATTGAAAATTGGGTTATAGGCATTATCTGTGCTTGCATTGGCGTATATACAGGGCATTTTATTTCTATGAAGGTGAGGGAATGGAATGGAGTATTATCGGATTTATATTATTACTGATAAAATTAATTTTTAAATAATCAATAAATTTCCAAGCAGGCTGATAGAAATTCGTAATGCTTGATAGAACACAGAACCGGCAGGTAATAAGGTAATAAATGTGTAAACAAGTTATTATTTAAAAGTAGTAAGTTTGAATTAAACAAGCCGCAAGGCGGCTTGTTTAAATCACCAGTTACTGTTTTGCCTTAATTCATCACGTACTGAGTTAACTTTAACCTCTAGGTTTGCTAAGGAATCAGTAAGTTCAATATGATTGTTGTTTTTAGAGTATCCTAAAACTCTTAAGTTCATAGTTCTTTGTATTATATTTATTTGGTCTTTGTGTAATGAGCCATTTGGCATCAACATATAGTGAGGCTTGTAGCTATCGTGTTTGAAAAATGTATCTTCAAGCAGTAATCTAATGTCAGGATCATTTACACCGCAGCCAATAAAAATGAACGTATGCGTTACAGATAGAGCTTCTAATATTTCATAGAAGTTACTATATTTTGAACGAGCTTCTGCATATTCTTTTCGTGTAAATATTAGTTTCTCTGGCGTGTCAATAGTCCCATGAGCTTTAATTATCAATCGTCCATTTTCTCTTATGGCTGAATGTATATCGCTGTCATAATGATTCTTTATGATTACAGATCCATGTGTTTGCCCCGTAGCATATGAATCATAAATCTTATCAAAGTTTGGAGTGATTACTAGTCTTGAGTCCAATCTAAATATGTTTTTATGAATATCCGCAGGGAGGTAAGACGGAGTTAAATACTCTTGACGTAGGGTTCTTACAAACTGTTCTCGACCCATTTTATCTTTTATAATCTCGCAAGATGTTAAATAGTCGTTTTCTTTTAGAAGTTTAATTATATGCTGTTTTGGACTTTCAACTTTATTAAGCATGTCAGTTAGCAGAGCGTGCCATGTCTTTGGTCTTTGGCCGTTTTTATTGGTGCTATTCATTGAGACACCAGAACCAATGTAAATGACACAACGCCGTCTAGCTATATCCTCAATAACATCCTCAGGCCAATTAATCATTAATAACCTCGATATTTTTAATAATGTTAATTGCTATTTTATCAAAAATGGCTCTTGAATCTTTAACCATTGAAAAATGTGCACCAACAACACCATCGCTAGACTTTAACTTAAAAATGGGGCAGTTTGCAGATTGAGATAATGGAATAAGGCTATGAAGGTTTTGTATCTCACCTAGTCTATAATCAATATTTAGTTCATCATTATCTATTAAATATTTGTTAATGACTGATGGGATTTTTTTATTGATTTTTTCATATGCGTTCACAGGTCTTTTCGTTCCAGAAACTGTTTTTGATGTATATTGCTGCACAGCATATCCAATGAAATTAAGATTCCAGTCAACGACTTCATTATTTACGCTAAAACTTTCTTTTTCATCATCTTTAAATAAATCTAAGCTCTGTTTTAACGCTTTTTTCCAAGACTTTAAAGATGCAGCAATGTTTTCAATAGCCGAGAGACTAAAAACATCAACGCTCATTGGAACAACAAAGTAATCCGAAGAAATTAATATAGCTCTATTTAGTGCTCCTAGTGATGGGCTTACATCGAAAAATATAAAATCATAGTCATCTTTATATTTGTGAATTAAATCTTTCATTACAAAAGTCGTTTGTAATCCCCTCTCGTCGCCGGAGATAGAGGATTTCCAATCGGAAGCAAGCAAATCTTCACTTAAAGCAAGATTTGGATCCCCTGGAATAATATCTAGATTGAATCGTTGGGAGTAAATCGGTTTGACTTTTTCTAATAAATATCCCTTACCTTTTTTTAATGGTTGAATGAAGTTCTCAATAGTATTTCTTTTTGCTTTTGAAAACATTTCCTCAACTACGGAATCTCCTAAACAATAAGCAGTCGAAT
The DNA here is from genome assembly GCF_018199995.1 of Photobacterium sp. GJ3. Taxonomy (NCBI): domain Bacteria; kingdom Pseudomonadati; phylum Pseudomonadota; class Gammaproteobacteria; order Vibrionales; family Vibrionaceae; genus Photobacterium; species Photobacterium sp. GJ3. Next base: position 1,017,453 of record NZ_CP073579.1, on the reverse strand, counting down.
TACATTGAGGATCAGCATCTACAATGAGTACTTTTTTTTGATGTTCATCAGCTAATATTGCTGCCACATTACACAGGAGAGTTGTTTTACCAACACCACCTTTATTGTTAAAAAACACGATACTTTTCATATAAATTAGAGCCTAGTTATTATTTTACCCAAAACCTCAATATCCCTTTCATCCAACTGCACAGTAGAGTTGGAGAACGCAATCGCTACCTTGTTACCTGGCAGCTTTTGTAGCGAGTTGATTGACGCATCCTCATCAATTTTGATCAGATACTGGCCTGAAATTGCTTTGTCATCAAACACCAAGTCGCCATTTTTTGCTATAACGATCAGGTTGTCGTTAGGTAGCACTCTTTTACTTTCTAGATAGCGGCGATCAAATTGGAGCTTTTCTTCCTCGACCAAATCACCATCTTTGAACGTGAAGTAAGGCAGGTTGACTGTGTTGTGAACTGCATTGGACTTATCACTTACATACATCTTACCTTCCCCCAAAAGAAGCCATTTGAGTGATATCGAATTAACTTGCACGGTTTTTCGATAATCAAGTATCTGAACAACTCGCAAGGATACCACCACGAACAATTATTCAATAGTGTTCAATGCACCACTTTGTCCCTTTGTCACAGTTCAGAAATTCTCTGAAATTTCAGGCATTGCCGTCGGCCAGGTGAACAAAATGATTCACGATAGCGACTGCCCATCCGTCCGAAAACACCAGGCAACCCAAAGGAAAAACCACTCATCAACATGGTGGCTTTATCGAATGAAGGCGCTGAAGCGATTTTCTAAGTAAGTTATTTGAATATGTCGCCAAGGGCAGGACGCCACCATGTTTGCAAATACAACACGTATATAGAGATGCCATAGGTTCCGGACATAAAAAAAGGCCGCATCTGCGACCTTTCACTTGTGACAATTAGGATTCAAAGTGACGTATCACTCTTTCCCGTACACGTTATTCTCTTGCTCTTGTACACGGATGAAAGTGGTGCGTTTGGTCAGCTCTTTCAACTGCGCCGCGCCAACGTAGGTGCAGGTTGAGCGCACGCCACCCATGATATCCTGGATGGTGTTTTCCACCGGGCCACGGTAAGGCAATAGGACGGTTTTTCCTTCAGCTGCACGGTAGTTGGCAACACCGCCGGAATGTTTGTCCATCGCACTCTGAGATGACATACCGTAAAATTTCATGAAGGTTTTTCCTTCTTTTTCAACAACTTCGCCATTACTTTCTTCATGGCCAGCCAGCATGCCGCCGAGCATCACGAAATCGGCGCCGCCGCCGAATGCTTTGGAAACGTCACCAGCACAGGTACAGCCGCCATCGCCGATAATCCGGCCGCCCAGACCGTGCGCGGCATCGGCACACTCAATAATGGCCGACAATTGCGGATAGCCGACGCCGGTTTTCACGCGGGTGGTGCAGACAGAACCCGGGCCAATCCCGACTTTGACAAGATCGGCACCTGCCAGAATTAGCTCTTCCACCATGTCGCCCGTCACCACGTTACCGGCACTGATCACTTTATCCGGGAAGGCTGCACGGACTTTCTCAACGTACTCCACCAGATGCTCCGAGTAACCGTTGGCAATGTCGATACAGATGAAAATCAGATCGTCCGTCAGCGCCATAATATCTTTGGTTTTCTGGAAATCCGCTTCGGATGTACCGGTCGAGACCATGACATGCTTGAGTACTTCCGCATGGTTTTCTCGCACGAATCCGGCCCAGTCATCCACAGTGTAATGTTTGTGGATTGCGGTCATCACCTGATGCTTCGCCAGCGTTTGCGCCATTTCGAAGCTGCCGACGGAATCCATGTTGGCGGCGATAATTGGCACGCCAGACCATTGACGGCCACTATGCTTGAATGTAAAATCGCGGGTTAATTCAACTTGAGAACGGCTTTTCAGGGTGGATCGTTTTGGACGAAACAGAACATCTTTGAAGCCCAGTTTCAGGTCTTGTTCGATACGCATTGAAGTTCCTTCTTTATCTTCAGTGTAGCGATTGAATATTGCTCCCAGGGGTGAATCATTGGCAGATGACTTCATTCCCGAAGAGCAGGCACAAAAAAACCGGAGCGTTGGCAGACGCTCCGGTTTTCAGCATTATAGGCAGAGAAAATTTTTCCACAAGTCTGAAATGTGCATTTTTTTTGTGGTATCCTCCCGAAGATTCCATCCTCGCTTTCCCCGATAGCCGTTTCTGAAACGGATTGTCAAAATTGTCATTTTTCTGCTTTTTTCTCTTCCAATCTGTGCTAATCCAAGGATAATTCTGTTGTCTCGCTGGCTGAGTGGATAGATATACCTTGTTGAACAAAAGAAAAATAAAGCAGATATTCCCGCTGGATTTTTACGGTGAGGATGGCAGCTGGCGTTTCATCATCCGGGCCTATACGCCGGATGAAGTGCTGGATGCGATGTATTGGCGTGCCTATGTTTCCTGCCATCGGAAGGAGTTTGATTTGCTCCACATGGCGGTTGATAAATTCAATTACAAATACAATTACTCCGCCTCAGATACCTCTGAATTGCACCTGGGTGCAGTGGGTTCGCCGATGCGGGTGAATATGATGGGACCGATCGTGCCGGTGAGTCATTTGTTGGCGAAATTGTCGGCGCAAGATGCTCAGCCGTCGTCTGCGACGGCCCAGTCTGCCGCAGATGCTCAGGCGACTTTGCAGGTGAAACCATCCTGAGCCATACCAAATGAATCAGATCAAGGAGCTACGGCTCCTTTTTTCATGTCTGATTTTCAGAAAACTTTGTGGAGCCATCCGCTGAAGTTCGCTATGTTAGCTGAATCAATGAAATCTTGAGGGGAGAGGGATGAAGTCATGGATGCAGCGCGGTTGTCTGGCCGCTTTCGTTTTTTTGGGGACGCAGCCAGCCATGGCGGCGAAAACAGAACATGCAACGGATATCGCGTCAATCACTGAACTGGTTGGACAATGGCAGTGCCTGCCGGATCGAAAGGCGTCTGATAAAGAAGAAAGCTGGGTGAACTAC